>CAYSCA010000212.1:0-5947 GCA_964429465.1 uncultured Rhodospirillaceae bacterium
GGCGGCCGCCCGCTCGATCGCCACGGCGAGATCGATTACGCGAAGCTGTGACGCAGGCCCTTATCCCGACCTTCTCTGCAAGGGAGAGGGCGGGAGGGGGGGATCACTTCTCCCGCATAAAGTAGATCAGGTCGAGTTCCGGCGGCTCAATGCCGGCATGGCTGAGCAGGCCATGCACCTGGCCGCGATGATGCGTCTGGTGATTGAAGAAATGCATCAGCGGCGGGAAGAGCGGATCGGTGAAGGCGTCGCCGCGCATGTTTTTGTAGGTGAAGCTGCCGGCCAGCGCGGTCGCGTCGAGCCCGTCGGCGAAGGCCAGGATCTCCGCATCCTTGGCCTCGCGCGCCGCGCGCAGGCCGGCGAAATCCTCGTGCAGGATCATGTTCAGCCGGGTCAGTTGCGGCGGCACCGCACCCTTGAAGCGGCCGAGCCAGATGCTGTCGCCGACCAGGATATGGTTCAAGGTCGCATGGATGCTGCCGAAGAAGCTCGGGCGGGCGGCGTGATACGCCTCCGGCGAAAGCTGCGCGCAGGCATCATAGAGGCGGGTATTGGCCCAGCGGTTGTAGCGGGCCATGCGGCGGGCGTGGTCGAGGGCGAGGTCGGTCATGGCGCCACGGTAAGGCCGCGGCACCGGACTCGAAAGCGCGGAATTGTCCCGCTGCAATGGAAGGATTTTCAAGAACCCTCACCCCGCCCCTCTCCCTCAGGGGGAGGGGGGGCCCGCGCAGCGGGAGGGCGAGGGGCATATGAAAAACGGCCCGCCGTTTCCGGCGGGCCGCTGTCGTCACGCAGCGAGAGGCGCGCTTGCTGCTCGGTCAGTCCTTACCATTCCGTGAGGACCGGTTCCATGCCGGCCTTGGTCAGCGCGTCGGCGCGGGTCTTCTGCCAGGCCTTCATCCAGGCCGCGTCGTCGGCATGCTTGCCCTTGGTATGGGCGGCCCAGGCATCGGCCAGCACCTTCTGGCGCTTCAGCAGGTCCGCGTTGGCCTTGTCGTATTCCGGCTTCCAGACCTTGATCTCCTTGAAATACTTGATGGCGCCTTCATGCACCGGCACCACCCAGTCGAAGACCTGGCGCTTGATGTCCCAGCCGACATTGCCCGGCGCGGCATCCTTGTATTCGGGGAACAGCTCGACCATCGCCTTGGTCATGGCATAGACCATGTTGGCATCGGTGCCGGCATAGGTCATCAGCACCGGATAGGGATAGGTCGCGCCTTCCACCGGCTTGTCCTTCGACAGGCCGGCGCCTTCGGTGCCCATGAACGGCACGTAGAAGGGCGCCTTGGATTTCAGCCGCTTCCAGCCTTCCTTGTCGGCATGCGAGACCACCGGCCAGGCGATCTTGCGCGGCGAGGATTCGATCTGGAAGGCCTTGCCCGAGATGGTCGAGGTGAAGGCGGCATCCACCTGGTTGTTGATGATGCCGTCCATCGCCTGGCCGAAGCCGCCGAACTCGACCTTCTGCACGTCGTTCCAGGTCAGGTTGGCATAGGCCAGCAGAGCGGTGATGTTCTGGTTCAGCGACGGCGCGCCGACCACCCAGGCGACCCGCTTGCCCTTGAGGTCGGCGATCGTCTTCACGCCGATATCGCCGGCGGCGACGATGGTGAGCAGGGCGTCGGAATTGTTCAGCAGGATCGAGCGCACCGGCTGTGGGCCCCAGTCCTTGGCGCCGAACTCGTACATGCCTTCCTGCGTCATGTAGGTGCCGCCGACGCCGTTGGCCGAGAAGGGCACCTTGCCCTCGCGCAGCGGCACGGTGCGCGACACGTCGTTCTTGCCCGGCAGCACGCGGAGCGTGACGCCCAGCTTGGTCTTCAGCGCGTTGCCGATGGCGACCGCCTGGTTGTAGCCGCCGGAGCCGACATCGTAGGCGGTCCAGGTCAGCTGGTCGGGCAGCTTTTGCGCCATGGCGCTCGCCGACAGCGCCAGCGCGGCGACGGCCGTCAGGGTTGATAATGCAAAACGCATGGACGTTTCCTCCGGTTCTTTTACTTGGTTGCAGGTGAAAGTGTGTCGCGGTTCGCCAGCCTGAGCAACAGGAAAGCGGCGAGCGCCATGGCCACGCCCGCGAGCGCCAGCGTCGTGTTGCTCAGCGGGATCAGGTTGCCGCCCGGTGTTGCAAGCGCGAAGCCGCCGGCAAACAGCATGATGCGCGCGACATTGCGCAGGATGCCGCCATCCAGCCGTCCGGCGCCGATCAGCCAGCCCTGCAGGGCGGCGGCGATCAGGAATACCCCGATCGTGGCGGTGACGATCACGCCGATCACCTGCATCGGCTCGCCCTTCAGGATCAGCGCCGGATTGAGCGCGAAGAAGAACGGCACGATATAGATCACCGCGCCGAGCCGCACGGCCTGGAAGCCGATCTTGAACGGCGAGGTGCGGGCCAGCGGCGCGGCCGCGAAGGTGGCCAGCGCCACCGGCGGCGTGATGAAGGAGATCATGCCCCAATACATGATGAAGAGATGCACCGCGAGGGGATCGAGCCCGGCCTTGACCAGCGGCGGCGCCAGCACGATGGCGAGGAAGATGTAGCAGGCGGTGACCGTCATCCCCATGCCGAAGAAGAAGCTGGTGATCGCGCCCATCAGCAGCAGGATCAGCGGATTGTCGCCGGCGAGGAAGACGAGGTCGTTGGCCAGCGTGCCGGCCAGCCCGGTGACCGAGAAGGCGCCGATGATGAAGCCGACGCCGGCGAGGATGGCGACCAGCTCGGCCAGGGCCCGGCCGGTCGCCATGATCAGCTCCACGAAGGAGGCCCGGCTCAGGCGGTGGCGCGGCAGCAGCTGGTTGACGATCAGCAGCAGGGCGGTGGCGAAGAAGGGCGCGGTCGCCTCGCGCTGCTCGTAGACCATCAGGAAGACCAGCACGACGAAGACCAGGATGTAGAGCCAGCCTTCCTTCAGCGTCGCCCAGAGCTGCGGCAGCTCCTCGCGTTTCAGGCCGCGCAGGCCGAGGCGGGCCGAATAGGCGTCGATCTGCACGGCGAGGCCGAAATAGAACAGCAGCGCCGGCACCGCGGCGGCCAGCGCGATATCGCCATAGGGAATGCCGAGGAAGCTCGCCATCACGAAGGCGGTCGAGCCCATCACCGGCGGCATCAGCACCGCGCCGGTGGACGCCACGGCCTCGACGCCGCCGGCATAGTCGGCGCGGAAGCCGGTGCGCTTCATCGCCGGGATGGTGACGACGCCCGACGAGATCACGTTGGAGATCACGCTGCCCGAGATCGAGCCCTGCAGGGCGGATGAGATCACGCCGACCTGCGCCGCGCCGCCGCGCACGCGGCCGACCAGGGCGAAGGCCACGTCGTTGAAGAACTTGCCGCCGCCGGTATGGTTCAGCGCCACGCCGAACACGATGAAGCCGATGACGATCTCGCCGAAGGCGCGCATCGGGATGCCGAAGGCGCTTTCCGACGAGACGATGTGATAGGCGAGCGTATCCTCCAGTGTCTGGCCGATGCCGCGGATCGGTCCCGGCATGACGTCGGCCACGACCGGATAGAGCGAGACCAGCGTGACGATGATGAAGATCGCGGTGCCGCCCGAGCGCCGCAGCGCCTCGAGGATCAGCACCCAGAGCACGGCGCCGAGGATCTTGGCGGTCAGCGGCGGCGCGAATTCCCAGCCCTCGGCGAGGATCGCCTCCGCCTGCCAGCTGAACCAGCCGATCGCCCCGATGGTGATCAGGGCGAGCACGATGTCGATCACCGGCAGGCGGTCGTCGCCGCCGCGGCCATGCCAGGGATAGGCGAGGAAGACCAGCGGCAGGGTGGCCCCGGCCAGCACGAAGAGATAGCGGTTCTCGACCAGCGTGATGTTGAACAGATGCAGGTTGAACTGCTGGTTCAGGACGATGACCATGGCCGCCAGGGTCAGCGCGACGAAGACGGCGCGCAGCACGGGCGGCAGGCTGCGATACGCCAGATCCTCGGTCATGCGCTCGGCAGGCGAAAGTTCGTCGGCGCGCGGTGCGGCGCCGGCCCCCTGTGCCATTCGTTATCCTCCCCGGGTGATTTTGCCCGATTGTCGGACAGGCAGCTTAAGGGTCGCCGTCATTTCGTCAACAAACGGCAAAGCTGCCGCCGCCCACCGGGTGCAATTCCCGGTAGGCGGCGGCCCGGAAGGCCGGCGGAGCGTCAGGAGATCGGACGATCCGTCGGCAGGTCGCGCAGGGTCATCGGCTTGCGCCAGAATGGCTGGGCGGCCTCGAAATCGGCGATGCCGGGATCGATGCCGGCCTCGCGCAGCGAGCGCGCATCGATCTGCGCCAGTTCGCGCCGCTGCCGCGCCCGCGTCCGCCAGGTGGCGAACAGGGTGGACAGGCTGTCCGGCAGCATCCGCCACCAGGGCTGATCCAGCCCGGCCAGCGCCCGCAGATGGTTGTCGTCGATCAGCCAGTTCGGCTCGGCCGGATAGTCTTCCGCGCGGGGGCGGGCTTTCAGCCAGCCGGGCTGCTCGCCGGTGGGCAGCAGTGGCCGGGCCAAGGGTCGTGCGATAAACGAACGATCGTGCCTTTTTGTCCTGGTATTCGGGGTCTGGATGGCTGGCATCGTCATGGAAAGGCTCTTTCTTCTAGGGGTCTGGGGAGACTGGTACTGACTGAACTCAGTGCCGGGCGGCCGAGCGCTCCAGCAGGGCGGCGAAGGCCTGTTCGCTGCGCGTGACCGCCGTCTCGTCGCGCAGCAGGCGGCGGTAATATTTCAGGGCCATCAGGATGCCCTGCAGCTCGTAGGCGAACTGGCGCGGGTCCACGCCGGCATGGAAATGCCCTTCCTGGATGGCGATCTGCGCCGAGCGCGCCAGGGTCGCCTGCCACCGGGTCTGCATCTCGGCCAGCAGGTCGCGCACCGGGCCGGGCCGGTCATGGATCTCGGACGAGAGCTTCATGAACACGCAGCCGCCGGGCATTTCGTCGTTATGCAGGCTCCAGTTCATCCAGTTGCGGAAAATCCCTTCCAGCCGCGGCCGGCCGCGCGGCAGATGCCGCGCCGGTTCCCAGACCGCCTCGACAAAACGCTCGCTGGCCTCTTCCAGCACCGCCTTCTCCAGCTCCTCCTTGGAGCCGAAATGGGCGAACAGGCCGGATTTCGACATCTTCAGCCGGTCGGCCAGCATGCCGATGGAAATCCCCTGGAAGCCGTCGGTGCTGACCGCACTGAGGGCTTCGGAGAGAATCGCGGCACGGGTTTTGAGGCCTTTGCTCATGGGGGGAGAATATACGAACGGTCGTGCGGCAAGTCAAAGCGGAATTTTGTGACTCCCGTCGCAGGGAACGCAGACGCCGCCCGTGTGGTTGCTCAGATCGCACGAAACGGGGATTCCCATGCCGGTTCACTTCCCCCCGGGCCACCGCTCCCTCGTTCCCCATTCCCAGGTTGACCGCTTCCTGGGCCGCCGCGCCCTGCTGCTGCAGGCGGCGATGTTCGCCGCGCTGCCGGGGCTGGGCTATGCCCAGAGTCGCGGGCTGACCCCGCCGCTGGCGCCGACGCCGGCCTGCGGGGCGGCGAAGGAAACGCCGACCCCGGCGCAGACCGAAGGCCCCTATTACACGCCCGCCTCGCCCGAGCGCACCGTCCTGTCGGAGCCGGGCATGGCCGGCACCCGGCTGCGGCTCGGCGGCTATGTGCTCGACCGCGCCTGCCAGCCGGTGCCGGGCGCGCTGGTCGATCTGTGGCAGGCCGATGCCGACGGGCGGTATGACAATGACGGCTACCGCCTGCGCGGTCATCTGTTCAGCGACGATCAGGGCCGCTGGCAGGTGGAGACGATCGTGCCGGCCGCCTATCCCGGCCGCACGCGGCATATCCACGTGAAGGTGCAGGCGCCGGGCCGCGACGTGCTGACCACACAGCTCTATTTCCCCGACGAACCGGGCAATGCGCGCGACCCGCTCTACAGCAAGGCGCTGCTGCTGCGCGTCGCCGGCGACGCGG
>CAYSCA010000213.1:0-5928 GCA_964429465.1 uncultured Rhodospirillaceae bacterium
TCGAGCATCCGGTGACCGAGATGATCACCGGCCAGGATCTGGTGGAATGGCAGTTGCGGGTGGCGGCCGGCGAGAAGCTTCCGCTGGCGCAGGAGCAGCTTGCCATCGACGGACATGCGGTCGAGGCGCGCGTCTACGCCGAAGACCCGCTGAAGAATTTCCTGCCTTCGGTCGGTATGCTGCATCGCCTGCGCGCGCCGGCGGAAGACGCGCATGTGCGGGTCGATACCGGCGTGCGCGAGGGCGACGCCGTGACGCCCTATTACGACCCGATGATCGCCAAGCTGATCGTCTGGGATCGCGACCGCAAATCGGCCTTGCGCCGGATGCGCCAGGCGCTCGGCGAGTACCAGATCGCCGGCGTGGCCACCAACACCGCCTTCCTGATCGCGCTGGTCGGTCATCCGGCCTTCGGCGAGGGCGACCTTGATACCGGTTTCATCGAGCGGTTCCGCGCCGACCTGCTGCCGCAGGCCGCGCCGGCCTCCGCAAGCGTCGTGGCCCTCGCGGCTCTGGCCGTCATCCTGCAGCGGCGGGCGGATGTCCGCGACCACACGCGCGGCGATCCATGGTCCCCCTGGGCGGCGGTGAACGGCTGGCGGCTGAATGACCGCGGCTCGGATGAGCTGATCTTCAAGGACCGCGATGCGGATACGGCTTGCCGCGTGGACTATCTCGCCGATGGCGCCATCCGCCTGCGCGGCCTGGAGACCGAGATGGTCGCGCAGGGCACGCTGGAGCAGGATGGCAACCTCGATGCCGTGCTCAACGGCCGCCGGATCAGGGCCGGCGTGGTGCGCCAGGGCGACGATCTCACCATCCTGCTGCCGGGCGAGACCCACAAGCTGACGCTGGTCGATCCGCGCCGTGCCGGTGAGGCCGACGAAGCCGTCGGCGGGCAGTTGACTGCGCCGATGCCGGGCAAGGTGGTGCAGGTGCTGGTGGCCGAAGGCGCCTTGGTGGAGAAGGGCCAGCCGCTGATGATCCTGGAAGCAATGAAGATGGAGCATACGATCAGCGCGCCGGGCCGCGGCACGGTGGCGAAGCTGCATTTCCGCGCCGGAGACCAGGTGCCGGAGAGCGCCGTCCTGCTCAGCATCGAGGCGGAGGAGTGACCATGGCGTTGCCAGGCCGCATTACCCTGTGGGAAGCCGGGCCGCGCGACGGCCTGCAGAACGAGCCGGGCGTGGTGCCGACCGAGGTGAAGGTCGAACTGATCGACCGGCTGGTGGATTGCGGCGTCACCCATGTCGAGGCGACCAGCTTCGTGTCGCCGAAATGGGTGCCGCAGATGGGCGACCATAACGAGGTGATGGCGCAGCTCAAGCGCCGCCCCGGCGTCACCTACCAGGTGCTGACGCCGAACATGAAAGGCTACGAGGCGGCGCGCGCCGCAGGGGCCGAGGCGGTTGGCATCTTCGCCGCCGCCAGCGAAAGCTTCTCGCGCAGGAACATCAATTGCGGCGTTGAGGAAAGCATCGAGCGTTTCCGCCCCGTGGTGGAAGCCGCGAAGCGCGACGGCGTAAAGGTGCGCGGCTTCGTCTCGGTGGTGGTCGGCTGCCCGTTCGAGGGCGAGATCGCGCCGCAGCAGACCGCGAAAGTCGTGAAGCAGATGTACGATCTCGGCTGCGACGATATCGGGCTCGGCGACACGATCGGGGTCGGCACGCCGGGCAAGGTGAAGGCGATGATCGAGGCCTGCGCGAAAGAGGTGTCGCTGGAGGCGCTGGGCGGGCATTTCCCCGACACCTACGGCCCGGCGCTGGCCAATACGCTGGCGGCGCTGGAATGCGGCGTGGCGCGCCACGACGCCTCGGTGGCGGGGCTTGGCGGCTGCCCCTATGCGCCGGGCGCCACCGGGAACGTGGCGACGGAGGATCTGGTCTACATGCTCGACGGCCTGGGCATCGAAACCGGCGTGGATCTGAAGAAGCTGGTGCAGACCGCCTGGTGGATTAGCGACAGGCTCGGCCGGCCGCCGGTTTCGCGCGTCGCCCGTGCGCTGAAATCCAAGTGCCTCTGAGTCGAATTCCTGTGAGTGCGCCTTGCCCGTTCACCTTCTGAAGATTGCCGTCGGGATCGAAAGCCTCGACCATTTCCGCCAGCGCATGAAGGCGCGCCGGACCAAGACCTTCACGCATTACACCCGGCATATGCCGAAACGGGCCGAGGAGGTCCTTGCCGGCGGCTCGCTCTACTGGATCGTCAAGGGCCATATCGCCGTCCGCTGCCCGATCGTGGGGCTGGAAGAGGCGGTGCTGGAAAACAAGGGCCCGCATTGCGGCATCGTCATGAGGACCGAACTGATCCCCGTGCTCCCGCAGCCGCGGCGGCCGCACCAGGGCTGGCGCTACCTGGAAGCCGAGGATGCGCCGCCGGATGTCGCCAGACTGGGAAAAGGCGCGGCCGAAATGCCGCCGGAACTGATGGCTGAGTTGCGCAGCCTGGGTCTTCTGTAATACCAAGCGGCAGCTTCAGTGGAGTTGGTCATGGACGTCCCGGTACAGGCGGCCGCTGCGACGCGCCCGGCGCAGGCGCGCATCATCGTCATCGGCAACGAGAAGGGCGGCTCGGGCAAGTCGACGACGACCATGCATATCCTGACCGGCCTGCTGCTCGAGGGCGGCCGGGTGGCGGCGATCGACCTCGACGCCAAGCAGCGTACGCTGACGCGCTATCTGGAGAACCGGAAGGTCTTCGCCGAGAAGAACGGCCTGCGGCTGCCGATGCCGGAGCATGTCGTGGTGCCCGAAAGCGACCTGCCGCTGAAACCCGAAGCCCAGGCCGACGAGGCCGCCCGGCTGGCCGCCGCCATCGCCGGGCTCTCGGCTTCGCATGACTTCATCCTGATCGACTGTCCCGGCAGCGACAGTCATCTCTCGCGGCTTGGCCATTCCTACGCCGATCTGCTGATCACGCCTGTCAATGACAGCTTCATCGATGTCGACCTGCTGGCGACCGTCGATCCCGACACGCTGAAGGTGGTGAAGCCCAGCCGCTATGCGGTGATGGTGTGGGAGCAGCGCAAGCAGCGCTTCAGCCGAGACCGCCAGAGCGTCGACTGGGTGGTGATCCGCAATCGCCTGTCGCACCTGGATGCGCGCAACAAGCGCAATGTCGGGCATGTGCTGAAGTCGCTGGAGAAGCGGATCGGCTTCCGTTTCCTGCCCGGCCTCTCCGAGCGCGTGATCTTCCGCGAGCTCTTCCTCTCCGGCCTGACCCTGATGGACCTCGACAGGACCGGCGGCGGCATCAACATGGCGCAGGCCGCAGCACGGCAGGAAGTGCGCGCGCTGCTGCTCGGACTCAACCTGATTACGCCGGACTGAGCGTATTGTGCAGGCGCAGCATGGGGCCGGGCCGCGCCAATCGGCCCGCCGCATCCGTTTGAGGCGAAATTCACGCGCATCATCAGCATTTTACCCGCAATAGGATTGTTGCTGGCCGGCAGTGTTGTGGCTATTCTGCCGCGCGAGGTGGCCGGCAATCCGGATCATCCGGGAGTGCAAAGATAAAAACTCGGATAACCAATCCGGCAGGATCAATCAGGAGGAAATGACATGCGGAAACTCATCACCGGTATGGCGGCGCTCGCCGCGGCCGTGGCCTTCGCCGGCCCCGCATCGGCGGAGCCGATCAAGATCAAGTTCAGCCACGTGGTGGCGGATGCGACCCCGAAGGGCAAGGGCGCGCTCGAATTCAAGCGCCTCGTCGAAGAACGCCTGCCCGGCAAGGTCGTGGTCGAGGTCTACCCGAATTCGCAGCTGTTCGGCGATGCCAAGGAAATGGAAGCGCTGCTGCTCGGCGACGTCCAGATCATCGCTCCGTCGCTTTCGAAATTCGCCAAGTTCACCAAGAAGCTGCAGGTTTTCGATCTGCCCTTCCTGTTCAACGACATCAACGCCATCGACCGTTTCCAGAAGGGCCCGGCCGGCAAGGCGCTGCTGAGCTCGATGAAGGACAAGGGCTATACCGGCCTGGCCTACTGGCATAACGGCATGAAGCAGATTTCGGCCAACAAGCCGCTGCGGCTGCCGGAAGATGCCAAGGGCCTGAAGTTCCGCATCCAGGCGTCGGACGTGCTGCAGGCCCAGTTCGAGGCGCTGGGCGCGAACCCGCAGAAGATGGCGTTTGCCGAAGTCTACCAGGCGCTGCAGACCGGCACGGTCGACGGTCAGGAAAACACCTGGTCGAACATCTACTCGCAGAAGTTCCATGAGGCCCAGAAGTACATCACCGAGTCGAACCATGGCGTGATCGACTACATGGTGGTGGCGAACACCAAGTTCTGGGACAGCCTGCCCAAGGACATCAAGCCGGTGCTGGAAAAGTCGATGGCTGATGCCACCACCTATGCCAACAAGCTCGCCGACGACATCAACCAGGGCGACAAGAAGAAGATCATGGACTCGGGCAAGACCGAGATCATCACCCTGACCAAGGAGCAGCAGGCTGCCTGGCAGAAGGCGATGATGCCGGTTTACAAGAAGTTCGAGCCGCAGGTCGGCAAGGACCTGATCGACGCGGCGATGGCGGCCAACAAGTCGAGCTGATATCGCCCGACCTGTCGCGAGCGGGGGCGCGACAAGCATGATTGAAAAGATCATGACCCGGCTGGAGGAGGGTGCAATCATCCTCCTCCTCGCCGCCATGACGCTGCTCACCTTCGTTCAGGTGATCTTGCGTTACGTATTCAATACCGGCCTTTCCTGGGGGCTGGAGGCGACCACCTACATGTTCGCCTGGATGGTGCTGGTCGGCATCGCCTATGGCGTGAAGGTTGGCTTCCATATCGGTGTCGATGCGGTAGTGAAGCTGCTGCCCCGTCGTGGCCGCCAGATCGTCGGCCTGATTGCCGGCGCGTTGTGCCTGCTCTATGCCGGCCTGATGTTCGCCGGCGGCTACAACTATATCGATACGATGTACATCCTTGGCGTCGAGGCCGAGGATATCGACGCGCCGCGCTGGCTGCTGTCGATCATCCTGCCGATCAGCTTCGCGCTGCTTTTCTGGCGTCTCCTGCAGGTGACATGGCGGCTGCTGAGGTCGCCCGAAGAGGTTTCGCTGCTCGGCGACGAGGCGGCGGAAGTCCTGCGCGCCCATGCGCTCGAAACCGGCGAACATGACGGGGGGCGCCGGCCATGAATGTCGTGATTCTGTTTGTCCTGCTGTTCGGCTTCATGGCGATCGGCATGCCGGTGGCCATCTCGCTCGGCCTGGCCAGCATTCTGACCACGCTGTTCTTCGCCAATGATTCGCTGGCGTCGCTGGCGCTCAAGCTGTTCGCCACGATGGATCTCTATACCCTCCTGGCGATTCCCTTCTTCATTCTCGGCGGCGCCTTCATGACCACCGGCGGCGTCGCCCGCCGGATGATCAATTTCGCCATCAACTGCGTCGGCCACACCCATGGCGGCCTGGCTATCGCGTCGGTGATGGCCTGCATGCTGTTCGCCGCCGTGTCGGGCAGTTCGCCGGCCACCGTGGTGGCGGTCGGCTCGATCGTCATCGCCGGCATGGTGAAGACGGGCTACACCAAGGGATATGCCGCCGGCGTCATCTGCAATGCCGGCACGCTCGGCATCCTGATTCCGCCCTCCATCGTGATGGTGGTCTACGGCGCGGCGACCGAAACCTCGGTCGGGCGGCTGTTCATGGCCGGCGTCACACCCGGCATCGTGCTTGGCCTCATGCTGATCGCGGCCGTCTATATTTCCGCCCGCGTCCTCGACCTGCCGCGGCAGCCGCGCGCCTCCTGGGCCGAGCGGCTGAGGAGCGGCCGCAAGGCGGTCTGGGGCCTGATGCTGATCGTCATCATCCTCGGCGGCATCTATGGTGGCATTTTCACGCCGACCGAAGCGGCGGCCGTCGCCGCCGTCTACGCGTTCTTCGTCGCCGTGTTCGTCTACAAGGACATGACCCTGCCGC
>CAYSCA010000214.1:0-5798 GCA_964429465.1 uncultured Rhodospirillaceae bacterium
GTTTACGGCGTGGACTACCAGGGTATCTAATCCTGTTTGCTCCCCACGCTTTCGTGCATGAGTGTCAGGTATGGACCAGAGAGCCGCCTTCGCCACTGGTGTTCTTCCCAATATCTACGAATTTCACCTCTACACTGGGAATTCCACTCTCCTCTTCCAACCTCCAGCGAGCCAGTTTTGGATGCACATCCGAGGTTAAGCCCCGGGCTTTCACATCCAACTAGACTCACAACCTGCGCACGCTTTACGCCCAGTAATTCCGAATAACGCTAGCCTCCTCCGTCTTACCGCGGCTGCTGGCACGGAGTTAGCCGAGGCTTCTTTTCCGGGTACCGTCATTATCTTCCCCGGCGAAAGAGCTTTACAACCCTAAGGCCTTCATCACTCACGCGGCATGGCTGGATCAGGCTTTCGCCCATTGTCCAATATTCCCCACTGCTGCCTCCCGTAGGAGTCTGGGCCGTGTCTCAGTCCCAGTGTGGCTGATCATCCTCTCAGACCAGCTACAGATCGTAGCCTTGGTGAGCCATTACCTCACCAACTAGCTAATCTGACGCGGGCTACTCCTTCGGCGATAAATCTTTCATCCGTAGATCGTATCCGGTATTAGCACAAGTTTCCCTGTGTTATTCCGAACCGAAGGGCATATTCCCACGCGTTACTCACCCGTGCGCCACTCCCCTTGCGGGGCGTTCGACTTGCATGTGTTAGGCCTGCCGCCAGCGTTCATTCTGAGCCAGGATCAAACTCTCAAGTTGACTTGAGAAATCCCGTTTACTCTTACTATGGTCACATCATTTCCGTCGCGGCATTGCTGCCGTTCCGGGGGGCATGATGAGACCCGCATAGCGTCAATGATATCTGTCTCGCGACAGACATCGCTGCTTTAACTATCCGATGCTTGAGCAAACGAGTGTTGATCAGCCGATCTTGCGATCAGCATGATCGGCACCGCCGCCCACGCATCTCTTCCATTCCGATTCACGATGTCCAACAACAGACCACACCGATGTGTGGCGGCGGGCTTCCCCGCAATCCCCGTCATCCACAGGGTTCGTACCCTTTAGAGACAGAAAAGACGCTGCCGTTCCGTTGCCCCGTACGCTACTCAGTGGGACAATGTCCGGCCGCGTCGTGGGGCGGTTTATATTCAGATCGCCCATCCCCGTCAACGGCTATTTTCAAAAAAAATGCATATACCTCCAAATGGGGATAAGTACCGAATTATCCACAAGATTTGGTAATGTCGTTGCGCCGTTTCGCAGCCGCGCGCAGCATTCTGCGCCGCGCCGCCGGAGCCTGCCCGCAGGGGCCGCCGGACAGGCGGAAACAGAGCCCCCGAATCCCGTCGCCGGGCCGTCGATCGGCCGTTCCGGCCGGCTTTTTCCGCCCGGAGCAGCCTTTTCTGCCGCCTGGAGCCGCCGCCCGGCGCCGCCATGACCCGCCGGATCGAGGCTAGATGATTGGCAGATAACGAATTTTCCACCTCTGCAGCGGCGATAATTTCTTGACCCGGTGGAATCGGGTGGCGATAGTCTTCCCGCCCATCGGGGGTGTTTCGTAAGCTTCGGGGGATTCGTGCCTTTTAAGCGTTTTGACTTCCGCCGCCCGGCCTCGTCCAGGGCCATGCGGCTCAACAGGATTCTTCCCGTCTGCCTCGCGGCCGCCGGTCTCTTCGGCGGCGCCCTGATCCTGCAGGCCTCGCAGCGCAAACCCGAGCATAACTTGGCGGTCGACCAGGCCGTTGCCGAGGCCTTCCGCCTCGCCCCCACCCTGGAAGCCTTTGTCAGCCAGCCCGACCTGTGGTGGCCCCAGGCGCTGGACCCCACCGACCTGCTGCCCACCAAGGTGCTGAAGAAGCTGGCGGTGGCGCCCGGCGACACGCTGATGGCTTTGCTGACCGATGCCGGCGCCGATCCGGGCGAGAGCCAGGCGGCGATCTCCGCGCTCGCCGACAAGTTCAATCCGCGCAAGCTGAAGGTCGGGCAGGAGATCACGCTGACCTTCGAGCGCAACGATGCCGACAGCTACCGCCTGTTCGAGCTCAGCCTGAGCCCGAGCATCGAGCGCGAAGTCAGCGTAGTGCGCAGCGATGCCAGCGACGGCTTCACCGCGCAGGAGACGATCCGCGAATTCAACATCGATCACGCCCGCGTCGCCGGCGAGATCGACGACAGCCTCTACAATGCCGGGATTGCCGCGGGCCTGAGCAACAGCCTGCTCAGCGACTTCATCAAGATCTTCTCCTACGACGTCGATTTCCAGCGCGAGATCCAGCAGGGCGACCGCTTCGAGGTCTTCTTCGAGCGTCATTATGACGACCAGGGCAATACGGTGAAGACCGGCCGGATCGCCGCCGCCTCGATGACGCTGTCGGGCCGCGAGCTGCGCTATTACCTCTATACGCCGTCGGATGGCGGCGAGGCCGAC
The DNA here is from genome assembly GCA_964429465.1 of uncultured Rhodospirillaceae bacterium. Taxonomy (GTDB): domain Bacteria; phylum Pseudomonadota; class Alphaproteobacteria; order Ferrovibrionales; family Ferrovibrionaceae; genus Ferrovibrio. The sequence continues at coordinate 2,431 of CAYSCA010000214.1, forward strand.
TATTTCACGCCGGCGGGCCAGAGCGTGCGCAAGGCGCTGCTGCGCACCCCGATCGACGGCGCGCGGCTGACCTCGAAATTCGGCATGCGCCGCCACCCGATCCTCGGCTACGGCCTGATGCACAAGGGCAGCGATTTCGGCGCCGCCACCGGTACGCCGATCCAGGCCGCCGGCGACGGCATCGTCGAAGTGGCCGGCTGGCATGGCGGCTATGGCAAATATGTGCGGATCAAGCATGCCAACGGCTATGCCACGGCCTATGCGCATATGAGCCGCATCAACGTGAACCGCGGCCAGCGCGTGCGCCAGGGCCAGGTGATCGGCAATGTCGGCACGACCGGCCGCTCGACCGGCCCGCATCTGCATTACGAGGTGCTGGTCAACGGCAAGCAGGTCAACCCCGCCGGCGTGCGCTTCCCCTCCGGCCGCAAGCTGACGGGCAAGGAATATGCCCGCTTCCGCGAGGCGATCGACCGCATCGACGGCGAGATCCGCGCCACCCCGGCCATCGCGCTGCTCAGCCGGCGCGACTGATACAAGCGGGACAATATTCGGTTTGCCGGCTGGTCCGGCTTGCGGCAGGCTCCGGGCGGCAAAACCCCAACCGTCTCTCCCGGGCCTTTCGCATGCTGACGCTTTACGACTATCTCGATTCCGGCAACGGCTATAAATGCCGCCTGCTGCTCGCGCAGCTCGGCATCCCCTATACCCGCATCGAGCTCGACATCGACAAGGGCGAGACGCGCACGGCCGCGTTCCTGCAGAAGAATCCGAACGGCCGCATCCCGACCCTGGAGCTCGAGGACGGCAGCTTCCTGGCCGAGTCGAACGCGATCATCTGCTATCTCGCCGACGGCACGGCCTTCTGGCCGGCGGACCGCCAGGCGAAGGCCCGGGTGCTGCAATGGCTGTTCTTCGAACAGTACAGCCATGAGCCCTACGTCGCCACGCCGCGCTACATCCTGCGCCATCTCGGCCGCGACCATCCGCGCATGGCCGAGATGCCCGAGCGGCTGAAGCGCGGCCACCAGGCGCTCGCCGTGATGGAGCAGCACCTGCAGCAAAACGCCTTTTTCGTCGCCGGCCGCTACACGATCGCCGATATCGCGCTCTATGCCTACACGCACCGCGCGGATGAGGCCGATATCGATCTCGCAGCCTATCCGGCGATCCGGGCCTGGCTCGACCGCGTGTCGTCACAGCCCGGCTGGATACCCATGCTGCCGGACTAGCCTATACTCCTCCTTGTCGAGCCAAGGAGGATGCCATGGCGAAGCGCACCGAAAGGAAGACGCGGTCAGGCCACCGCGACCTGCATCCCGAAACCCAGATGATGACCTATGGCTACAACCCCTTCCTGTCGGAAGGCGCGGTCAAGCCGCCGGTCTTCCTCACCTCCACCTTCGCCTTCAAAAGCGCCGAGGACGGCGCCGCCTTCTTCGACACGCTGGCCGGCCGCACCAGGCTGCCGCCGGGCGAGCGCGCCGGACTGATCTACAGCCGCTTCAACCATCCCAATCTCGAGATCGTCGAGGACCGGCTGGCGCTGCTGGAAGGCGCGGAAGCCGCGGCCGTCTTCTCCAGCGGCATGGCGGCGATCAGCGCCTGCTTCCTCACCTTCCTGCGGCCGGGCGACACCTTGCTGCATTCCTCGCCGCTCTATGGGGGCACCGAGACGATGGTGCGCAAGATCCTGCCCGAATTCGGCATCCGTTCGGCCGAATTCCAGGATGGCCTGCAGGAAGCGGCGATTCAGCGCGCCGCCGCCGGCCGCGACAACATCGCGATGATCTTCATCGAGACGCCGGCCAACCCGACCAACGCCCTGGTCGACTTCGCCGCCGTGAAGGCCGCCGCCGACACCATCGCGGCCAAGACCCGGCGGCGCCCGCTGATCGTCTGCGACAACACCATGCTGGGCCCGGTCTTTCAGAAGCCGCTCTCCCATGGCGTCGACCTGGTGGCCTATTCGCTGACCAAATATGTCGGCGGCCACAGCGACCTGGTGGCCGGCAGCGTCGCCGGCGCGAAAGCCCTGCTCGACCGCATCCGCACCATCCGGTCGGCCTTCGGCAGCCAGCTCGACCCGCATTCGAGCTGGATGATCGCGCGCTCGCTGGAAACGCTGGTGCTGCGCATGACGCGCGCGGCGGAGTCGGGCCGCAGGGTAGCGCAGTGGCTGGCCGACAATCCGCATCTGCCGGTCACCGTGCATCACCCCGAGCTCAGCAACGATCCGGCCTACAAGGCGGTCTACAAACGGCAATGCACCGGCCCGGGCTCGACCTTTTCCTTCACGCTGAACGGCGCCGAGCGCGGCCAGGCCTTCAAGCTGATCAACGCGCTGACGCTCTTCAAGTCGGCTGTGTCGTTGGGCGGCACCGAATCGCTGATCTGCCATCCGGCATCCACCACCCATTCCAGCGTCGGCAAGGCGGTGCTCGACCAGCTCAACGTCACCGAAGGCCTGATCCGCGTCTCCATCGGCCTGGAACATCCCGACGACCTGATCGACGATCTGGATCATGCGCTGAAGGCGGCGGTGGGATCGTGAAAAAATGAGACCCCGGCTCGCGCTTCGCTTGGCCGGGGTGACGACTTCACTTTAAATCGTCACCCCGGCCCGACCCGGGGTCCCATTTCTTTTGACAATACTGCAAGGGCCCCAGTCTCCCGGGGCCCTTTCCTTTTACTCCGCCGCCATCTCCACCGCGCGGCCCTGGATGGTGAGGCCGTTGGCGCCGGCGCTCACATTCACCGTCGCACCATCGGCGATCTCGCCTTCCAGAATCAGGCTGGCGAGCGGGTTCTGCAGCGAGCGCTGGATGACGCGCTTGAGCGGCCGCGCGCCGTAGACCGGGTCGTAGCCCGCATCGCCGAGCCAGCGCTTGGCCGCGTCGTCGAGCCGGAGCTCGATCTTGCGGTCCTCCAGCAATTTGCGCAGGCGCTGCAACTGGATGTCGACGATGCCGGTCATGTTGGCACGGCTGAGCCGCCGGAACAGGATCACTTCGTCGAGCCGGTTGAGGAATTCCGGCCGGAAGCTTGAGCGGACGACTTCCATCACCTGGTGGCGCACGACCTCGTCGATCTCCTCGCCTTCCGCCTTGGCCAGATATTCGCTGCCCAGATTGGAGGTGAGGATGATCACCGTGTTGCGGAAATCCACCGTGCGGCCCTGCCCGTCGGTGAGGCGCCCGTCATCGAGCACCTGCAGCAGCACGTTGAAGACATCGGGATGCGCCTTCTCGACCTCGTCGAACAGGATCACCTGGTAGGGCCGCCGGCGCACGGCTTCGGTGAGCGCGCCGCCCTCCTCGTAGCCGACATAGCCGGGCGGCGCCCCGATCAGGCGACTGACCGCGTGC
>CAYSCA010000215.1:0-2521 GCA_964429465.1 uncultured Rhodospirillaceae bacterium
TCGAACGACATCCGCGTGCTGCTGGTCAAGCTGGCCGACCGGCTGCACAACATGCGCACGCTGCATTTCATCAAGGACCCGGAGAAGCGCCGCCGCATCTCGAAAGAGACGATGGAGATCTTCGTGCCGCTGGCCGACCGCATCGGCATGCAGGAGCTGAAGGAGGAGCTGGAAGACCTCGCCTTCGCCGAGCTGAATTCCGACGCCCGCGCCTCGATCCTCGCCCGGCTGGAGCAGCTGCGCAGCGAAGGCGGCAACCAGGTCGACCGCATCGTCGACAAGCTGAAGCGCACGCTGGCGGAGAACAGCATCGACGCCTGGGTGTCGGGGCGCGAGAAGCGGCCCTATTCGATCTGGGAGAAGATGCAGCGCAAGAACATCGCGTTCGAGCAGCTTTCCGACATCATGGCCTTCCGTATCGTCGTGAAGGACGTGCCGACCTGCTATCACGCGCTCGGGATCGTGCATCAGACCTGGCCGTCGGTGCCGGGCCGCTTCAAGGACTACATCTCCACCCCGAAGCAGAACGGCTACAGCGCCGTGCATACCACTGTGATCGGGCCGGAGAACAAGCGCATTGAGGTGCAGATCCAGACGCAGGAAATGCACGATGTCGCCGATCTCGGCGTCGCCGCGCACTGGCAGTACAAGCATGACGGCAAGGGGGCGCCGGAAGCCGAGGCACGCCAGTATCGCTGGCTGCGCGAATTGCTGGAAATCCTGGAGCAGACCGCCGATCCGGAAGAATTCCTGGAGCATACCAAGCTCAACATGTTCCAGGACCAGGTCTTCTGCTTCACGCCGAAGGGCGACCTGATCGCCCTGCCGCGCGATGCCACCGTGGTGGATTTCGCCTATGCGGTGCATTCCGATGTCGGCGACACGGCGGTCGGCGCGAAGGTGAATGGCCGCGTCGTGCCGCTGCGCACGGTGCTGCGCAACGGCGATCAGGTCGACATCCTGCGCTCGAAAGTGCCGGCGCCCAATCCGACCTGGCTGAACTTCGTCAAGTCCGGCCGGGCGAAATCCTGCATCAACCGCTTCATCCGCCAGCAGCAGCGCGGCCAGTATCTCGAGCTGGGCAAGGCGATCCTGGCCAAGGCCTTCCGTGAGCATGATGCGACGGTGTCCGAGCGCGCGCTGGAGCCGGCGGTAAAGGTGCTGAAGCTGCGCAACGCCGACGACGTCTATGTCAGCGTGGGCGAGGGCAATGTCACCGCGCGACAGGTGGTCCATATCGTCTTCCCCGGCGAGAAGGAGGAGGATGCCGACAAGCTGCCGATCCTGCCCCGGCCGCAGCGCCAGGAGCAGGGCAAGGGCGGCGGGATTCCGATCCGCGGCCTCATTCCCGGCATGGCGATGCATTTCGCCGGCTGCTGCCATCCGCTGCCGGGCGACCGCATCGTCGGGATCGTCACCACCGGCAAGGGCGTGACCATCCACACGATCGACTGCGATGCGCTGGAACAGTTTGCCGAACAGCCGGAACGCTGGCTCGACCTCGCCTGGGATGCGCCGGCCGAGGGCGAGAAGATGCATGGCCATGTCGGCCGCGTCAGCCTGGTGATCAACAACGAGACCGGCGCGCTCAGCGCCGTCACCACGGTGATCGCCAAGCACAAGGGCAATATCACCAACCTGAAGATCACCAGTCGCACCCCCGATTTCTTCGAGATGTTCGTCGATATCGAGGTGCGCGACGTGAAGCATCTGTCCAACATCATCGCGGCCCTGCGCGCCACCCCGGCGATCAGTTCGGTCGAACGCGCCCGCGGCTGATACCGTGAAGCGAACCAGAGGTCCCACCCGACAATGACCCGTGACGACGTGCTGCAGCATTACCGCGATTCCGGCGCCCTGCTGGAAGGCCATTTCCTGCTGACTTCAGGGCTGCACAGCCCGGTCTACATGCAGTCCGCCCGCGTCTTCATGTATCCGGAACGCGCCGAGGCGCTGTGCAAGGCGCTGGCCGGGAAGATTCGCGCCGCAATGGGGGCGCAGCCGGTCGATCTCGTCTGCTCGCCTGCCATGGGCGGCGTGGTGGTCGGCTACGAGCTGGCGCGCCAGCTCGGCGTGCCGGCGATCTTCACCGAGCGGGTGGACGGCAAATTCGCCCTGCGCCGCGGCTTCGACATTCCGAAGGGCGCCCGGGTGCTGATGGCGGAAGACGTCGTCACCACCGGCAAGTCGAGCCGCGAATGCATCGACTGCATCGGCGAGAATGGCGGTAACGCGGTGGCCGCGTCCTGCATCGTCGACCGCTCCGACGGCGACGTTCAGCTCGGCGTGCCGCTTTTCGCATTGTGCGGCTACAAGGTGCCGGCCTATCGCGAGGACGAATTGCCGCCGGAGATGCAGAAGCTGCCGGCGGTGAAGCCCGGCTCGCGCGGCCTCAAATAGGAGCCTGCCATGACCCCGCGCGCGCTCCGCCTCGGCGTCAACATCGATCACGTCGCGACCATCCGCAATGCCCGCGGCGGCGGGCATCCGGACCCGGTGCGGGCGGCAAAGATGGCGGCCA
>CAYSCA010000215.1:2531-5784 GCA_964429465.1 uncultured Rhodospirillaceae bacterium
ATCACCGCGCATCTGCGGGAGGACCGCCGGCACATCTCGGATACCGATATCGACCGCCTGATGGCCGAGATCGACCTGCCGCTCAATCTGGAGATGGCGGCGACCGAAGAGATGCTGGCGATCGCGCTGCGCCATCGGCCGCATGCCAGCTGCATCGTGCCGGAGCGGCGCGAGGAGCGCACCACCGAAGGCGGCCTCGACGCCTCCGGCCAGTTCGATCATCTGGCGCCGATGGTTCGGCAGCTTGCGGCGGCGGGCATCCGCGTCTCGCTGTTCATCGAGCCTTCGATGGCGCAGCTCGATGCCGCGAAGGCGCTCGGCGCGCCGGTGGTCGAACTGCATACCGGGCGCTATTGCGAGACCGCGGGCGCCGAACGCGCCGCCGAGCTGGACCGCATCCGGGCCGCAGCGGCCCATGCCGAGGCGATCGGCCTGGAATGCCATGCCGGCCATGGCCTCAGCTTCGACACGGTCGGCCCTGTCGCTGCGATTCCCACCATCGTCGAACTCAATATCGGGCATTTCCTGATCGGCGAGGCGATCTTCGGCGGGCTGGACGGCGCGATCCGCCGCATGCGGGCGCTGATGGACGAAGCGCGCGCCAGCCGGGCCCTGAGTGCATGACGGTCGGGCTGTCATGATCATCGGGATCGGTTCGGACCTCATTGATATCCGCCGCGTCGAGCGCACGATTGCGCGCTTCGGCGACCGCTTCCTCGACCGCATCTTCACGCCGGTCGAGAAGGCGCGGTCCGAGCGCCGCAAGCTGACGCGCATCGAGTCATACGCCAAGCGCTTCGCCGCCAAGGAGGCCTGCTCCAAGGCGCTCGGTACCGGCTTTCGCAAGGGCGTGTTCTGGCGCGATATGGGCGTGGTGAACCTGACCGGCGGCAAGCCGTCGATGGCGCTTACCGGCGGCGCGCTGGCGCGGCTGCAGAGCCTGCTGCCGGAGGGCTACGAGGCGCAGATCGACGTCTCCCTGACCGATGAGCCGCCCCTGGCCCAGGCCATTGTCATCATTTCGGCGCGGCCCAAATCCACCCCCGGGCCAGCCTCTCTGGCGGGCGCTTGACTTTGCCGGACGGTTGCCCGCTTGATGCGGCCGGCCGGGGTTTCAACCTCGCCGTAAAGGATTGATTTACATGGAACAGGAGCAAAGTGTGGCGAAGCCGAAAGCGCGTGGCGGGGATCTGTGGGAAAGCCTCCGCACCCTCGTTTACGCCATCCTGATCGCGCTCGGCATCCGCACCTTCGCCTACGAACCGTTCCATATCCCCTCGGAATCGATGCTGCCGACCCTGCTGGTCGGCGATTACGTCTTCGTCTCGAAATTCGCCTATGGCTACAGCCGCTATTCGCTGCTGTTCAGCCCGCCGCTGTTCGACGGCCGGATTCTCGGCTCCTCGCCCGAGCGCGGCGATGTCGTCGTGTTCCGCTGGCCGCGCGATCCCTCGATCGACTACATCAAGCGCGTCATCGGCCTGCCCGGCGACCGGCTGCAGATGCGCGAAGGCGTGCTGTATATCAATGGCGAGCCGGTGAAGCGCCACCGCGTGGAGGATTTCGAGCGTCATGACCGCTTCGGCAATGTGCAGGAGCGGATCGAGCAATGGGAAGAGACGCTGCCCGGCGGCGCCACCTACCGGGTGCTCAATCTCTTCAACTACAATGCCGGCGACAATACCGGCGTCTACACCGTGCCGCCCGGCCATTACTTCATGATGGGCGACAACCGCGACAATTCCCAGGACAGCCGCGTACCGCTGGAATTCGGCGGCGTCGGCTATGTGCCGGCGGATAACCTGATCGGCCGCGCCGAGATCCGCTGGGTCTCCATCGAGCCCAGCGCGGCATTGCTGAAGCCCTGGACATGGTTCAGCGCGCTGCGCTGGAATCGCATGTTCACCGGCATCGAATGAGGACGGCGTGAGCGCCGATCCTCGCAAGAGCGCGCTGGAGCAACTGCAGAAGGCCCTCGGCCACAAATTCGCCGATCCGCGCCTGCTGGAAGAGGCGCTGGTCCATCCTTCGGCCAATCCGCGCCGCAGCCGGACCAAATCCGCGCGCCAGAAAGCAGCGGATGCCGCGCCGGCGATGCGCGATTACAATCGGCTGGAATTCATCGGTGACCGCGTGCTTGGACTGGTCGTCGCGACCCTGCTGGCCGAGCGGTTTCCGCAGGCCGAGGCCGGCGAGCTGGCGCTGCGCTACAACGCTCTGGTCAAGCAGGACAGCCTGGCGCGGTTCGCGCAGTCGCTGGGGCTGGGCGATTTCATCCAGCTGTCGCGGTCCGAGCGCGATTCCGGCGGGGCCGGCAAGCCGGCGATCCTTGCCGATGCCTGCGAAGCGGTGGTGGCTGCGCTTTACCTCGATGGCGGTCTGAAGGTGGCGGAACGCTTCGTGCGGCGCTACATGGAACCGTTATTCGATGATTTTGCCGCGGCAGCGGCGAAGGATGCGAAAACCGCGCTGCAGGAATGGGCGGCGGCCCGGGGCCTGGCGGCGCCACGCTACGAGGTGGTGAGCCAGGAAGGCCCGCCGCATGAGCCGCATTTCACCGTTTCGGTGCGGCTCGGCAATGGCGAGCCGGAGAACGGGCAGGGCGGTTCGAAGCGCACCGCCGAACAGGAAGCGGCCGGGCGTCTGCTGGCGCGGCTCGAAACGGCATAGGGACATGACCGAAGCAAGGAATACCCATTGCGGCTACGTCGCCATCGTTGGCGCGCCCAATGCCGGCAAGTCGACGCTGCTGAACCAGCTCGTCGGCGCGAAGATATCGATTGTCTCCTCGAAGGTGCAGACCACGCGGGCGCGGATCACGGCAATCGCCATGGAAGACGCCGCGCAGATCGTGTTCGTCGACACGCCGGGGATATTCAGGCCGAAGCGGCGCCTCGACCGCGCCATGGTTTCGGCAGCCTGGAGCGGCATTGACGAGGCTGACGCCGTGCTGCTGCTGATCGATGCCGTGAAGGGCTTCGATGACGAGAGCCGCGAGATCGTCGAGGCGCTGCAGCATCGCAAGCGCCCCAATGTGCTGCTGGCGCTCAACAAGGTGGATGCGATCGCGCGTGAGAAGCTGCTCGGGCTGGCCAAGACCCTCAACGAGGCCTATCCGTTCGAGCAGACCTTCATGATCTCGGCGATGAAGGGCAGCGGGGTCGATGACGTCCGTCGCGCGCTGGCGAAGCTCATGCCCGAGGGGCCGTATCTCTATCCGGAAGACCAGATGACCGACCTCCCGCTGCGCTTC
>CAYSCA010000216.1:0-5773 GCA_964429465.1 uncultured Rhodospirillaceae bacterium
GAAGGGCGGCGAGGAGCAGGTGGCCGACGAGCTGGCGGCCTACGCGCCGCTGGTGCCGAAGGGCAGCGAGCTGGTCGCCACCTTCATGATCGAGGTGGATGACGCGGTGCGCCGCCCGGCCGTGCTGGCGCAGCTCACCAATATCGACCAGACGATCGTGCTGGAGTTCGGCAGCCACCGGGTCCGCGCCGTGCCGGAAGAGGATGCCGAGCGCAACCGCGAGGACGGCAAGACCTCAAGCGTGCATTTCCTGCGCTTCCCCTTCACGGCCGAGCAGGTCGCGGCGTTCAGGACGCCCGGCACCCGCGTGCTGCTCGCCATCGAGCATGCCAATTACGGCCATATCGCCGTGATGCCCGACGCGGTGCGCGAAAGCCTCAGCAAAGATTTCGCTTAACCAGTCCTCGCCTCGTAACGCCCGACGACTCCCTCTCCCGCCGGCGGGAGAGGGTGAGGGCGCCGCCGGATCACAGCCGCTTGCTCATCAGCCTGCGCGGACTCGCCGCATAGCCGCGCGCCTCGTACAGCGCGGCAGCGCGGGCATTCGCGGTCTCGACTTCCAGATGCAGCGCCTGCAGGCCGAGCCGGCGCGCCGCGTCTTCCAGCATCGCCATGACCTGCCCGCCGATGCCCTTGCCGCGCGCCGCCGGCACGAGATAGAGGTCGTCGATGAAGCCGTCGCGCCCGCCATGCAGGATGCTGAAGCCCAAGGTCAGCGCGGCATAGCCGATGCACGCGCCGTCCTGCAGGATGAACCAGGCGCGGATGGCGGGATCGCCGGCGGCTGCCGCCCGCGCGCCGCGCTCGCCGGTCTCGTCCAGCGCATGGCCGTCCTCGGCATGGAAGGCGCGGGCCAGCGCGAGCAGCGCCTCGCTTTGGGCGGCGGTGACGGGCTGGAGGGAAATACTGGCGGCGGTCATGCGCCGCGCATAGCGCAGGGCGGCCGGAATTGCGATACAATTCGGTGTGAAGGAGAGTGGCCCCATGTCCGTCATCGCATCCGAAGCCGCGCTGCGCGAAACCTATGCCGCGCCCAACGAGATGATCCAGAGGAAGGTGCTGCGCCGGCTGGACCGGCATGCCCGCGCCTTCATCGCGCTGTCGCCCTTCGTGGTGCTGGCGACCCATGGCGCCGGCGGCGCCGATTGCTCGCCGCGCGGCGATGCGCCGGGCTTCGTGCGGGTGGAGGATGACGTCACCCTGCTGCTGCCCGACCGGCGCGGCAACAACCTGATCGACAGTTTACGCAACGTCACACAGAGCCCGGATATCGGGCTGCTGTTCATGGTGCCGGGCATCAACGAGACGCTGCGGGTGAACGGCCGCGCGCAGATCATTACCGATGCGGCGCGGCTGGAGCCGATGGCGGTGCAGGGCAAGGTGCCGGCCTCGGCGCTGGAGATCGCCGTGGCGGAAGTCTATTTCCATTGCGGCAAGGCGCTGATCCGCTCGGATCTGTGGAATCCGGATCGCCATGTCGAGCGCAGCAGCTTCCCGAGCCTGGGCCGCATCGTCGCCGACCAGATCGCCGGCATCGATGCCGAAGCGGCAGACGCGAACCTGCAGGAAAGCTACCGTTCGCGGCTTTACTAGCCTCGCTGCAACAGGCGGGAGACAAGCTCCGACAGCACGGAGATGGTCTCGCGCCGGAATGCGCGGCGCGGCGCGGCGAGCTGCCTGAACACCAGACCGATCAGCGCAGAGACGAAAAGCTCGGCGTGACGCCGCGGATCGGATGAGCCGGCCGCAGCAAGCGCCAACTGAGCGCTGCGGCGCCAGGTTTCGAACCACTCCTCCACGACAAGCCGGTAATGCGGTGTTCTGGCTGCCGCCAGGAAAGCCTCGTAGCAGGCGATATGCATCTCGGCATCGGCTTTCAGTTCCCGGTCATACCAGACCACCAGGGACTCGATCCAGGCATCCACGTCGATGGCCTTGTCCTGAAGGCTCAGCGCAAGCGCACGGAGCCGGCCGGTCTCGCGGGCGAGAGCATGGCGCAGAGCCGCCTCGATCAGCGCATCGCGCGATCTGAAATGGTGGGTGACAGCGCCCAGGGATGCCTTCGCCTCGGCCGCGACCGCCCTGTGGGTCACGCCATCCAGGCCGCGGCGGCCGATGAGGCGCAGGGTGGCCTCCATCAGCGGCCGCTGGCGCGCGGTGATCTCGTTGCCGTCGTTCACGTCCTGTGGACTCCATACGGAACATATGTTCTTATTTATGGATCAAACGTTCTCAACGCGGAGATGTCAATGCCCGCTTATCGCCTCCATTACTTCCCGGAATCCGGCAACAGCTACAAGCTGGCGCTGATGCTCACCTTCTGCGGCCAGGCATTCGAGCCGGTCTGGACCGATTTCGGCGGCGGCGTCACGCGCACGCCGGAATGGCGCGCCAGTGTCAACCCGATGGGCGAGATTCCGGTGCTGGAGGAAGACGGCGTCAGACTGACCCAGACGGCGCCGATCCTGCTCAGGCTTGCCGAACGCTATGGCAGGTTCGGCGGCGACACGGCGGCGGAGAAGTATGAAGTGCTGCGCTGGCTGTTCTGGGACAACCACAAGCTCACCGGCTACATGGCGACCTACCGGTTTCACCGCAGCTTCACGCCCAGGCCCAATCCGCAGGTGCTGACCTATTTCCGCCGCCGGCTCGACGATTTCCTCGCCATCCTGGAACGGCATCTTCAGGCTTCGGCCTTCGTGGCCGGCGCGCGCCCGACGGTGGCCGATTTTTCGATGATGGCCTACCTGCATTATCCGAACGACGAGACCGGCTACGATTTCGCCGCCAGCCATCCCGCGATCCGGGCCTGGCTCGATCGCATCGCGGCTTTGCCTGGCTGGAAACCGGCTTATGCGATGCTGCCCGGCAAGCGGCTGACGCATTACGCGAAAGATGCCGCGCCGGCGCATGCCTGAGATCAGCCGCGCGCCGGCTCGCTCCTGACCGGGCCGAGCCAGTCGGGCAGTTCGCCGCGGGAGAAGCGCACGCCCTGCAGCAGCGAGGCGGCGATGCGCTGCGCGCGGTCCTCGAACAGGGCGGCCGCTTCGGGCGGGCAGAGCTCGCGCACGGTGTCGCGGAAAATGCCGAACCAGCGGTCGAAATGCTCCTCGTCCAGCCCCATGCCCTCGGCGACCCGGATGCGGATATGCGCCGGCATCGGCCGGCCGGCATAGCGGCCGGTCATCAGCAGCACCGAGGACCAGAAATCGCACATCTTGGCCAGATGGTGATCCCAGTTGTCGCGGATCACGTTCTCGAAGATCGGCCCGAGCACCGCATCCTGCCGGATGCGGCCATAGAAGCCATGCACCACCTCGCGGATCATCGGCTCGGTGATGCCGGCCTCCGTGCCGGGCGCGAGCGCGGCGCGGCGCGCCTGGCGCTCGGGATAGGTGCTGTCGCTGTCGTCGTGATGGGCCATGATGTTACAGACTCGTTGAAATTCCTCAGCGCCGCAATCCGTCCGCCGCCAGGCCGGCCAGCAGCAGCAGTTTTACCGTCTCCGCGACCGCATAGGCCATATGGTGCAGCGAGGCCGGCGGTGCAACGCCTGCGATGATCGCGGCGATCCGCGCCTCCAGCGCCGGCAGCAGCCAGGCCGCCTGCAGCACCAGGATGCCGCCGAGCAGCAGCACGACGCCCAGCTTCCAGAGCCGCGCGCCGGCCAGCAGCACGGCGATCAGCAGCAGGATGCCGAGGCCCTGCTCGACGCCGGCGAAGACGCGGAAGGTGGCGCGCCCGACATCCAGCGCCACCGGCAGGCTGAGGCTTGCGGCGCGGAATTTCACCGGCGTCGCCAGGAAGGAGACGCCGAGCAGCATGCCGGTCCACAGCACCGCCACCAGCAGCGGCAATCTCGCGAAGATTGCCGCGAAGCGGTCTGCCGCCCGGTGCACCGGTCTGTCCATCCCGCTCAACCCGGCCGCCCGTCGATGCGCGGCCGTGCCAGCATCGGCGCATAGCGCAGCAGGAACAGCCCGAAGGCCGCCTCCCAGGCCAGCCCGGCCGCCGTCAGCAGCGGCAGTTGCGCGGCGTCATGCAGGCCGGCGCAGAGCCGCAGCAAGGCCGCCAGCGTGATCGCGGCATAGATGGCGATGTCGATGGGCGAGGCGACCAGCTTGCGTCCGGTATGGCCGAGGCTGCTGCGCGTCATCATCGCCAGCATCAGCCCGGCCATCGCGCCGGCGCCGAGCGCATGGGTGGCCAGGGCCGGCGCCACGAGGTCCAGCGCTGCCAGCGCGCGCAGAGCCAGCGCCAGCGGCAGCCAGGCATAGGCGACATGCAGGATGGCGAGCAGCGGGATGCGCAGCGCGCGGTAGCTGCGCCATTGCTGCAGGCGCGCGGCATGGAGCAGCGCGGCCAGCGCGTTGACGACGACCAGCAGCAGGGCCGGCAGGGCAACCGCGTGGGCGGCGATGTCGAGCGCGACGGCGAGCGCCAGCGCGGCCAGCGCGGCGCGGTCGCGCCGCGGCGCCGGCGGCACCACGACGCGCGCCGCGGTCATGGTGAAGCTCGGCACCACCCGGCCGGCGATGATGGCGATCAGCAGCGCCACCGCGCCGAACCCGGCGCTCAGGCCGAGCGCCTGGCCGTTCTCGAGCCGGCCGAGGCTGCCGAGATGATGCAGCAGGTTGGCGATGGTGAGAAAACCGAGGATGCCGACCGGCATCCAGGGCCGGCGGCTGCCGTCGCGCAGCGGCATCGCCAGGATCGGCCTCGCCACGCCGATGGCGATCGCCGGCAGGAAGGCGAGATCGACGATGGCGGCCGGCCAGCCCGGCAGGCAGAGCAGCAGGACGCGCCCGGCCAGCCACAGGGCGGCGAGGGCAGCGAGCGCCGCGCCGCGCGGCGTCTCGCCGCCGGTCCAGTGACGCACCGCGGTGAACAGGAAGCCGGCGATGATCGCGGCGCCGAAGCCGAACAGCATCTCATGGGCATGCCAGGCGAGCGGATCGGCGACCGGCAGGATCAGACGGCCGGCGAAGACGGCGAGCCAGACCGGCAAAGCCAGCGCCGCCCAGGCGGCGCCGGCAAGGTAGAAGGGTCGGAAGCCGAGCGCGAACAGGGCCGGGCCGGCCTGCGGGTGTGGCTGGGGCATCGCGCCGGCGGCGGTCATGGCGGATTCCGGATCAGCGGTTGAGCGCGATGATGACGCAGATGGCGAGCGTCGCGGCGGCCAGGCCGACCGGGATAAGCGCCACCTGCACCGCGGCGCTCCAGCCGGTCATCGGACCGGTGAAGGTGGAAATCGAGCTGCTGAGGAAATCGCCCAGGCGCGGCGCCGGCCGGCCGCCATGGCGCTGCCGCAGCAAGGATTCGCCCAGCCGCGCCATCGTCCAGGGAATGCCGGCGACCATGGCGACATAGGCGGTGCTGACCGCCACCATCAGGCCGCTCTCGGCCTCGGCGCCGAAGGTCAGCCAGTAGGCCAGCATGATGAAGCCATAGGCGGCGGCGGAAATGCCGTACAGGCTGCGCGGCAGGGTGTCGAATTCGGCGACGGGCTGATTGTGCAGCCGGGAGGGCAATGCCGCGGCATGCAGGGCGGGGTCGTGTTTCATGCCTTGTCCTTTCCTGGTTCAGGCGAAAAGAAACGGGTGAATTTCTGCTCCACGCCCTTCCAGGCATCGGCATCGGCGGGCGGCTCGCCCTTGCGCGTGATATTCGGCCATTTCGCCGCGTATTCGCGGTTCAGCGCGGCCCAGGGCTCGGCGCGCCGGTCGGTGTCGGGGAAGATCGCCTCGGCCGGGCATTCCGGCTCGCAGACGCC
>CAYSCA010000217.1:0-3752 GCA_964429465.1 uncultured Rhodospirillaceae bacterium
GGCGAGGCCGCCGAGATCGAGAAGACCCGCGCCGCCATGGCGGCCGAGGGGGGCGTCAAGGTGCTCTATGACGGCGCCGACATGAGCAAGGGCGAGCAGATCGCCGCCCATGTGAAGAAGGCGGAAGATGCCTTCGGCGGCATCGACATCCTGATCAACAATGCCGGCATCCAGTTCGTCTCGCCCGTGGATGAATTCCCGGAAGCGAAATGGCAGGCGATCCAGGACATCAATCTCAGCTCCAGCTTCCATGCCATCAAGGCGGCTCTGCCGGGCATGAAGAAGAAGGGCTGGGGCCGCATCGTCAATATCGTCTCGGCGCACGGGCTGGTCGCCTCGCCGTTCAAGTCGGCCTATGTGGCGGCCAAGCACGGCCAGATCGGCCTGACCAAGTCGGTGGCGCTGGAGGCGGCGGAGGCGGGCATCACGGTGAACGCGATCTGCCCGGGCTATGTGCGCACCGCGCTGGTGGAGGGCCAGATCGACGACCAGGCCAAGGCGCATAACATGCCGCGCGACCAGGTGATCCGCGAGGTGATCCTCGCGGTGCAGCCGACGCGCCGCTTCATCGAGATCGAGGAAGTGGTGGCGCTGGCGCTCTATCTGTGCGGCGACATGGCCAAGTCGATCACCGGCACCGCGATTGCCATCGACGGGGGCTGGACCGCGCGGTAATCCGGTCGGCTGACAAGCCCCTCAACCCGACCCTCTCCCTGAGGGAGAGGGAGGGCCTGCGGAGCGGCAGGGTGAGGGAGCTACCCCCGCCCGGAAATCTCGTCGCGGCGGTAGCCTTGCGCGTAAAGCAGTGCGGTCAGGTCGCCGTGGCGGATGTTGTATTTCGCCGCCTCCTGCACCTTCGGCTTGGCGTGGAAGGCGATGCCCAAGCCCGCCTCGCGCAGCATGTCGAGATCATTGGCGCCATCGCCGACGGTGCAGCAATCCTTGACGTCGATGCCGCGCTCTCGGGCGACGCGCTGCAGGGCTTCCAGCTTTGCCTCGCGCCCTAGGATCGGCTCGCGCACCTCGCCGGCGATCTTCTCGTCGCTGATGATCATGTGATTGGCCTGATGCTCGTCGAAGCCGAGCTGGGCGGCCACCGGCGCCGTGTAATAGTCGAAGCCGCCGGAAACCAGCGCGGTATAGACGCCGTGCTCCTTCAATGTGCGCAGCAATATGCCGGCGCCGTTCATCAGTTTGATCTTCTCGCCGGCCTTCTCCAGCAGGGTCGCCGGCTGGCCCTTCAGAAGTCCGACGCGCTCGCGCAGCGCGCCGCGGAAATCGATCTCGCCGTTCATCGCCCGCCGCGTGATTTCGGCGATCTCGGCGCCGATCTCGGCCTCGAAGGCGATCTCGTCCAGCATCTCGTTGCGGATGATGGTCGATTCCATATCGGCGATCAGCGCCTTCTTGCGCCGGTTCTCCGGCGACAGCACCAGGATGTCGATGGGGGTGTTGCGCAATGCCGTCCACGCGGCCTTCTCGGCCTCTGCCGGCGCCACATTTTCGAAGGGAATGTCGCAGGCAATCCCAGGATCGAGCCAGTCCGCCGGGCCCACCTTGCCGCGGGCGAGCGCCAGCGCATCGCGCACCGCATTGGCCTGTTTCGGCGTCAGCATGGCGTTATGGGGATCGGCGATCAGGGTCAGAATATTTTGCATCCATCTGTTCTAGGACTGTAGAACAGGCGGCGCAACCACCGGTATTCCAGCCCCCCGGCACCTCCATGCAGTTTGAAACCGTTCCATTGATCGTCCTGGCCGGCCCGACAGCCAGCGGCAAATCGGCTCTGGGTCTGGCCATCGCGGCCCGGATCGGCGGCACGATCATCAATGCCGACAGCATGCAGATCTACCGTGACCTGCGCGTCCTCACTGCCCGCCCGAGCGACGCGGAAATGGCGCAGGTGCCGCATCGCCTGTACGGCGTCGTGGACGGCGCGGTGAAGGGCACGGCGGCGCTGTGGCGCGACATGGCGCGGACGGCGATCGCCGAAGCGGCCGAAGCCGGCCGCATCCCGATCCTGCTGGGCGGCACCGGGCTTTACCTGCGCGCTTTGCTGGAGGGACTGGTCGAACTGCCGCCGATCCCGCAGGCGGCGCGCGATGAGGCCCGCGCCAGGCTGGACAGCCTCGGGCCGGCAGGCCTGCATGCGGCGCTTTCGAAAATCGATCCGGAAACGGCGGCGCGGCTGAAGCCCGGCGACCGCCAGCGGCTGGCCCGCGCCTGGGAGGTGGCGGTCGGCACCGGCAAGGGGCTCGCTGCCTGGCAGCGCGAAGCACCGGCCCAGGCGACGCCAATGCCGAACCCGGTCTTCCGTCTGCTGCTGCGGCCCGACCGTGCCGTCCTCTATGACCGCATCGACCGCCGCTTCGAGGCCATGCTGGCGGCGGGGGCGCTGGACGAGGCCCGGGCGGTGCTGGCGCGGACTGACCTGCCCGACGACGCGCCGATGCGCAAAGCCCATGGACTTCCGGAGCTTATGCGCCACCTAAAAGGGGAGATCAGCCTGGCCGAGGCGGTCCGGATCGGCCAGATGAATACGCGGCATTATGCCAAGCGGCAGACCACCTGGTTCAGAAACCAGGTGGTCCCGGACCTCATTGTGGAAAATGATCCAGGCCGGCAAGAAAATTTCAACCTTGAGGCCGAAATCTTTCCATTCATTGTGAGATACCTATTGACCGCCCGCGGAGCCGCCGTTTAGGTTGCCCGCTTTTCGCCCCCCGTCCTCAGCCGAGAAGGGGGTGAATTTCCGCAGGAGAATGGTGCGTTATGAAGTCCGGGAAGCAGGCTGCGCCGGCCCAGAAGGCAAATCCGCAGCAGATGCCGAGTCAGATGTCCGGTGCCGAGCTGGTGATCAAGGCCCTCGTCGATCAGGGGGTCGACGTCATTTTCGGTTATCCCGGCGGCGCCGTGCTCCCGATCTACGACGCGCTGTTCAAGCAGAATGCCATCCGCCACATCCTGGTGCGCCACGAGCAGGGCGCGGTGCATGCCGCCGAAGGCTATGCCCGTTCCACCGGCAAGCCCGGCGTGGTGCTGGTCACGTCCGGCCCCGGCGCCACCAATGCAGTGACCGGCCTGACCGATGCGCTGATGGATTCGATCCCGATCGTCTGCCTGACCGGCCAGGTGGCGACGCACCTGATCGGCAACGACGCTTTCCAGGAATGCGACACCACCGGCATCACGCGGCCCTGCACCAAGCACAATTACCTGGTCAAGAATGTCGACGATCTCGCCCGCGTGGTGCACGAGGCCTTCTACGTCGCCACCAACGGCCGCCCCGGCCCGGTGGTGATCGACCTGCCGAAGGATATCCAGGTCGCGCAGGGGCCCTATACCGGCCCGGCCAATGTGAAGCACAAGACCTACCGTCCGCGCGTCGAAGGCGATGCCGACAAGATCAAGCAGGCCATCGCGCTGATGGCCGCAGCCGAGCGCCCGGTCTTCTATACCGGCGGCGGCATCATCAATGCCGGGCCGAAGGCGGCGGAATTGCTGCGCGAGCTGGTCAAGCTGACCGGCTTTCCGATCACCAATACGCTGATGGGGCTGGGCGGCTATCCCGGCTCGGATCGCCAGTTCCTCGGCATGCTGGGCATGCACGGCACCTGGGAAGCCAATCATGCGATGCATGATTGCGACGTGATGATCAATATCGGCGCGCGTTTCGACGACCGCATCACCGGCCGCCTGAATGCCTTCTCGCCCGGCTCGAAGAAGATCCATATCGACATCGACCCGTCCTC
>CAYSCA010000217.1:3762-5761 GCA_964429465.1 uncultured Rhodospirillaceae bacterium
TCCTCGCACAACAAGACGGTGCGCTGCGATCTCAATATCGTGGGCGATGCCTGCCGCGTGCTGGAGCAGCTGATCGCCGCCTGGAAGCAGGGCGGCCACAAGCCGAAGCAGAAGGCGCTCGACAAATGGTGGGCGCAGATCGACCAGTGGCGCGCCCGCGACTGCCTGAAGTACAAGACCAGTCCGAAGATCATCAAGCCGCAGCAGGCGATCCAGCGCCTCTATGAGCTCACAAAGGATCGCGACGCTTTCATCACCACCGAAGTCGGCCAGCACCAGATGTGGGCCGCGCAGTTCTACAAGTTCGAGCAGCCGAACCGCTGGATGACGTCGGGCGGCCTGGGCACCATGGGCTACGGCCTGCCCGCCGCCATCGGCGTGCAGCTCGGCCATCCCGGCAAGCTGGTGGTCGATATCGCCGGCGAGGCCTCGATCCTGATGAATATCCAGGAGCTCGGCACGGCGGCGCAGTTCCGCCTGCCGGTGAAGGTATTCATCCTCAACAACGAATATATGGGCATGGTGCGCCAGTGGCAGGAACTGCTGCATGGCGGCCGCTACTCGGAAAGCTATTCGGAATCGCTGCCCGATTTCGTCAAGCTGGCTGAGGCCTTCCACTGCGTCGGCCTGCGCTGCACCGATCCGGCCGATCTCGACGGCGTGATCCGGGAGATGATCGACACCGATCGCCCGGTGGTGGTCGATGTCGCCGTCGACAAGGCGGAGAACTGCTTCCCCATGGTGCCGTCGGGGGCTGCCCATAACGAGATGATCCTGCCCGAGACGCTGGGCGGCGACGCCGCCGAACCGGCGGTCTCGGAAGAAGGCATGGCGCTGGTCTGACGCCCCGCTGAAAAGAAGAAAGCAAGAAACGATGTCTGCGCCGCAGCAGCCGATCCAATCCCACATCCTCTCCGTGCTGGTCGACAACGAACCTGGCATCCTCGCCCGCGTCGTCGGTCTGTTCTCCGGCCGTGGCTACAATATCGAAAGCCTCACCGTGGCCGAGGTGTCCGATGCCGCGCATCTGTCGCGCATCACCATCGTCACCTCCGGCCCGGCCCCGGTGATCGAGCAGATCAAGGCGCAGCTCGGCCGCCTCGTGCCGGTGCACAGCGTGCACGATCTCACCGTCGAGGGCCCGCATATCGCGCGCGAGCTGGCGCTGATCAAGGTGGCCGGCGCAGGCGAGAAGCGGGTGGAAAGCTTGCGCATCGCCGACATCTTCCGCGCCCGCGCCGTCGACAGCACGATCGAATCCTTCGTCTTCGAGCTGACCGGCGCGCCGGAGAAGATCACCGCCTTCATCGAACTGATGAAGCCGCTCGGGCTCGTGGATGTATCGCGCACCGGCGTGGTGGCGATCAGCCGCGGCGCCAAACCGCTTTAATTGCACTTCAACGACGCTTCCTTAAGGAGAGACAGATGCGCGTTTACTACGACCGCGATGCGGACCTGAACCTGATCAAGGGCAAGAAGGTCGCCATCGTCGGCTATGGCAGCCAGGGCCATGCCCATGCAATGAACCTGAAGGACAGCGGCGTGAAGAACGTCGCGGTGGCCTTGCGCAAGGGCTCGGCCGGCGTGAAGAAGGCCGAGGAGGCCGGCTTCAAGGTGATGACGCCGGCGGAAGCCGCCAAATGGGCCGATGTCGTCATGGTGCTGACGCCCGACGAGGGCCAGTCGGACCTGTGGAACAACGACCTGCGCGACAACATGAAGGAAGGCGCGGCGCTTGCCTTCGCGCATGGCCTGAACATCCATTTCAACCTGATCGAGCCGCGCAAGGACCTCGACGTGTTCATGATCGCGCCGAAGGGCCCCGGCCATACCGTGCGTTCGGAATACCTCAAGGGCGGCGGCGTGCCGTCGCTGGTCGCCGTGCACCAGAATGCCTCGGGCAACGCGCTCGAGATCGCGCTGTCCTATGCCTCGGCCAATGGCGGCGGCAAGGCCGGCATCATCGAGACCAGCTTCCGCGAGGAATGCGAGACCGACC
>CAYSCA010000218.1:0-5702 GCA_964429465.1 uncultured Rhodospirillaceae bacterium
CGAGCACTGGAACGAGGAAGCCGGCGCCGTCTGGATGCAGCGCTTCCTCGACACCTACCCGAAGGCGATCTGGCTCAACCCGGTGCCCGAGAAATACTGGGACTTCACGCCCTCGGTACAGCTGGTGCGCCAGCTCATGACTAGCCGCATGTTCCCCCTCACCCTCGAAGGGCTCGAGCGCGGCATGAAGGAACTGAACCGGTAACGCGGTTCAGAGGATCCGCACCGCGCCCCGGGATGCACTGCTCGCGAAGGCCGCATAGGCGCGCAAAGCCGGCGTCACCTTCCGTTTCCGGTTCTCCTGCGGCATCCAGCCGGTGAAGGAGCCTTCCACCGCCTCGCGCCGGCTCTTCAGCTCCGCCTCCGGCACGTCGAGCTGGATGCTGCGGTTCGGGATGTCGATCCGGATGATATCGCCGTTCTGCACCAGGCCGATCAGGCCCTGATCGGCGGCTTCCGGCGAGACATGACCGATGGAGAGACCCGAGGAACCGCCCGAGAAGCGGCCATCGGTGACCAGGGCGCAGCGCGTCGCCAGCCTCATGGATTTGAGATAGCTGGTCGGATACAGCATCTCCTGCATGCCGGGGCCGCCGCGCGGACCTTCGTAGCGGATGACCACGACATCCCCGGCTTTCACCACGCCGCCGAGAATGCCCTGCACGGCTGCATCCTGGCTTTCGAACACCACCGCCGGACCGGAGAAGACCAGCACGCCCGGATCGACGCCGGCGGTCTTCACGATGCAGCCTTCCGGCGCCAGGTTGCCCTTCAGCACGGCAAGGCCGCCATCTTTCGAAAAGGCGTGTTCGGCAGCCCGGATCACGCCGGATGTGCGGTCGAGATCCAGTTCGGCCCAGCGCTTCGACTGGCTGAAGGCGGTTTGCGTCGGGATGTTGCCCGGCGCGGCGCGATAGAATTCGGCTATCTCCGGCGACGGCTGGCGCATGACATCCCAGCGGTCCAGCGCGGCGCCGAGGCTTGGCGCATGGATGGTCGGACAGTCGCGATGGATCAGGCCGATGCGGTCCAGCTCGCCCAGAATCGCCATGATGCCGCCGGCCCGATGCACGTCTTCCACATGAACGTCGCTCTTGGCCGGCGCCACCTTGCACAATACCGGCACTTCCCGCGACAGGCGGTCGATGTCGGCCATGGTGAAATCCAGTTCGGCCTCGTGGGCAGCTGCCAGAATATGCAGCACCGTGTTGGTGGAACCGCCCATGGCGATATCCAGCCGCATCGCATTCTCGAAAGCGGCCTTGCCGGCAATCACCCGCGGCAGCGCCGTCTCGTCATCCTGCTCGTAATACCGGCGCGCCAGGTCGACGATCACCCTGCCTGCCTGCAGGAACAGCGCCTTGCGATCGGCATGGGTGGCCAGCACGGAACCATTGCCCGGCAGCGCAAGCCCGAGTGCCTCGGTCAGGCAGTTCATCGAATTCGCCGTGAACATCCCCGAGCAGGAGCCGCAGGTCGGGCAGGCCGCCTTCTCCATGACGGCCACATCTTCCGCCGTCATGCCCGGATCGGCCGCCGCCACCATGGCATCGATCAGGTCGAGCGCCACTGTCTTGCCCTTGACGCTCGCCTTCCCCGCCTCCATCGGGCCGCCGGAAACGAATACCGTCGGGATATTCAGGCGCAGGGCCGCCATCAGCATGCCGGGCGTGATCTTGTCGCAGTTGGAAATGCAGACCATCGCATCGACGCGATGGGCGTTGACCATGTACTCGATCGAATCTGCGATGATTTCGCGCGACGGCAGGCTGTAGAGCATGCCGTCATGACCCATGGCGATGCCGTCATCCACCGCGATGGTGTTGAACTCACGTGCGACGCCGCCGGCTTTCCAGATTTCCCCCGCCACCAGCTTGCCGAGGTCGCGCAGATGGACATGGCCCGGCACGAATTCGGTGAAGGAGTTGACCACCGCGATGAGCGGCTTGCCGAAATCGCCGTCCTTGAGGCCGGTCGCCCGCCACAGGCCGCGCGCGCCGGCCATATAGCGGTCCTGGAACAGCTTCGATCTGTATTGCGGCATGGGGCAACCTCCGGGGCAGAATTGCCGCCACTCTAGGCCGGGGCCAAAGATCACTGAAATGAATTATACTGATCAGCTCTATCTGATATTGTGATGATGAAATCCGGGCCGGAACAATGCTGCGCAACATCGATATCGACCTGCTGCGATGCTTCACGACCGTGGCCGAGCTGCGCGGCTTCTCCCGCGCCGCCGCCACGCTGGGGCGTTCGCAATCCGCCATCAGCATGCAGATCCGCCGGCTGGAGGAGATCGCCGGACAGGTGCTGCTCGACCGCTCGCCGCAGGGCGTCAGCCTGACGCGACGTGGCGAGGAATTCCTCAGCTACGCGCGCCGCATCGTCGCCCTGCATGACGAGGCGCTGGATGTCGTGAGCGCGAAAGCGCTGCGCGGCACGGTCCGCTTTGCCGTGATGGACGATTACGCCACCAGCATCCTGCCCGCGGCGCTGGCCCGCTTCAGCCGGCTGCATCCCGAGATCGAGCTGGAAGTGACCACCGGCTTCACCCGCGACCTGCTGCGGCAGCTCGGCGGCGAGTTCGATCTCGTGCTGGCGACGCATAAGCAGGGCACCGGCAAGGGCGAAGTGCTGCGGATCGAGCGGACCTCATGGGCCTGCTCGGACAGCCACTCGCCGCCTCTGGATGGCCCGCTGCCGCTGGCCCTGCTGAAGCCCGGCAACATGTATCGCGAATGGGCGCTGGATGCGCTGAACAGGGCCAAGCGGCCCTGGCGCATCGTTTTTAGCAGTTCCAGCATCGGCGCTGTCGAAGCCGCCGCAGCCGCCGGTATGGCAATCACCGTCGTGAAAGCCGGCACCGCGCGCAGCGGCCTGCGGCTCATGTCGGAAAGCGACGGCCTGCCGCCCCTGCCGCTGTCCGAGATCGCCCTGCACACGGCACCGCGACGCCAGACACCAGCCTCACGCGCGCTGGCCGATCACTTGGTTGAGGAACTAAGAATGCCTGCCGGTCCGGCCTAGGGCGGTAAGCTTCGCAGACCCGGTGCCCCTCACCTCATCGCAGGCGTCAGAGCGCCACTTCTTCCACATCCGGCGCGGCGACCGGCTCTCTGGCGATGTCGACGGTGAAGCCCTCGCGCAACGGCAGACGCTGCTGCAGCACGGCGGCGGCGTATTCGGCATTCGGGCCGGGGATTTCGTAGAACCGGCCCTCGGTCCAGCGATGCGCCGGGTGGCTGAAGCTGCCGGGATCGATCCCGAGCGTGGCGTTGCGCACCACCAGTCTCCAGGTGCGGAAGCGCCGGTCGACCATATCGGACGGCATCGCGGTATAGCCGACCGGCAGGTCGGTCTCGCGATGGCGCTTCTGCAGGGCTTCGACATCCTGCTCGGCGCGTTTCAGCTTGCCGGTCAGGTCGCCGATATCCTCGCGCATCTGCTGCACCACGCCCTCCGCCTCTTCCGCCTGGCGCTCGAGTTCGGTGCGCAACGCACCGAGCTCTTCCGCCTGCAGCCGCACGCGGGTCCAGGCGACATGGCTGCGTTCGCCCAGCAGGATGATGATCATCACGGCAATGCCGATGTTGGCGGCGAGCGCCAGCATGCCGATGAAATCGCCGAGCGCCATATCAGACATCGCCAAGCTTCAGCTTGCCGTCGAAGCGGCGGATGACCATGATCTCCGACAGCGCGCCGAACACCTTCTTGGCCTGCAGCCGCGCCATCTCCTCGTCCATCTGGCCCCAGATCACCAGCCGCGCGGCGCGGCGGCCGGGGAATGGCGAATGCACCGAGCCGGGGCCGCTGAAGATCTCATGCATCTCGGGGCCGATGGCCTTCACGAACCAGCCGGACTCGCGTGAGCGCGGCAGGCCGAGCTCGTAGACCACCATGTGGCGGGGATCGCTGAATTCGATCTCGCGGGCGAGCATCTCGTCATGGACGCCCTGGCGCTCGGCCACCTTCAGCTCCAGCCCGGCCTTCTGCTCGTTCAGCTTGTCGTAATCCACGCGGATATCGGCGAGCCGGCCGCGCACCGCGTTGGCTTCGACGGCCAGGCGGTCGAGGTCGAATTTGCCGCGGGCATAATTCTGGACGAGGCGCTCAAGGCTGTTGGCGCCGAGCGACACGGCGAAGAACATCAGCAGCGACGGCAGCAGCGCCAGTACGATGTCGCTCATTCCCATGTCCGCACAGCCTTCTGGCCATTGCCCGTGGCGTCACTGTCGGGGAAAGCGGCCCGCAAAGCAACGGAATTCCGCCGATCCGACATCCGCCTTAGGAACTACCGGGCACCTCGGCCGCCGCCTCGCCCAGCGCCGTTATGGTAAACCCGCGATGCCGCGGCAGCAGCTTGTCCATCACCGAGCGCGCCTCGGTCTGGTTGGGCGCGCCGACGATATAGACCCGGCCGGAAGACCATGACGCGGCAGGGTTGCCCGGCACGGCGGCCTCGGCCAACGCCGGCTGGCGCGCGACGAATCGCCAAGTCGGGCCATACATGTCGCCGCTGGCCAGCGGGACGATCGTGTAGTTGAAAGGCAGTTCGGCGGAATCGAGCTGGCGCCGCAGCGTGTCGGTTTCCTGCCGCAGGGTGCGGACCTGCTGTTCCAGCGAGGCGATTCCGTTCTGCTGTTCCTCGATGGCACGCCGCATCTGCTCGGTGCGGGCATTCATCTCGAACAGGCGGCGATGCCGGGTGGCGACCTCGGCCTGCGCCCGCGCCCAGCCGCGGCGGCCGCGATCCAGCACGACCGCGGCGGTGAGGCCGAACAGCGCCAGCACGATGCCGAGCGCGATATAGGGAAGGACCGCATCCATGGTTTACGTCTCGTGCCAGAACAGCTTGCCGTCGAAGGGCCGCATCAGCGTCAGCGAGGCGCCATCGCCCGCCCAGCTCGTCGCAAAGGCTTTCGCTTCGGCGGGGCCAAGCCCCCAGATCACGATGCGCACCTGGCGCCGGCCGCCGATCGCCATCTTCAGCGAGGCCAGGCCGGCAAAGGGCATGGCGGCCGCCGGACCGTCCAGCTTGACGTAGAAGCCCTGCTGCCCCTGCGTGGGATAGCCGGCCTCGGCGACGAAATTCTTCGCCGCATTGGCCATCATCTGCTCCTGGCCGGCCAGCGAGGCGCGTTCCTTGTGGATCTCGGCCAACTCGTTCTCGAGATCGCCGCGCCGGTCGCGCAGCAGGCCGAGTTCGCGGCGGGCCTCGTTATACGCCCCTTCCACCTGCGCCGGCTTGAGCCCGGTCTCGGCCGTTTCCTTGGCCCCATGCAGCCGGTAGGCGGCGTTTTCGATATAGCCGCCGAGCCAGCCGGCGGCGAGCAGGATGGCGAGCGCCGGCAACACCAGAATGAACGCATCTGCAAAGGTCATGACGGAACTGATTAGCGCGACAATCTTAAAACAGTAAGAAGGATTGGGTTAACACAATGAAAAAGGGCCGGGATGAACCCGGCCCTTCTCCGATATGCAGGCCTTGCGACTTAGCGCTTCGAGAACTGGAAGCTGCGGCGGGCCTTCGGCTTGCCGTACTTCTTGCGCTCGACCACGCGCGGGTCGCGGGTCAGGAAGCCCTGGGCCTTCAGCGCCGGACGCAGCGCCGGCTCGAACAGGCTGAGGGCGCGGCTGATGCCGTGCCGCACCGCGCCGGCCTGGCCCGACAGGCCGCCGCCCTTGACGGTCGCGACGACGTC
>CAYSCA010000219.1:0-5692 GCA_964429465.1 uncultured Rhodospirillaceae bacterium
CTCGTCGTCGATGGTGAGCGAGCCGCGGCGATCGGCGATCGTGCCGTCATCGACGACGGTCACGCCCCGCGCGGCCACCCGCTCGCCGAGCAGCCCGGCGAAGGCGGAGGTCGTCTTGCGGTTGAAATCGCCTTCCAGCCCGTGGCCGATCGCCTCGTGCAGCAGGATGCCGGGCCAGCCGGGGCCGAGCACGACCGGCATCTCGCCGGCCGGCGCCGGGACGGATTCGAGATTGACCAGCGCCTGGCGGAGCGCGTCGTCCACCTCGGCCTGCCAATGGGCGGGATCGAAGAAGCGCGCATAGCCGACGCGGCCGCCGGCGCCGCGATTGCCGCTTTCCATCCGGTCGCCCTGGCCGGCGACGACGGAAACATTGAGCCGTACCAGCGGGCGCACGTCTTCCACCAGCACGCCATCGGCGCGCAGGATCGCGACCGTCTGCCACGAGCCGGCCAGTGAAGCCGAGACCTGGCGGACGCGGGAATCCTTCGCGCGGGCGTAGGAATCGATGTCCTGCAGCAGCTTCACCTTCTGCTCGAAGGGGATTTCGTTCAGCGGATTGTCGTCGCCATAGAGATGCCGGTTGGTGGCCACCGGGGCCGCGCTCATCGTGCCGCCATGGCCGGCGCGCACCGCCCGCACCGTGGTCGCCGCCCGCCGGATCGCCTCCTCGCTGAGTTCCGAGGCATGGGCATAGCCGGTCTGCTCTCCCGAGACGGCGCGCAGGCCGAAGCCCTGGCTGGTGTCGAAGCTGGCCGCCTTCAGCCTGCCGTCGTCGAAGCTGAAGCTTTCCGACTGGCAGTATTCCAGGAACAGCTCGCCGTCATCGGCTCCATGAAGTGCATCGCCGACCAGACCCTGCAGGCGGCTGCGGTCCAGCCCGGCCCGGGTGAAGAACAGATCCTGCGCTGCTGAAGTCACTGTCATCAGAAAACCTCGTCCACTCCGCCCGGCCAGACGCGGCCGGCAATATGTTGAGCGCTATATGGCGCGGCCCGAAACGAAAAACAGCCCCTTCCGGACCTGCCGGTACGGCTCAATGCCGGCGGTCTCCGGGCGGTTTTTCGGCCTTCGGGACAGCCTTGGTGCCGCGGCGGTCGCTGTGGCGCAGCAAAGCCGCCATCTCGTCGGCCGGCACCGGCTTGCTGATCAGGTAGCCCTGCAATTCGCTGCAGCCGACGCCGCGCAGGAATTCGCGCTGCGCCGCGGTTTCGACGCCCTCCGCCACCACCGGCAGGTCGAGACCGTTGGCCATACCGACCATCGCGCGGACCAGCGCGATATCCTTGTCGTTGCCCGGCAGGTCGGCGATGAAGGCGCGGTCCAGCTTGATCTTGCGGATCGGCAGCCGCTGGATGTAGCTCAGGCTCGAATAGCCGGTGCCGAAATCGTCCAGCGCCGCATCGACGCCGATCTCCGCCAGTTCCTGGATCGCCGCCACCGTGGCTTCCATGTTCTGGATCGCGGCCTGCTCGGTGATCTCGATCCCGAAGAAGGGGATCAGGTCCGGCTCGGCGGCCCGCAGCTTGCGGAAATGGCCTGGCAGGTCGTCGCGGATGAATTGCTGCCCCGAGACATTGACGAAGATGCGTCGCGGTTCGACGCCCTCCTGGCGCCATTGCCGCAGCTGGTTGGCGACATGGCCGAAGACCCAGCGGGTGATCGGGATGATGCTGCCGGTTTCCTCGGCCAGCGGGATGAATTCAGATGGCGGGATGGCGCCGAGGTCCGGGTGCCGCCAGCGCAGCAGCGCCTCCATGGCGCAGATGGCGCCGCTCGCCGTCTCCACCACCGGCTGGTAGACGACGTGGAATTCGCCGTGCTCCACCGCCGCATCCAGATTCATGGTCAGGCGCAGCCGCCGCTCCGCGGCCCGGGTCATTTCCGGGCTGTAGAAGCGGGTCGAATCGCCGCCGGCGGCGCGCACCAGCTTCATCGCCAGCTCGGCCTTCGCCAGGGCATCGCCGATCTTGTCGCTGGGGTCGTCGATGATCGCCGCGCCCATGCTGACCTTCAGCGGCACCACGCGGCCGTCGGTGGGCAGCGGCCGGGTCAGCTGCGCATGCAGTGACTGCGCCAGGTTGAGCGCGTTGTTGAGATCGTTCACCGCGGCCAGCGCCGCGAACTGATCGGCCGCGATGCGCCCGACCAGCGCCTCGCGCGGCAGGATTTCGGCCAGCCGGTCGGCGGTATTCTTCAGGACGGTGTCGCCGATATGGTAGCCGAAGCCCTCGTTGATATCGCGGAAGCCATCCATATCGAGGTTGAACAGCACCCACAGACCGCCATCCAGCCGATGCTGCGCGCCCAGCATGCGCTCGGTTTCGGCGATGAAGCTGCTGCGGTTCAGGATGCCGGTCAGCGGATCGTTGCGGCTGGCGAACTCGGCGCGCAATTCGACATCGCGGCGGTCCGAGACGTCGCGGATGATGCCGATGAAGCCGGAGGCCTCGCCGTTGTCGAAGGCGCCGACGCTGATATGGATGGGAAAGATTTCGCCGGATTTCTTGCGGCCCAGCGTGTCGCGGCCGAGGCCCAGGATCTTCGCGCGCTTGGTGCTCAGGTAGTTGCGGATATAGGAGTCATGCCCGGAGCGGAACGGCTCGGGCATCAGGGTCTTGACGTTCTGGCCGAGCAGCTCGGCCGCCGTGTAGCCGAAGATGCTGGCGCCGGTTTCGCTGATCGAGGTGATGTCGCCCTGGCTGTCGATCCGCACGACGCCTTCGCCCATGGTGTCGAGCAGGGCGCGCAGGGTCGCGCTGGCGCTGGCGCTCTGTTCCGCCGGCCGCGCCACCTTGAGCGGCTTTGCGGCATTGTCCTTTTCCGGGGGCTTTGCCATCACCGGCTCGGGCGGCGGCGGCGTCCAGTCCTGGTCGGCATCGGAGAGCAGCCGCCAGTTCGGGAAGGTGATCTGCGCCTGGGTGCCGACGCCGACGGTGCTGCTCAGCGTCAGCATGCCGCCATGCAGCTCCATCAGGCGCTTGCTGATCGACAGCCCGAGGCCGGTGCCGCCATGCTGGCGGGCCACTTCGGCCTTGGCGAGCTGGAAGGGTTCGAAAATCTGCTCGAGCCGCTCGGGCGGGATGCCGATGCCGGTATCCATGACCGTCAGCGACGGGCTCGCATCCGGCAGCTGGCGGAATACGACGTCGATGTTGCCCCCGCTGGGGGTGAATTTCACCGCATTGCCCAGCAGATTGATCAGTACCTGCTTGACGACGCGCTCGTCGGCGCGCAGCTGCGGCAGCGTTTCGGGAGACAGGTTGCGCAGGATGATGCCGCCGCGCTCCGCCTGCGGCCGCACCATGGTCAGCGCGGATTCGATGATGGCGGAAAGGTCGACGGCCTTTTCGTCCAGCGCGTAATAGCCCGCCTCGATGCGCGACATGTCGAGGATGTCGCCGATCAGCGCCAGCAGATGGGTGCCGGATGCGTTGATGTCGCGCGCGTAATCCACGTAGCGCGGGATGCCGACCGAGCCGAACATCTGGTCGCGGATGATTTCCGAGAAGCCGATGATGGCATTCAGCGGCGTACGCAGCTCGTGGCTCATATTGGCCAGGAACTGGCTCTTGGCGCGGCTGGCTTCCTCGGCCTGGCGCAGCGCGGCTTCGATGCGTCGCTGCTGGCGGTATTGCTCGGTGATGTCGCGGCCCGACCCGCGATAGCCCATGAAGCGGCCTTCCGCGTCGAAGACCGGCTTGCCGTTGATCTCGATCCACATCTCGTTGCCGGTGACGGTCGAGCAATAGCGGAAGCTGCGGAACGGCTCGTGCCGGTCCAGGCCGCGGCGATGCTCTTCCCAGAACAGCGTGTCGCTTTCGTCGTTCTGCACGGCCAGATCCCAGCGGCGCCGGCCGAGAAAGCCGCTGCGCATGGCATTGGAATGCGGGGAAGAGGATTCCGAGATCCAGGTAAAGCGATGATCGGCATCGGTTTCCCAGAACCAGTCCGAGGCCAGTTCGGCGAAATCGCGCAATTTGTACTCGGCGACCTGCAGGGCGGCCTGATGCATCTTTTCCGGAGTGCTGGCCTCGGCGATCACCACCAGGGCCGAGACGGGGCTGCCGCCATTGCGGACCGGCGCGACGGTCAGCCCCTGGCAAAGCCAGCCATTGGCCCAGCGAATCAGCGTCGTGCTGATTTCGCGCCGGCCCTGGCTGCGGACGGTATCGAGCAGGGCGCGCAGCTTTTCCGCCTCGCCGAGCGCGAATCCGACGGAGAAGACCTGGCCCGCCAGTTCCTCGCCGCTCATTTCCGTCAGCGCCGCATAGGCGGCATTGCAAGACACGTAATGGTAGTTGTCTGTTCGGTTATATTCAACCACAAAGGCAGGCCGATCCAGCCAGTCCAGGATCTCCTGGGCGAGTTTCCTCTGGATCGGATCGAGCATGCCAAAGACCCCCTGAACGGGCAGATTAGGGGGCGCGCCACCATGGCGCAAGGGCAAGTCAAATCAATGATTAAGTTGGAATCCCCGGCCCGGACGGCGCAGAGCGACAAATCGTCGCAGAACGGCGTCAGACTGTGCTGGTGACAGGCTGCGGTGTATGTTCGGCGCGCACAGAGCCGAGGCTCTGTCCCGAGTTATTAGCGAGGGTATCGAAGATGGGGTGGAATTGGTTTGGGAGTGCCCGTTCGGTGGCGCTTCGTTCGGCCGTTGCCGGCATGTTGGGTGCAGTCGTCTCCGGCGCTCCGGCCCGGGCGCAGAACATCGGACAGCCGACGCCGTGGAAGCTCGGCATGCAGGAAGGCGTCACCCCGGTGATGGCCGACATGGCGAATTTCCATGACCTGCTGATGTGGATCATCACGCTGATTTCAGTCTTCGTGCTGGTCCTGCTGGTCTATGTGATGGTCCGGTTCCGCGCCTCGGCCAATCCGGCGCCATCGAAGACCTCGCATAACACGCTGATCGAAGTGCTGTGGACGGTGGTGCCGATCCTGATCCTCATCGTGATCGCCGTGCCGTCGTTCAAGCTGCTGTATTTCGGCGACAAGACCAAGGATGCCGAGCTGACCATCAAGGCGATCGGCAAGCAGTGGTACTGGTCCTACGAATATCCCGACAACGGGAACTTCACCTTCGACGCCACCCTGGTCGCCGAGGAAGACCTCAAGCCGGGCCAGCCCCGCCTGCTCGAGGCGGACAACCCCGTGGTGGTTCCGGTGAACACCAACGTGCGCCTGCTGGTCACTGCCGCAGACGTCATCCACGCCTGGGCCATGCCGGCCTTCGGCGTGAAGAAGGATGCCGTTCCCGGCCGCCTGAACGAGACCTGGTTCCGCGCCGAGCGCGAAGGCACCTATTACGGCCAGTGCTCGGAAATCTGCGGCGCCAATCACGCCTTCATGCCGATCAAGGTACAGGTCGTCTCGAAGGAGGCCTATGCCAAATGGGCCGAAGAGGCGAAGCAGAAGTTCGCATCCGTTGATGGCCCCTCGCCGCGTCTCTCCGACGCGCGCGTCGCCCAGTAATTGCCGATTGAAGGAGTAGGGAACGCCATGGCCCATGCCCACGCCCACGCGGCCCACGAGCATCACGATCATCCGACCGGCTGGCGCCGGTACATCTATTCGACCAACCACAAAGACATCGGCACGATGTACCTGATCTTCGCCGTGCTCGCCGGCCTGATCGGCGGCCTGTTCTCGGTGCTGATGCGGATCGAGCTGATGAATCCCGGCGACG
>CAYSCA010000220.1:0-5686 GCA_964429465.1 uncultured Rhodospirillaceae bacterium
CCGGCGCTGAACGAGGCCGGCGCGGTGGATGCCATCGATACGCTGGTCGAGACCTATCTGCAGCTGCGGCGCCAGGGCGAGCGCTTCCTCGACACCTATCGCCGCGTCGGGCTGCAGCCCTTCAGGGAGGCCGTCTATGCCGCTGCTTAAACACGGCCGCATCGCCGACGACATCTGGATCAGGGTCGAGGACGACGCGGTCCTGCCCGAGGACCGGCCGGCACTGATCGGCCATGCCCGCTGGGAAGCCGAGAAGGCGGCCTTGCAGAGGCGCAACGCGCCGCTCGGCATCGCGCTGCCGAACAATCTCGATGTGCTGGGCTTCGGCGCAGAGGCCGGCCGCTTCGGCCTGATCGCGCTCGGCTTCCCGAAATTCAGCGACGGGCGCGCCTACAGCCAGGCCCGGCTGTTGCGCGAACGCTTCGGCTATCGCGGCGAGCTGCGCGCCACCGGCCATGTGCTGCGCGACCAGCTGCTGCACATGCATCGCGCCGGCTTCGACGCCTTCGAGATCGGCCGCGACGATGCCGCCGAGGTCTTCGCCAAGGCGCTGGCCAGCCTGAGCGTGTTCTACCAGCCCACCGCCGATGGCCGCGTGATCGCGCGCGACCTGCGGCTGCGCGGCAGCCTGCGGATGGAGGCGGCGGAATGAGCGCGCTGGCCCTCGCCACCCTGGACCTGAGCGAATACACCGCCGGCCTGAATGCGCGGCTGGCCGGCCGGCCGGCCGAGGAGGTGCTGCGCATCGCGATCCGCGACCTGTTTCCCGGCGAGATCGCGCTGGTCTCCTCCTTCGGCGCCGAGGCCGCCGTGCTGCTGCATCTGGTGGCGCAGGTGGATCCGGCGACGCCGGTGCTGTTCCTCGATACCGGCAAGCTGTTTGCCGAGACCTTGCGCTACCGCGACATGCTGGCGGCACGCCTCGGCCTGAGCGATCTGCGCGTGCTGACGCCGGATCCGAAGGCGCTGGCAGCCAACGATGCCGGCGGTACCCTGTGGTTCCGCGATGCCGATGCCTGCTGCCGCATCCGCAAGGTCGAGCCGCTGCAGCGCGGGCTGAAGCCCTTTGCCGCCTGGATCAACGGCCGCAAGCGCTTCCAGTCCGCCACGCGGCGCGCGATCCCGCTGGTCGAGGCCGACGGCGCGCGGCTGAAGTTCAATCCGCTGGCCGGCTGGGGCCCTGGGGAGATCGCGGCCTATTTCGAAGCCCACGACCTGCCGCGCCATCCGCTGGCGGCGCAGGGCTATGCCTCGATCGGCTGCGAACCCTGCACCCTTCCGGTCGCCGAGGGCGAGGATGCCCGCGCCGGCCGCTGGCAGGGCCAGGACAAGACCGAATGCGGCATCCATGTCACCGCCATCGCGCCCTTCCCCGACCGCCTTCCGGCAGACGAATAGAAAAGAAAGAAACGTCGAAAACCATGCGTGACGATCTCGACGCCCTCGAGGCGCAAAGCATCTATATCCTCCGCGAGGCCTACAGCCGGATCCGGCCGCTCGCCATGCTCTGGTCGCTGGGCAAGGATTCCAACGTGATGATCTGGCTGGCCAAGAAGGCCTTCCTTGGCCGCGTGCCGTTTCCGGTGGCGCATCTCGATACCGGCCTGGAATTCCCCGAGACCTATGCCTTCCGCGACCGCTTTGCCGCGGAATGGGGCCTGGAGCTGATCAAGGATGCCTGCCCGCCGCTGGAGGCCACCGATCCCACCCTGCCGCACAATTCCCGCATCGCGGCGCGCAAGACGCTCGGCCTGCGCGAGGCGATCGCGCGCTATCAGTGGAAGGGCGTGATCGCCGGCATCCGCCGCGACGAGCAGGCGACCCGCGCCAAGGAGCGCGTCTTCAGCCCGCGCGGCGATGACGGCGCCTGGGATTTCCGCGACCAGCCGCCCGAGCTGTGGGATCATTTCGCCAGCGAGCTGCCCGGCGGCGTGCATATGCGCATCCATCCGCTGCTGCACTGGACCGAGCTCGACATCTGGCGCTACATCCAGCGCGAGGGCATCCCCGTCGTGCCGCTCTACTTCGCCAATGCCGACGGCAAGCGCTTCCGCTCGCTGGGCGAGATCGGGATCACCTTCCCGATCGACAGCCGCGCCGCCAGCATCGAGGAGATCATCGGCGAGCTGGAAGTCACCCGCGAGCCCGAGCGCGCCGGCCGCGCCATGGACCACGATTCGGAAGATGCCTTCGAGCGGCTGCGCGTCGCCGGCTATATGTAGGGAGGCGCAGCATGAGCGTCGTCGATCTCGCCATCCACCCAAAAGCCCGCCCCGGCATCCAGCGCGCCAGTGCAGCAAGGGGGCGCGCCTTCCCCATCGTCATCGTCGGCCATGTCGATCACGGCAAGTCGACTCTGGTCGGCCGGCTGCTGCATGACACCGATTCGCTGCCCGCCGGCAAGCTGGAGCAGCTCAGGGCGGTGTCGGAGAAGCGCGGGCTGGATTTCGAATGGTCCTTCCTGCTCGACGCGCTGCAGGTCGAGCGCGACCAGGGCATCACGGTGGACACGACGCAGATCTGGTTCACCACCGAGCGGCGGCGTTACGTGATCATCGATGCGCCGGGCCACAAGGAATTCCTCAAGAACATGGTGACCGGCGCGGCGCAGGCCGATGCGGCGATCCTGGTGGTCGATGCCGCCCAGGGCCTGGCCGAGCAGACGCGGCGCCATGCCTATCTGCTGCATCTGCTGGGCATCCGGCAGGTCGCCGTGGCGGTGAACAAGATCGACCTGATCGGCCATGACGCGGCGCGCTTCCATGCCGTGGCCGAGTCCGTGCGCGGCTATCTCGCCGATATCGGCATCGAGGCCGCGGCCCTGGTCCCGGTCTCGGCGCGCGGCGGCGACAATATCGCCACGCGCAGCGCGGCGACGCCGTGGTATCAGGGCCCGACCCTGATCGGCGCGCTGGATGCTTTCGAGGCGCGCGCCGCGGCGGTGGATCAGCCGTTGCGCCTGCCGGTGCAGGACCTCTACCGGCTCGACGACCGGCGCGTCGTGGTCGGCCGGATCGAAAGCGGCCGGCTGAAAATCGGCGACCGCATCCGCTTCGCGCCGCTCGGCCGCGAAGCCACCGTCGCCAGCCTCGAGGCCTGGCGCGGCGCGGCAGCGGGCCATACGCCGCGCGAGGAAGCCATCGCCGGCGACAGCGTGGCGCTGACCCTGGACGAGGAGGTCTTCGTCGAGCGCGGCGCGCTGGCCTCCACGCCCGACCAGCGGCCGCGCGAGGCCAACCGGCTCACCGTGCGGCTCTTCTGGCTCGACCGCGAACCGCTGAAGCCCGGCGACCGCCTGACGCTGAAACTCGGGACCGCCGAACGCGAGGCGGAGGTCGAGGCGATTGCGGAAGCGCTGGACGTCGAGAGCCTGGGCAGCGCCGATGCCGCGCAGATCGAACGCAACGGCGTCGCCCGCGTGGTGCTGAAAACCCGCCGGCCGATCGCGCTCGACCTCTACGATGCGTTCGCGCGTACTGGCCGCGGCGTGCTGATCCGCGGGCCGCAGATCGCCGGCGGCTTCGTCGTTGAACAGGTGCAGCAGGTCGCCAATGACATCGTCGCGGTAAACAGCAGCGTCACGCCCGATGACCGCGCCCGGGCCAATGGCCATCGGGGCGGCGTGCTGTGGCTGACCGGCCTGTCGGGCGCCGGCAAGTCGACGCTGGCCATGGCGGCGCAGACCGCTCTGTTCAGCCGCGGCCGGCAGGTTGCCGTGCTGGATGGCGACAACCTGCGGCATGGACTGAACCGCGATCTTGGTTTTTCGGCCGAGGATCGCAGCGAGAATATCCGCCGGCTGGCCGAAGTGGCGAAGCTAATGACAGAGAACGGGCTGATCGTCATCGTCTCCGCCATCTCACCGCTACGGGAGCATCGCGACCTTGCACGTGCAATCGTTGGTGCAGGTTATTACGAGGTGCATGTGCAGGCCGATCTTGCGACCTGCGAGGGGCGCGATCCCAAGGGCCTGTACAAGCGCGCGCGCGCCGGCGAGATTGCCCAGTTCACCGGCATCTCGGCGCCGTATGAAGCGCCTTTGCAACCGGCACTCGCCATTGACACGGCACGGCTTTCCTTGGTCAATGCCCGCGAGATTCTTGTAGACTTCGCGGAACGGAGCTTCGCGATCTGAGCATCGCGGTTCGAGCGTCACCGAAACCAGGAAGCGGATACATGGAAGTCGATTTCGCGCTGTTTGCCGCGGTGGGTTTTGCCGCGCAGCTGATCGACGGCGCCATCGGCATGGGCTACGGCGTGATCGCCACCAGCGTGCTCGTCGCCACCGGCATGCCGCCGGCCCTGGCCAGCGCAGCCGTCCATGTCACCAAGATACCGACGGGGATCGCCTCGGGCCTGTCGCACTGGAAATTCGGCAACGTCGACTGGACGTTGTGCCGGACGCTGATCCTGCCCGGCGTGATCGGCGGCATCATCGGCGCCAGCGCCATCAGCCTCATGCCGCTGCAATTCATCCGGCCCCTGGCGGCCTTCTATCTCGGGATCATGGGCATCCTGGTGATCCTGCGCGCCATGCGCTGGCGCGATCGCGGCGAAGCTGCGATGGCGAAGAGGCGGCAGCCGGGGCTGGTCGGCCTGCTCGGCGGGCTGTTCGATTCCTTCGGCGGCGGCTGGGGGCCGATCGTCACCACCAGCCTGATCATGCAGCAGCACGAACCCCGTAAAGCGGTCGGATCCTCGAATACGGCCGAGCCGGCGGTCGCCGCCATCCAGGCCGGCGTCTTTTCCTTCTGGCTCGGGACGGCCGCGCTGACCACCATCGGCAGCACCGCGCTGGCCATCACGACAGGCGCCCTCGTCGCCGCGCCGCTGGCCGCCATTCTGGTCAACCGCCTGCCGGGTCGCCTGATTGCCGGCGCGGTCGGCGC
Source organism: uncultured Rhodospirillaceae bacterium (assembly GCA_964429465.1). Lineage (GTDB taxonomy): Bacteria > Pseudomonadota > Alphaproteobacteria > Ferrovibrionales > Ferrovibrionaceae > Ferrovibrio. The sequence continues at coordinate 4,890 of CAYSCA010000220.1, forward strand.
CGTGCTGATCGCCATCAACATCCCGACGATCCTGTCGGTGCTCGGCCAGATCCTGTAGTTACCAGTTACATCCGGGTGGGCGTGCGCCAGTCGTAGCGGCCGTTTTTGAAGCCGGCGAAATGCTTCCTGATGTCGGGGTGGTTGACCGGCCCGGCTTCCGGGTCGGGCAGCAGATTCTGCTCCGACACGTAAGCCACGTAGGATGATTGCGCGTTCTCGGCCAGCAGATGATAGAAGGGCTGGTCCTTGCGCGGCCGCAGGTCGGGTGGGATCGACTGCCACCATTCCTCGGTGTTGTTGAAGACCGGATCGACGTCGAAGATCACGCCGCGGAACGGGAACAGGCGATGGCGCACGACATCGCCGATCGCAAACTTGGCCTGCCGACTCTCCGCCATGAATATCTACGCTCCGCCCTTGACGCCTGCTCAGTAGGTTGCGCGCCCGCCGCTGACATCGAACACCGCGCCGGTGGTGAAGGAATTCTCCGCCGACAGCAGCCAGGCCACCATGGCGGCGATCTCTTCCACGGCGACGAAACGCCCGCGGGGAATCTTCGACAGCATATAATCGATATGGGTCTGCGTCATCTGATCGAATATCGCGGTCTTCGCGGCCGCCGGGGTGATGCAGTTGACCGCGATATCCTGCCCCGCCAGTTCCTTGCCGAGCGACTTGGTCAGCGCGATCACGCCGGCCTTGGCCGCCGAATAGGCCGAGGCGTTCGGGTTGCCCTCCTTGCCGGCGACGGAGGCGATGTTGACAATGCGGCCATAGCCCTGGCGCTTCATCAGCGG
>CAYSCA010000221.1:0-2146 GCA_964429465.1 uncultured Rhodospirillaceae bacterium
CGGGAGAGGGAGGGGCCCGTTGCGCAGCAGTGGGAGGGTGAGGGCAGCTAGCCTACCCGTTGCGCAGCAACGGGAGAGTGGAGGAAGCGCCTAGCGCCGCCCGGTGCCGCGCAGCGGGATGGTGAGATCGCAGATCACGCCGCCGGGATCGTAACGCACGCTGGCATGGCCCTTGGCGACGCGGCGGATCAGCTTGCTGCCGAAACCGGTGCTTGCAGGTTCCTGCACCCTCGGTCCGTCGCGCTCGGTCCAGCGCAGCTTCAGCGCGCTGCCGTGTGCCGACCGCGGCAGCTTCCATTCCACGGCGACGCGGCCCCGTTCGCTGGAGAGCGCGCCGTATTTGCGCGCATTGGTGCCGAGCTCGTAGAACAGCAGCCCGAGATCCAGCGAGTCCGCCGCATCCAGCACCAGCGCCGGCCCGGCGCAGGAGACCCGCCCGTCTTCGTCGGGCAGCATCAGCTGCTCGCGCACCAGGGTGCCGAGGTCGCAGCCGGCGGCGCCGAAATCCATCAGCAGATTCTGCGCGCGGTAGAGCGCATGCAGCCGGCCGGTGAAGATGGCGGTGAAGTCCTCCGGCGCCGGATTGGTGCGCGCCGTCTCCCACGAGATCGCCTCGATCACGGTCAGCAGGTTGCGCACGCGATGGCGCAGCTCCTCGCCCAGCAGCCGCTGCTTCTCGGCCGCCTGCCACGCCTCGGTTTCGCGGCGGCAGCGCGTGACGATCTCGGCGGTCTGCCGGGCGTAATAGGCGATCGCCTCCATCTCGAAGGCCGAAGGCGCATGCGGCCGGCGGAAATAGGTCGAGATCGTGCCGAGCGTATTGCCGGCGCGGTCGGTCAGCGGCGTCGACTGCACGCCGTGGATCTCGGCCCGCGCCGCGAGCTCGTGCCAGGCGGCGAAGTCGGCCTCCGCGCGGATATCGGGCACGATCACGGCCTGGCCGAGCCGCATCGCGCGGCTGCAGGTGCAGTCGGCATCGGCCGGCACCTTCTGCCAGACGGACAGCAGATCGGGCGCGAAGCCCTGCTGGCCGGCAAAGCGCAGCCGGCCGCTCACCGGATCGCGCAGCTTGAGGGCGGCGAAATCCGCCCGGTGCAGCGCGATCGAGGCGGCGACGGCGGCGCCGGCGGCGGCGTTCAGGTCGGGACTGGCGATCAGGCGGGGCAGGAGATGGAGCAGGTCGTCCACCGGCCCGGGCGGGCTGGACTGGGTTTCGGTCCGGGAATGCCGGAAATCCGTCACTGCCGCTCCTCGCTTTTTTTATGAAGTGATATGAGCGCAAGGATATGTGGATAAGTCAAACGGGAATATGTCGGGGAAGTTGAAACTCCGGGGTAACAACTCCGTGAGATTGGCCGTCTGCTCCTATAAGTACGGCTTATGTTCCCCACCGTAGCGGCATGCCCTAAATTTGTTGCAGAGGTTAACGCATGCTGCCGTTGCGTGAGCCAAGGCTGGAAAGGCGGGAGCCGGGGCAGGCCGATGGGCCCCGGCGTGCCGCCGGGTATCGCGGCGGCCCCTCCGGGCTCTCCTGTTGAAAATCCTATATGTTCGTTTTTTGTTTACATTCGCGGTAAAGTGGCTTATTCTGGGGTCCCGCCCATAGCCCCGGATGGAGACCAGCCATGCCCCGCAATGCCTATGACCCGTTCAAGGATGAATCCCTCGGCCATCCCGCGCCGAAGACCCGCTTCCGCGTCGACTGGACGCGCGGTGCCCGGCTGCTGGCCATGGGCGAGGCGTCCGAGGCGGTTGCCGCCGCGCTCGGCATCCCGGAAGACCGCCTGTGGCGGCATTTCCACCAGAGCCTGCGTTTCCAGTTCCTGTTCCGGCAGGCGCTCGAGCGCCGGCGGCTGATGGCGCAGCTCGCCTTCGAGGAGGCCGGCCGCCGCGCGGTGGTGCAGCGCTGCGGCCGCAGCGAAGACCTCGATGGCGACAGCCTGCGCTGGCTGGCACGCCAGACCGGGCTGACCCATGCGGCGGGAACGGAAATCAGCGGCGCGCAGCGCGACAGCCGGGAATTCCGCCTGGCCGCGGCGCTGAAGGAAACCGGGCGCCGGCCGCCGAGCCAGGCGTTTCAGGCCCGCATCCGGAAGGAGCGCCAGGCGATGGATGCGGAATTCGCCGCGCTGAAAGCCTGGGGACG
>CAYSCA010000221.1:2246-5651 GCA_964429465.1 uncultured Rhodospirillaceae bacterium
CGCCCGCGCCGGATCAGCAACCCTCCGGCGCGGCGGCCCCGGCTGTCGCGGGTAAGCCCCGGCTAAGCGAGAATAAGACCCAGATAAGCGAGAATAAGACCCAGATAAGCGGAAATAAGATTCCGATAAGCGAATCCGGCATCCGAATAAGCACCGCTTCGCAGGCCGGCGCCGCAAAACCCTCGCCGGCGATTGCCCGGCCGCGGCCGGCCGAGCCGGCGCCGCCCGCCACCGGCCCGTTCCGGCCGCATCATTACGGCTCGGTCATCGATCTCACCGATATGGACGGCAATCCGCTGCCCGGCCGCGAGCATCTGCTGAAGGAATAGGGGCCGCAGCGGGGCTCCAGCGCGGAAACATTTATTGTCATGCCCGGACTTGATCCGGGCAGCCACGGGTTTCTTTCTGTGGCAAAGACGTGGATGGCCGGGACGCGCCCGGCCATGACACACTGCCATGACAGACTGGCCATGACAGGCTGGATTGATGAGCCGGATACGAACAGCATCATGCCCGACACCACCGCGCCCCGCTGGCTGAAACCCGTCACCGAATACGCGCCGCTGGCCGTGTTCTTCGCCGCCTATGCATTCGCCGGGCTGATCGCCGCCACGGCGGCCCTGATGGCGGCGACCCTGGTGGTGGTGATCCTCTCGCTGGTCATGCTGCGCCGGGTGCCGCTGCTGCCGCTGCTCACCGCCGTCGTGGTCGGCATCTTCGGCGGGCTGACGCTCTGGCTGCAGGACGAGACCTTCATCAAGATGAAGCCGACCATCATCAACGCGCTCTTCGCGCTCCTGCTGCTCGGCGGCCTGCTGCTGCGGCAGCTCTGGCTGAAGACGCTGCTCGGCGCCACGCTGTCGCTCACCGACGAGGGCTGGCGCAAGCTCACCTTCCGCTTCGGCCTGTTCTTCGCCGCCATGGCCGGCCTCAACGAGATCGTCTGGCGCAGCCTGAGCACGGATGTCTGGGTCGCCTTCAAGGTCTTCGGCCTGATGGGCCTGACCTTCGCCTTCATGCTGGCCCAGGCGCCGCTCTTCGCGCGCTACAAGGCGGGGGAGTGAAGACCCTCACCCCAACCCTCTCCCACTTCGCGGGAGAGGGAGCACAATCTTCCCTCGCCCGCGCCAGCGGGAGAGGGAGGGGCCCATCGCGTCAGCGATGGGAGGGTGAGGGGTGTTTTACCCCGCCCCCGGCTATCCGCTGCTTTGCGCGCCCTTGCCGGCGCGGGCATGGACGGGGACGAGGCTGGCCTTGATGTATTTGTCGGCGGCCGCGGTCAGCTCGTCGAGCTTGCCCTCGAAGAAATGGTCGGCGCCGGTGATCTTCTTGTAGTCGATCTTGATGCCCTTCTGCAGCGCCAGGCGCTGGGCGAGCTTGGAGACCTCGACCTCGGAGACGATCTTGTCCTCGCTGCCCTGGATGATCAGGCCCGAGGAGGGGCAGGGGGCGAGGAAGCCGAAATCGAACATGCCGGCCGGCGGCGCCACCGAGATGAAGCCGTCGATCTCGGGCCGCCGCATCAGCAGCTGCATCGAGATCCAGGCGCCGAAGGAGAAGCCGGCGATCCACACCGCCGAGGCATTGGCGTTGACGCCCTGCAGCCAGTCCAGCGCCGAGGCCGCATCGGAAAGCTCGCCGACGCCGTGGTCGAAGCTGCCCTGGCTGCGGCCGACGCCGCGGAAATTGAAGCGCAGCACCGAGAAGCCGCGCTTGGCGAAGACATGGAAGAGGTTGTAGACGACCTTGTTGTTCATCGTCCCGCCATAAAGCGGGTGCGGATGCAGGATCAGCGCGATCGGGGCATTGGCTTCCGGCCCGTGGTGATAGCGGCCTTCCAGCCGGCCATCGGGACCCGGGAATATGATGTCAGGCATCGCGGTTCGTCACTTTCGCCGCTGGGAAGGGCTTCGGCGCTACGGTATCGGTTGAAACAGGCGCCGTTTTACCATAGGTGGCGGCGCGGAATTCAAGTTTAAAACGCAAGTGCCTGTAGTTTGGCGAAGTTTTGCCTGTAACCGGGGAGTTCTGAATGGCCGAAGGGCCGGTTTATCTCGACTGGAACGCCACCGCCCCGCTGCGGCCGGAGGCCCGCGAGGCCGTGCTGGCGGCCTTGGCCCAGCCGGCGAATCCGTCCTCGGTGCACGGATTCGGCCGCCGCGCCCGGCTGACGGCCGAGGAGGCGCGGGCCCGGGTGGCCGCCCTGGTCGGCACCGAGGCGCACCGGGTGGTGTTCACCTCCGGCGGCACCGAGGCCAACAATCTGGCGCTGCGGCTGTTTCGCGACCAGGCCGACGGCCGGGCCCTGATCGTCTCGGGCATCGAGCATGATTCCGTGCTGCGCCCGGCCCGCGCGCAGGAACGTTCTCTGGGCCTGCCGCTGACCGAGCTTCCGGCCGGGCCGGACGGCGTGGTGCCGCTGGAAGCCCTGGCTGCCGCCCTGGAGAAAGCGCCCCGGCCGGCGCTGGTCGCGCTGATGCTCGCCAATAACGAGACCGGCGCGATCCAGCCGGTGGCCGAGGCGACAAGGCTGGCGCACCAGCATGGCGCGCTGCTGCTCTGCGACGCGGTGCAGGCCGGCGGCAAAATCCCGGTCGACATGGCGGGCCTGGCTTGCGACTTCCTCAGCCTCTCGGCCCACAAGCTGGGCGGGCCGACCGGGGCTGGCGCTTTGGTCCTGCGCGACGACTGGACCCCGGCGCCGCTCATGCTCGGCGGCGGGCAGGAGCGCGGCATGCGCGCCGGCACCGAGAACCTGCCCGGCATCGCCGGCTTCGGAGCGGCGGCCGAGGCGGCGCTGAAGGCCCTGCCCGGAATGGCCGGGGTCGGGGCCTTGCGCGACCGGCTGCAGGCGGCTTTGCTGGCGGCCTGCCCGGCGGCGCCCGTCTACGGCGCGCCGGCCGCGCGCCTGCCCAACACGCTCTGCATCGGCATGCCCGGCGTGCCGGCGGAGACCCAGGTGATGGCGCTCGACCTGGCCGGCATCGCCGTCTCGGCCGGCTCGGCCTGCTCGTCAGGCAAGGTGACGCCCAGCCATGTCCTGACCGGGATGGGGCTGCCCGGGGCGGCCGCCCGCGAGGCGATCCGCTTCAGCCTCGGCTGGGCGACGACGGAGCGGGATATCGATCGTGCCGCAGCCGCCTGGGCCGCGCTGTGGGAGCGCAAGCGGAAGTGAAGTTTGAGTTTATGGAATCCGAATAGAGAGCTGAATTATAAGTTTCTTTTGTTCGTCACCTCGGGCTTGACCCGGGATCCCATTTTCCAGGACTGAATGGGATCCCGGTTCTCCGCTTTGCTTCGGCCGGGATGACGCCGTATCGAGGAGTTACCGTCCGAAATGCCCAAGATGACCTTCATCCAGCCTGATGGAAAGCGTCTGGAAGTGGATGCACCTGTTGGACTTTC
>CAYSCA010000222.1:0-4534 GCA_964429465.1 uncultured Rhodospirillaceae bacterium
CCGCATGAAGATCGGCGTGATGTTCCGCAACCCGGAGACCACCACCGGCGGCAACGCGCTCAAGTTCTACGCTTCCGTCCGCCTCGATATCCGCCGCGTCGGCGCCATCAAGGCGCGCGAGGATGTGGTGGGCAACCAGACCCGCGTGAAGGTGGTCAAGAACAAGGTGGCGCCCCCGTTCAAGGTGGTCGATTTCGACATCATGTATGGCGAGGGCATCTCCAAGACCGGCGAGCTGATCGACCTGGGCGTGAAGGCCAATGTGGTCGAGAAATCCGGCTCCTGGTTCTCCTTCGACAGCACCCGGATCGGCCAGGGCCGTGAGCAGGCCAAGCAATTTCTTAAGGAAAATCCGGAGGTTGCGGACAGAATTGAAGCCGCGATCAAGGCCAATGCGGGCATCGTGGCGGCCGCCATCGATGCCGGCGCCGACGCTGCCGACGAGGACGACTCGGATTGATTTGCAGCCCTGCCGCGCTAGTTCATGCGGCAGGGATTTACCCTTCACGGGGCTGAATTTACCAAGGTTGCTTTTCCCAATCTCTCCTCCATGGGAACCCCGGTACCGGAGCTCGGTGCCGGGGTATTTTTTTGCCGGAGACCCGGCTCAGCTCACCTGAAATGTCAGGTCAGCTCCGGGGAATCCCTGCCCTAATGTCACAACGGCAGGCGCCGATCCGTCCTATGCTCCGGAGCGACTGAAGCGCGTCGCCAGAACGCGCGGCCGCTCTCCCCCCAACAGGAGACATCATCATGAAAATCGTGGTCATCGGCGGCAGCGGCCTGATCGGCACCAAGGTCGTCGCGAAACTTGCAAAGCAGAATCATCAGGTCACCGCCGCCTCGCCGCGCAGCGGCGTCAACGCGCTGACCGGCGAGGGCCTGGCCGCGGCGCTGGCCGGCGCCGATGTGGTCGTCGACGTCGCCAACTCGCCGTCCTTCGAGCCGGCCGCCGTGCTCGACTTCTTCGAGCGCTCGGGCCGCAACCTCATGGCGGCCGAAAAGGCGGCCGGGGTGAAGCACCATGTCGCGCTCTCGATCGTCAGCATGGAGCGCTCGCCCGGCAACGGCTATTTTCGCGCCAAGCTGGCGCAGGAGAAGCTGATCAAGGAGAGCGGCATTCCCTACACCATCGTGCGGGCGACGCAGTTCTTCGAATTCATCTCGGCGATCGCCGACACTGCCCTGGTCGAGGGCCGCGTCGTGGTGCCCACCGCGCAGTTCCAGCCGATCGCCGCCGAGGACGTGGCCGATGCGGTCGCCCGCGCGGCCCTGGCCAGGCCGCTCGATGGCAGCATCGATATCGCCGGCCCCGACAAGGCGCCGTTCAACAGCTTCGTGGCCCGACGCCTGAAGGCCGCTGGCGACCAGCGCGAGGTGATCGGCGACCCGAAGGCCGGCTATTTCGGCGTCCCGATCGACGATCTCTCGCTCACCCCGGTCGGCCAGGCGCAACTCGGCGCCACCCGCTTCGACGACTGGCTGGCGCGGAACGCGCTGGCGCCGGCCTGAACTCTCGCTCAAAGACCGTCACCCTCGGGCGCAAGCCCGAGGGTCCATCCCAGCCTTTCAGCAGCAGCTACCGGCCGCCACGGGCGGTTTCGGCATTTTCGGCAGTGCCGCTGCGGCCGTCTTCGCCGCCTTGTCGCAGCAGGTTGTTATTACAGGTTCAGAGGGCGACTCCTCGCAGCAGACGGGGGCGCAGCAGGACCCCGCGGCCCTCTCGGCCTCCGGCGCGGCACAGCTCTCGCCGTCCTTAAGATTGCTGCTGCACACGCCGGTTTCGGGAAGGTCAAGCTGCACATCGTCGGCCGCCGCCATGTCGCCGGCGAGGGCCGCCGCAATGGAACGCACCTGCTCGTAGCCGGTTGCCATCAGGAAGGTCGGCGCGCGGCCATAGCTCTTGATGCCGGCGATATAGAAGCCGGTATCGGGCTGTGCCAGTTCGCGATGGCCATGCGGCCGCACCGTGCCGCAGGAATGCACATTCGGGTCGATCAGCGGCGCCAACACGCGCGGGCTTTCGGTGGCGGGATCGAGATCGAGGCGGATTTCGCGCAGCATGCTCAGCTCCGGCCGCTGGCCGGTTGCCGCGATCACGCGGTCCACCTCGACGGTCTCGGTCTGACCCGAGGGCTGCTGCAGCTGGACTTTGATGCCATGTGCGCCCACATCCAGCGCGGCGACGCGGGAGTTGCGATGCAGCTCCAGTCCGCCGCTCTTCACCAGGGCTTCCAGTGCATGGCCCAAAGCGCCGCGCGCTTCAAGCCTGTCATTCGCGCCGCCGCCGAACAGCTTCGCCAAGCTGGCACTGCGCACGGCCCAGACGATGCTGGTATCCGGTGCGCGGTCGCGCAGGCGCGCCAGGTCGAGGAGTACATTCGCCGCCGAATGGCCGGCGCCGATCACCAGCACGCGGCGGTTCGCATAATCATCGAGCGCGGCGCCGAGCACATCGGGCGCGCCATAGGCCAGCCGGAATCCCGCTTCCCGTTCGCCTGGGATAGGCAGGCCGTCGGCGCCGATGGGATTGGGATGACTCCAGGTTCCGGAGGTGTCGATGACGGCGCGCGCCAGTTCGCGGCGTTCGCTGCCATCCGGCTTGCGGATCACGAGCGAGAAGGGCGCGGTCTCGCGGCCGGCCGATTTCATCTTGTCGAAGTCTGCCCGGCTGACGGCGACCACGCGTGCGTTGGTTTCCAGCACGGCGGCGATCTCCGGCGTCTCGGCCAGCGGCTTGAGATACTGCGCATAAAGCTCGGCGCCGGTGGGATGCGCGCTGCGCTTGGGCGCCTGCCAGCCATGCTTCTCCAGCAGAGCACGCGCTGCCTTGTCGATATTGTAGGACCAGGGCGAGAAGAGGCGGATATGGCCCCACTCGTGCACATGTGCTGCAACGTAGTCGCCCGCTTCCAGCAGCTTTACAGGCAGCCCGCGTGCCAGCAGATGCGCGGCGGCGGCCAGGCCTACAGGGCCGGCACCAATCACGACGACGGGTAGGTCGGTGGTTTCCGGAATGGGCGAGAGGGCGTTCATTTCAGATCTCCTTCGGTATTCGTCGAAACACGAATGAAACAACCAAATTTTTTAGAGGTGATCCAGCAGGGCGCGGACGCGCTTCAGCTTGGCAAGATCGACGCAGTAGCAGGGGCGCTCGCCTTCTACTTCGCCCTTCACGATGCCCGCTTCCTTCAGGATGGTCAGATGCTGCGAAGCGGTGGAGGCGGCGACCGGGAGCAGGTCGGCCAGCTTGCCGAAATAGCAGGTGCCGATGCGCAGCAGGTTGCGCACGATCAGGATGCGCACCGGATGCGCCAGCGCCTTGGCCAGTTCCGCCAGCTCTTCATCCTCCGGACGCAGTTCCTCGGCCAGATCGGCTGGCGTCATGCCGGGCGGGCAGCAACCCGTATTGCCGGCGGCGCTCTTCCTGGACTTGATTTTCACCTGTGCGGCCAAGGTTGGCTCCATTCGTCGTTCGACGAATAACTATTCTGCGGTGAAGTTCGAGTCAACTGCCATGTTGCGACTTGCGTTGCGCAGCATGACGTACTATCTATGTTCTCAATTCCCCGGAGCGAGGCGACGGTATACCCGCTGATCGGCTGCGCCCGGTTCCGGCCATCCTTGCCATGGTCGCCTATTGGCCTCTTTGCTGCTGATTGGCATCGGCTCCGCCTCGTATGGGACGCTACCGGCATGGAATGAGCTGCATTGGGCTCAGTTGACGCCAGCGTGCCGGATTCCGGCTCAAGCAGATCAACGGGTTAGTCGCCGAGTTGGTTAATTTAGTCAGGAATAAGCACCAAATAAGAGTCAAATAAAGCAGCGGATCGACGTGCTTGGAGCGGCGGTCGCGCCATTAGCCGATCCGGTCGCCGGACGCCCCGAATTCCCCATCCGGCCAAGGCACTTAACGGGCCGGCCCGCTTGCTGGACAGGGGTGGGGTGGGACGGTAATTAAGGCCCCTTGCCGGGGTGGGTCCGGCTCATGACAATCTGTCCAGTTTCATGCGGCGCCGCTCGCCGGGCCGTCGACCAGGGATGTGAAAGCGATGTCCTCCGCCAGCGATATCCGGCAGGCCTTCCTCGACTACTTCGCCCGCAACGGGCACAGCGTGGTGGAGTCTTCGCCGCTCGTGCCGCGCAACGATCCCACCCTGATGTTCACCAATGCCGGCATGGTGCAGTTCAAGAATGTCTTCACCGGCCAGGAGAAGCGTCCCTATACCCGCGCCGCCACCTCGCAGAAATGCGTGCGCGCCGGCGGCAAGCATAACGACCTCGACAATGTCGGCTACACCGCGCGGCATCACACCTTCTTCGAGATGCTCGGCAATTTCTCCTTCGGCGATTACTTCAAGGAAGAGGCGATCCCGCTCGCCTGGAACCTGATCACCAAGGAATACGGCCTGCCGAAGGACAAGCTCTGGGTCACCGTCTATCACGACGACGACCAGGCCTTCGACCTGTGGAAGAAGGTGGCCGGCCTGCCCGACGAGCGCATCGTGCGCATCGCCACCTCGGATAATTTCTG
>CAYSCA010000222.1:4544-5524 GCA_964429465.1 uncultured Rhodospirillaceae bacterium
GCCATGGGCGATACCGGCCCCTGCGGCCCGTGCTCGGAAATCTTCTACGACCACGGCGACAAGGTGGCCGGCGGCCCGCCCGGTTCGCCCGATGCCGATGGCGACCGCTATATCGAGATCTGGAATCTCGTCTTCATGCAATACGAGCAGGTGACGAAGGAGCAGCGCGTCAACCTGCCCAAGCCCTCGATCGATACCGGTATGGGGCTCGAGCGCATCACCGCCGTGCTGCAGGGCAAGCACGACAATTACGACATCGACCTGATGCGGGCGCTGATCGAGGCCTCGGCCGATTTCTCGCATACCGACCCGGACGGCCCGCACAAGATCAGCCATCGCGTGATCGCCGACCATCTGCGCTCCTCCTGCTTCCTGATCGCCGATGGCGTGCTGCCCTCCAACGAGGGCCGCGGCAACGTGCTGCGCCGCATCATGCGCCGCGCCATGCGCCATGCGCAGCTCATGGGCTGCAAGGAACCGCTGATGTACAAGCTGGTGCCGGCGCTGGTGGGCGAGATGGGCCGCGCCTATCCCGAGCTCGGCCGCGCCGAGGCGCTGATCAGCGAGACGCTGAAACTGGAAGAAACCCGCTTCAAGCAGACCCTGGATCGCGGCCTCAAATTGCTGGATGAAGCAACCCAGTCGATGGCGGCGGGCGACCGCCTGCCGGGCGATGTCGCATTCACGCTCTACGATACCTACGGCTTCCCGCTCGACCTGACGCAGGACGCGCTGCGCGGCCGCAGGATCGACGTGGATGTCGACGGCTTCAACGCCGCGATGGCGGCGCAGAAGGCGGAAGCGCGCAAGGCCTGGGCCGGCTCGGGCGAGGCGGCGACCGAAAAGGTCTGGTTCGACATTCGGGAAGACAAGGGCGCCACCGAATTCCTTGGCTATGATACGCAGACTGCGGAAGGCCGCATCGACGCCATCGTGGTCAACGGCGCCTCGGTGCAGGAGGCGAAAGCCGGCGCCGAGGT
>CAYSCA010000223.1:0-5520 GCA_964429465.1 uncultured Rhodospirillaceae bacterium
ACGTCTTCGCCGCCGACACGGACGAGGAAGCCATGCTGCTGTCGACCTCGTGGAAGCAGGCTTTCGTCAACCCGCGCAGCGGCCGGCCGGGGCAATTGCCGCCGCCGCGCGCCGGCTATGACGACGACATCCCGCCGCAGCTGCGGGCCATGCTCGATCAGGTGCTGTCCTGCTCCGCCATCGGTTCGCCCGCGCGCGTGCATGCGACAATCGGCGACTTCCTGCAGCGCACCGGCGCCGACGAGCTGATGCTCACCGCCCAGATTTTCGACCACAAGGCACGGCTGCGCTCGTTCGAGATCGCCGCCGAGATGCTGAAACGCTGAACGCCGCCATGCCCCTGCTTGCTTCGCTGCGCCGGTCGCGCTCCTATCCCCTGTTGCTGCTGATCGCCACCGGCACGACCCTGGGCATGGCCCCGCCATTCGCCAAGCTGGCGACCGCAGCCGGCATTCCGGCGATCGCCTTCGCCTTCTGGCAATATCTGCTCGGCGGCTGCGGGCTGCTGGCGCTGGCGATGCTGTCCGGCGCGCGGCCGCCGCTCAGCCGGCTGCATCTCCGCTATTACGCCATCAGCGGCCTGATCACGCTGGCCCTGCCGAACGTGCTGGTCTTCCTGGCAGTGGCGCGGATCGGTGCCGGACTGCCCAGCATCGTCTATGCCTTTCCCGCCATGCTGACCTATGCGATGGCGCTCGGCCTGCGCATGGAAGCACTGGTGTGGACGCGCGCCGCCGGCATCGGGCTGGGGCTGGTCGGCATCCTCATGATCGTCGGCCCGCGCTCCGGGCCCGTCAGCGATACCGACCTGCCCTGGATGCTGCTGGCCCTGATCGCACCGGTGTCGCTGGCCGCCGGCAATATCTATCGCAGCATCGCCTGGCCGAAGGACGCGGCGCCCCTGGCGCTGGCGGCCGGCACCCTGCTCGGCGCCGCGTTCTGGCTGCTGATCGCCTGCCTGGGGCCCGGCCTGCTCTACCTGCCGGCCATGGCGCAGACGGACTGGGTCCTGGGCGCGGCCGGCGTCTTCGCCTGCCTGAGCTTCATCACCTATTTCGAACTGCAGCGCGTCGCCGGGCCGGTCTATCTGAGCCAGATCGGCTATGTGATGGCCGCGACCAGCCTGGCGATCGGCGCCTTCGTCTTCGGCGAACGTTACGGCCTGCTGGTCTGGCTCGCGGCCGGCGTCATCGTCGCCGGCATCCTGCTGGTCAACCGGCGCCCGGCGCAGAAACCCGCCTAGATCAGTGCGTCCGCTCGATCATCGTGCCGACACCATGCGCGGTGAACAGCTCGAGCAGCAGCACATGCGGGATGCGGCCATCCAGGATATGCGCCGCCTGCACGCCGCCGCGGACGGCATCAAGGCAGGTCTCCACCTTCGGGATCATGCCGCCCGAGATGGTGCCGTCGCCCATCAGCACCAGCGCTTCCTTCGCCGTCAGGGTCGGGATCAGCTTCTTGTCCCTGTTCAGCACGCCGGCGACGTCGGTGAGCATCAGCAGCTTCGACGCGCCGATGGCCGCAGCGATCGCGCCGGCCGAAGTATCGGCGTTGATGTTGTAGGTTTCGCCCTGCTCGCCCACGCCGATCGGCGCCACCACCGGGATCAGGTTGGAATTCAGCATGGTGCGCAGGATCTCGGGGTTGATCCGCGTCGGCTCGCCGACGAAGCCGAGATCGAGCAGCTTCTCGATATTGGAGCCGGGATCGCGCACGCTGCGCCGCAGCTTGCGGGCCTCGATCAGCTTGCCGTCCTTGCCTGACAGGCCGATGCCGGTGCCGCCCGCCGCGCCGATCGCGGTGACGATCTGCTTGTTGATCGAGCCGGCCAGCACCATCTCGACGATCTCGACGGTCGCCTGATCGGTCACCCGCAGGCCGTCGACGAATTCGCTCTTGATCTTCAGCCGTTCCAGCATCGCGCCGATCTGCGGCCCGCCACCATGCACCACGATCGGATTGATGCCGACCTGCTTGATCAGCACCACGTCGCGGGCGAACTGCTCGGCCAGCTTCTCGTCGCCCATGGCATGGCCGCCATACTTGATCACCATGGTATGGCCGGCGAAACGGCGCATGAAGGGCAGGGCCTCGGACAGGACGAGAGCGGTCTGCTGCAGATGCGCTTCCAGCGGCATCGGGCCGGCGGTCTTCATGGGCGTGGTTCTTCTTGGTTGGCGTGACGTGATGGTTATACGGGTCAGGCGGCCAGGGCCGCAAGCTCGGCCCGGAGTTCCGCAATGCCGGCGCCTTCCTGGCTGGAGGTCAGGCGGATCACCGGATGGGCGGCGACATGGCGCTTCAGCGTGGCCGCCGTAGCCGCCTCAACCTTCGCCAGATCGGCCTTCGAAGCCTTGTCGGCCTTGGTCAGCACCACCTGGTAAACGACGGCCGACTTGTCGAGCAGCGCCATGATCTCTTCATCGCCGGGTTTCAGGCCATGCCGGCCATCGACCAGCAGGCAGACCCGGCGCAGTTCAGGCCGCCCTTTCAGATAGGCCCGCGTGGTCTCGGTCCAGGCCGCCGCTTTCGTCTTGCCGACCGAGGAATAGCCGTAGCCCGGCAGGTCGACCAGGCTGAGCCTGCCCTCGCCCAGGTCAAAGAAGTTCAGCTGCTGGGTGCGGCCCGGCGTGTTGGAGACCCGGGCGAGCGCCTTGCGGCCGGTCAGCGCGTTGACCAGCGACGACTTGCCGACATTGGACCGGCCGGCAAAGGCGATCTCCGGACCGCGCGCCGGCGGCAGCTGCGGCATCGTCATGGCGCCGGCGAAGAATTCGCAGGTGCCGGCGAAGAGCAGCCGGCCGCGCTCCAGCGCCGCCGGCGTCAGCTCCTCTTCGGCGGCCGGCAGCTCGGCCATCGCATCACTTCTTCGGCTTGGCGGCAGCCTTGGCGGGCGCTGCCGCGGGCTTCTCCGCGCCGCCCCCGATCTTCACGCCCCTGCGCTTCATGATCACATATTGCTGGATGATGCTGAGCGTGTTGTTCCAGCTCCAGTAGATCACCAGACCGGCGGCGAACCGGCCGAGCATGAAGGTGAAGACCACCGGCATCAGGGTGAAGATCTTCTGCTGCACCGGGTCGGGCGGCTGCGGATTCATCTTCATCTGGAGGAACATCGAAATGCCCATGATGATCGGCCAGATGCCGATCGAGAGGATATGCGCCGGCCCGAGATCAGGCACCGCCCAGGGCAGCAGGCCGAAACCGTTGAGCCAGGAGGTCGGATCCGGCGCCGAAAGGTCGTGGATCCAGCCGTAGAACGGCGCGTGGCGCATCTCGATGGCGATGTAGAGCACCTTGTAGAGCGCGAAGAAGACCGGGATCTGCAGCAGGATCGGCAGGCAGCCGGCGGCGGGGTTGACCTTCTCCCTCTTGTACAGCGCCATCAGTTCCTTCTGCATCCCCTCGCGATTGTCGCCATAGCGCTCGCGCAGCTTCTGCATCTCGGGCTGCAGCTTCTTCATCGCGCTCATCGCCACATAGGATTTGTAGGCGAGCGGGAAGAACAGCAGCTTGACGATGACGGTGACCGCCAGCATGGCAAGGCCGATATTGCCGAGCACCCCCCTCAGGAAGTCGATGGTGTAGAACATCGGCTTGGTGAGGAAGTGGAACCAGCCCCAGTCGATCGCCAGCTCGAAGCGCGGAATCTTGTGCTGCTCCTCGTAGCGGTCGATCAGCTTCACTTCCTTGGCGCCGGAGAACAGCAGGCTGGTGGATTCCACGCCCTTGCCCGGCTCGAGAAGCTGGCCGCCGCCGAGATAATCCACCTGGAAGCGCTCCGGCCCGGCATCGGGCTTGGTCAGGCTGAAACGCGCCTTCACATCCTGCGTCAGGCCGGGCACCAGGGCGGTCAGCCAGTATTTGTCGGTAAAGCCGATCCAGCCGCCGACTGAATTCACCTCGACGGGCTCGTTCGGCTTCAGGTCGCCATAGGCATGCTCCTGCTTGGTGCCCTCATCGGCGGCCTTGTCGCGGAAGACGCCCAGCGGACCTTCATAGAGGATGTAGAGACCGTCGGTCTTCGGCAGGCCATGGCGCGAGGCCAGCGCATAGGGGAACAGCGTCACCGCCTGGCCGCCCTTGTTCTCCACCTTCTGCGTGACGGTGAAGAGATAATTGTCATCGAGAGTGATGACCCGGCTGAACACCAGCCCCTGGCCATTGTCCCAGGTCAGCGTGACCGGCTGGCCCGACCGCAGCACGTCCTTGTCGGCGGTCCAGCGCGTCTGGCCATTCGGCACCGCGACCCCCGCGCCCGAAGCGGTCCAGCCGAACTCGACGTAATAGGGGTGCGGGGCGCCGGCTGGCGACAGCAGATGGATCGGCGCGCTGTCGGGTTTGATGGTTTCCTTGTATTCCGGCAGGGTGATGTCGTCGATGCGGCCGCCGATCAGGTTCAGCGAGCCGATCAGCCGCTTGCCCTCGATCTTCACGCGCGGCGCGGCGGCCAGGGCCTTGTCGCGGTTGGCGGCTGCATTCACCTGCTGGGCCAGGCTTGGCAGTTGCGGCAGGTTGCCCGGCGTCGTGCCGGACTGGGGCGCAGCTTCCTGCCCCGGAGCCTGCGCGGGTGCCTGCGGAATATTCGCCTGCTGCTCAGCCTGCTGTGCCGCCTGCTGCTGGCGCATACGGTCCTGCTTCGGGGCTTCGACCAGCAGCTGGAAGCCGAGCAGGATCGCCACCGACAGCACGATCGCGATGATGAGGTTCTTCTGGTCGGACATCAGACTGAGCCTTGTTGTACGGACGAGGAATGTTGGGCAGCAGGCGGGACCGGGTCATAGCCGCTGCCGCCCAGCGGATGGCAGCGCGCCAGGCGGCGCATTGCCAGATAGCTGCCCCTGACGCCGCCATGCCGCTCGAGCGCGTCGAGGGCATAGCAGGAGCAGGTGGGCTGATAGCGGCAGTTATGCCCCAGCCAGGGCGAGAGGAACAACCGGTAGGCCTGCACGGGCAGTGCGGCGATGCGGGCAAGCGGCGTCATGCCGCACCTTCCGCCGGCGATTGCGGGTGCCAGAGCTTCAGCTTCTTCAGCGCGGTTTCGAGGTCGCGGCGCAGCGCGGCGAAATCGCGCGACGGCGTCGCCTGACGGGCCACCAGGACATAATCATGGCCGGCGGCGGCATGCCGGCTGAGGATTTCGCCCGCCAGCGCCTTCAGGCGGCGGCGCGCCAGATTGCGGGTGACGGCGTTGCCGACCTTGCGGGACGCGGTGAAGCCGACCCGGCGGCAGCCGGTCGGCCCGGGCGCGGCCTGCAGCAGCAGACCCGGCAGCGCCGCCCGCTTTTCGGCCGCCTGCACCCGGAGATAATCCGCGCGGCGGCGGAGTCGCTCGACACCGCCCGGCGCCATCGCGGCTGATTTAGGCCGAGAGCTTCTTGCGGCCGGCAGCGCGGCGGCTGGCGATGACCTTGCGGCCGCCGGTGGTCGCCATGCGGGCGCGGAAGCCATGGCGGCGCTTGCGCACGAGCTTGCTCGGTTGATAGGTCCGTTTCACAGTGGCTCTCCGTCTGACTG
>CAYSCA010000224.1:0-5476 GCA_964429465.1 uncultured Rhodospirillaceae bacterium
CTTCCGAGACGCAGGCCATGGTGTTGGCCGTGAACTGGCCACCGCAGGAGCCGGCCGAGGGACAGGCCACGCATTCCAGCTCATGCAGGTCGCGGTCGCTCATCTTGCCGGCGGCATGCTGGCCGACGCCCTCGAAGACGTCGACCACGGTGACGTCCTTGCCGCGGAAGCGGCCCGGCCGGATCGAGCCGCCGGACATGAAGATGGAGGGGATGTTCAGCCGGACCATCGCCATCATCAGGCCGGGCAGCGACTTGTCGCAGCCGGCAAGACCGACGAGGGCATCGTAGCAATGGCCGCGCACGGTGAGTTCGGTGGAATCGGCGATCACCTCGCGGCTGATCAGCGACGATTTCATGCCCTGATGGCCCATGGCGATGCCGTCGGTCACGGTGATGGTGGTGAATTCGCGCGGCGTGCCGCCATTGGCCTTGACGCCCTTCTTCACCGACTGCGCCTGGCGCGCCAGCGTGATGTTGCAGGGCGCGGCCTCGTTCCAGGTGGTGACGACGCCGACGAAGGGCTGGTGGATTTCCCGCTCGGTCAGCCCCATCGCGTAATAATAGCTGCGATGCGGCGCGCGCTCCGGCCCCTCGGTGACATGCCGGCTCGGCAGCTTCGACTTGTCGATCTTGCCGTTCCTGAGAACGGGTTTCTTCCCACCCTTCTTGGTCGTCATGGCGCTGGTCTCGCTCCCTTGGGTCCTGAAATACCGGACACGGAGCATAGCCAGCCGCCTGCCGCCAAGCCAGAGGCAGAAAGCCTATTCGGCCACCACCTCGGCCCGCGGCGCCCGGCCCTTGTGCCGCAGCAGGGCGGCATTCAGCTCGGCGCCGAAAATGAACAGGACGGCGGAGATGTAGAAGAACAGCAGGGTGACGATGACCCCGCCGAGGCTGCCATAGGTGGCGCCGTAATTCCCCAGATTGCTGACATAGAGCGAAAACAGGCTGGCGAAGACGAGCCACAGGAAGGCGGTCGCCAGCACCCCGGGCAGCAGGGCGGTCAGCTTCAGGCGACGGCCGGGCAGCCAGCGGTGCAGCGCCAGCAGGGCGGCCACGATCACGCAGGTCGCGACCGCATAGCGCAGCAGGCTGAAGGCCCAGCGGTCGGCCTCGCTCAGCGGGCTGAGCCAGAGGATGCCCTTCCAGATCACCGGGCCGAGGATGATCAGCACCGACAGCAGCAGGAAGACGATGCCGCCGATGACCACCGCCCCGATGCTGCCCAGCTTCTTGCGCCACCAGGGGCGCGGCTCATCGACGCCATAGGCGGTGTTCAGCGCGATGCGCAGCGCGTCGAAGCCGTTCGAGGCGACATAGACCGCGCCGATGAAGCCCAGCGTCAGCAGGCCGCCATCCCGGGACCGCAGCACCTGGTCGATCACCGGCTTCAGCGTGGCGGCAACGTCCTCCGGCAGCAGGTCGAAGGAGGCATCCACCGCGGCGAGGCCGTCGAAGTAATAGGTGCCGATAAATCCCGCCAGCGACGCGAGGAAAATCAGGAACGGAAAGATCGACAGCAGGCCGGTGTAGGCAATATGGCCGGCGATCTCCAGCTCCAGGGTATTGACCATCTTCAGCCCGGCTTCGAAGACCGGGCGCCATACCCGGCTGCCGGTCAACGCCGCTTCTCCTCGCGCTGCCGGCCGTCGTTCAGCAGCGCCGCGCAATCACTGTCCTGCTCGAGCCCCGGATCGATGAAGGCGAGGATGGAGGCCAGCGGCGTCAGCAGGGCACCCAACGCCACCGCCCCCGCGGCGCGGGCCGCCAGCGGCGCCTTGTCGACATCCACCAGCGGCCGGGAAAAGGCACCCTTGACGGTGATCGGCGTCCGGGCGCTCAGCAGGCTGGGATCCTTGGGATATGCCAGCAGGCGCAGGCCGAGCTGCTCCTCCTTCAGGCTGATCAGGCCGTCCGCCGTTACGGTCGTGTCGGTGGTGTCGAGCACGAACGTGCGCGGTTTCAGCAGGCCGTCCTGCGCTTCGAAATCCACGACGAAGCAGCGGACCGGAACCTTCTTCTCTCCCCGGTCGCCTTCGGCCAGGAACAGCGCCGCCTGGCCGACATCGAGGCCGGCCACTTCAAGCGCCAGGTTGGAAAGCTCGCCGCCATCCATGGTGAAGCGGATATCCCCGGTGGCCGAGCCGAGCGACTGCCGCACGGTGTCGCCGATCCCGAGCAGGCGGATGCGGCCGTTGATCTCGCCCTGCCCGGCCTCTCCCTGTCCCGCGGCGGCCAGCGCCTGCTTCAGGTCGAAACCGGTAAGGCGGATGTCGTAATTGGTCGAGACGCTGGCCTCGCGTGCGTTGATGCGGATATCGGCCACGACATTGCCGCCCGCCACGCCGAGCTTGACCGGCTTCAGCTGCAGCACGCCGTCCTTCATGTCGAGGTTGAGGTCGACGCCGCTCAGCGGCACACCGGGCGCATCGACCTTGTCGCCGCGGAATTTCACCCTGGCATCGACCTCGCGCACCTGCTCGACGGCGAGCGGCACATCCGGCAGCACGCGCGGCGGCGCGCCCTGGCGCACGCGCTCTGCCTCGGCCCGTTTCGCCGGCTTCTTCTCGTCTTCCTGCTTCGCCGCGGCCGCATCCTGACCCGCAGGTTTGGCTTTCGGATCCTCCTGCTTCTGCTGCGCCCGCCGGTCGGTCTCCGCATCCTGTATGCCGATCAGCGGCCCCACATCGCGATAGTCCAGCACTTTCGACCGCAGATCGGCCTCGATCAGCAGCCGCTCGCGGCCCAGATCGAGCCGCATGTCGCCCGCGAGGTCGCTTTCGCCGATGCGCCCTTCCATGTTGCCGATCGACCAGATATCCCCGTCGCGCTGCAGACGGCCCTTCAGGTCATAGGGCGGCGTCATCGGCAGGGGCACGCCGGTGGTGTTGGTGAGCCGCCCGAGATTGGGGCCGGACAGTTCGACTGCGAGATCCAGCCCGACGAACTTGATCGGATCGATCAGCGTCCCGGAGATGCGGGCGCGGGTCGGACCGATCAGGATTTCCATGGTCAGCGGATAGGGATCGTCCTCCTCGCGCAGAGCCAGCAGCGAGCCCGCCCTGACCTTCAGCGTGAACGGCTCGTCGCGCATGTTGCCGCGGCCTTCCAGCTCGACCTGGCCGCGGCCTTCCTTGCCCTCGCCGACGGCAGTCGAGATCCTGGTATCGATGTCGAGTTCGGCCTTCTCGTCGCGATAGACCAGGTGGCCGTCATCGATGACCAGCAGGCCGATCAGCGGCATCTCCGACCGCTCGTCCGGCGCTGCCGTCTCGACGGCCTCCTCCGCCCCGAAGGTCCAGTTGTTGGTGCCGTCTTCCTGCCGCTCGAGACTGATCTTCGGCTTCACAAGCTGGATCTCGGACAGCACGGTCCGGCCGCGCAGCAATTCCGGCAGGTCGATGACGATCTCGATCCGCTCGGCGCCGAGCATTTCCGGCTCCCGGGCCCATTCGGCATTCTGGATGTGGAGGTTGTCGATGACGATCCGGGGCTGCAGCGCCCATTCGCCCTGCAGGTTTTCGATCGTCACCTTGCGGCCCAGCGCCGAGCTGGCCGCGTCTATGGCCGGCTGCTTGAGCCAATTCCACTGGAATAACAGCAAGGTAGCGCCGATGATGACGACCAGCGCCGCCACGATGCCGATAGCCCATTTCCAGCCGCGAGCCATGCCAGTGGAACAGCCGGCTCCATCCCTCAGTTCCCGGCGGCAACGCTTTTGTTAACTCCTGTTTAAGATGCGTTAATAAACCCCCTCCATGATCACCGGATGGGTGCCCATGTCGAAATCGTCGCGCCAAGATATGTCGTCCTGACCAGGCTGGCCGACAGCTGGATTCCTCGTGCCGCCCATGCCGATCCCGACCATGCCGAACGGGAGGCCTTCCGCTGGCGACGGATCTACGGACCCGGCCGCACCAGGGTTGCCGAGTACTGGGTTCCGGAACAACCGCGCGCGCTGCCTGCCGACCACCCTATCGACGTTGACATCGCGCCCGCACCGCTCCGCGCCGCCGCGCCCGATTGTTCCTGCCTGTCCTGGCGCGATGCGGCTTTGCGCGCCTTCGCGCTTTACCTCGGTTTCATGCTGGCCAACCGCGCCATGGAATTGCTGATCCTGGCCGGCTAGCGTTTCCGCGCGCTTGCTCTAGAGTGCGGAAAACTCCTCCCTCGCCTTCGGCCCTGCATGCTTTCCGTCATCCTTGCCATCGTTCCGATCTTCCTGCTGATCGCGCTGGGCGTCGCGATGAAGCGCGGCAATTTCCCCGGCGACGCCTTCTGGCCGCTGGCCGACAAGATGACCTATTTCGTCTTCTTCCCGGCCCTGCTGATCGAGAACCTGTCCAACGCCAAGCTGGGCGACTTCGATCCGACCAGCATGCTGAGCGCGCTGCTGGCGGCCGTCTTCCTGCAGGCCGTGCTGGCCTATCTGGCGCGCCCGCTGGCGAGGACTGATGGTCCCGGCTTCACCTCCGTGTTCCAGGGCGCGATCCGGTTCAACACCTTCGTCGGCCTCGGCGCCGTCGCGGCGCTGGAAGGGAATGCCGGCATAACGCTGTTCGCCGTGGGCATTTCGCTGGCCATCCCGATGATCAACGTGTTCTGCGTGCTGACCTTGGCGCGTTACGGCGCCCATGGGGAGGGCACCAGCCTCCGGGGGCAGTTGCTCTTCCTTGCGAAAAACCCGCTGATCATCGCCTGCCTGATCGGCATTGCGCTCAACCTGCTCAATATGCCGCTGCCGCCGGGGATCGCGCCGGTTTTCCATATGCTGGGCACCATGGCGGCCCCGATGGGCCTGCTGACGGTCGGCGCCGGATTGCAATGGCAGGCGGCGCGCAGCGGCGGCCCCGCGCTCGGGGTGGCCTGCCTGCTCAAGCTGCTGGTCTACCCGGCCGTGCTATACGGCTTCAGCCGGCTCTGGGGCCTGGGTGCGCTGGAAACCAAGATCCTGGTCCTGTGGGGCGCCGTGCCTACCTCCAGCGCCAGCTATATCCTGGCCCGGCAACTCGGCGGTGATGCGCCGCTGGCGGCCGCCATCGTGACGGTGAGCACGCTGTTCGCTTTCGTCACCCTGCCGCTCTTCGTGCTGCTGGTCGGCGTCTAGCCGAGGCTTCAGCCCTTCGGGAAATCCAGTCCCATCGCCTCGTAGCGCTCAGGGTCGTCGCCCCAGTCCTCGCGGACCTTGACGAACAGGAAGAGATGGACGCGGCGCTCGAATTGCTGCTCCATCTCCTTGCGGGCCGCGGCGCCGATCCGCTTGATCATGGCGCCCTTCTCACCCAGCACGATCTTCTTCTGGCCCTCGCGCTCGACGAACACCACCTGCTCTATGCGGGCGGCGCCGTCCTTCTGGTCCTTCCAGTTCTCGGTCTCCACCGTGATCGCGTAAGGCAGCTCGTCATGCAGGGCGCGATAGACCTGCTCGCGCGTGATCTCGGCGGCGAGGAAGCGCATCGGCACATCGGCCAGCT
>CAYSCA010000225.1:0-5462 GCA_964429465.1 uncultured Rhodospirillaceae bacterium
ATCGCGGCGCCGGCACCATCGAGTTCCTGTTCGAAAATGGCCAGTTCTACTTCATCGAGATGAACACCCGCCTGCAGGTGGAGCACCCGGTGACGGAGATGATCACCGGCCTCGACCTGGTGCGCGAGCAGCTGCGCATCGCGGACGGCGCGCCGCTCGGCTACACCCAGGACGACATCAAGTTCAGCGGCCATGCCATCGAATGCCGGATCAACGCCGAAAATCCGCGTACCTTCGCGCCCTCGCCCGGCCGTGTCACCGATTATCACGTCCCCGGCGGCCTGGGCGTGCGCGTCGATTCAGCGCTCTACACGGGCTATCAGGTGCCGCCGCATTACGACAGCCTGATCGGCAAGCTGATCGTGCATGGCACCAGCCGCAACGAATGCCTGATGCGCCTGCGCCGGGCGCTGGACGAGTATGTCGTCGGCGGCCTGGAAACCACCATCCCGCTGCATCTGGCACTGATCAACGAGCCCGACTTCGTCAACGGCGCCTACGACATCCACTGGCTGGAAGAATTCATCGCCCGCCAGTCGTAGATTGCGGGGCCGGTCACGGCCCCGCCGAAAAATACCGGCCGGGCGTCGCGCCGAAGGCGCGCCGGAATGCATCGATGAAAGCGCTCGGGGTCTGATAGCCGCAATCCAGCGCAACGGCGGTGACGCTGGCGCCGGTCGCGAGCCCGCGCAAGGCTGCCAGCAGGCGTGCCTGGCGCCGCCAGCTGCCGGGCGGCATGCCGGTCTCGGCGTGGAAGCGGCGGGAAAAGGTCTTGAACGTCATGTTCAGATGCGCGGCCCAGTCATTCAGGTCATGCGCTTCTGCCGGCGCGGCGAAAACGGCTTCCGCGAATGCGGTCAGCCGCGCATCCTGCGGCATCGGCAGGGCAAGCTCTTCCCGCGGCAGGCTGCGGATTTCCTCAAGGATCAGTTCGACGATCCGGGACGCGATACCCTCTTCGGCATAGACCGGCGGAAAGGACAGCACGCGGCGGATCAGCTCGCGCAGCAAGGGCGTGACCAGCAGGGCCTGAGGCTTGTCCGGCAGGGCTGCCGCATGCGGGGCTTCCACGTAGATGGTATGGATCGCCGCGTCGCCCAGCATGGTCAGGCCATGTTCGATATCGGGCGGCACCCACAGCGCCCGGCCAGGCGGAATGATCCAGCTGCGGCCGGGAGTGGCGATGGCCAGCGCACCGGTCAGCGAATGCAGGAACTGACCGCGGGGATGGCGGTGCGCCGCGACTTTTTCGCCATGACGGTAGCGCGCCGCGAAAGCCGCCAGCGGCCGCGGAATGGTCTGCAGATCGATCACCTGATGGCGGTTCCTGTCCATTTCGCGGGATATTTTGTCCCGGTCCCGAAAGCCGGACAAGCAGCTTCGGCGTAGCTTGCCGTCCGGAGGCAAGCCATGAGCCAGAATCTCGGAATCATCCGCGACCAGTTCACCCGTCAGGCAGAACCTTTCTCGGAAGCGCGGTCGATCAAGGATAAGGCCGCCCTGCAGCTGCTGGTCGACCAGGCCGATCCCCGGCCGGACGACCACATGCTCGATGTCGCCTGCGGACCGGGCCTGGTGGTCTGCGCCTTCGCGCCGGCCGTCGCCCGGGCCGTCGGCCTCGATGCCACCCCTGCCATGCTGGAACGGGCCGCGTCCCTGCAGCGGCAACGCGCGCTCACCAATGTCGAGTGGCACCCGGGCGACGCCGCGGCGATCCCCTTCCCCGCTGCCAGCTTCGATATCGTGACCTGTCGCTTTGCCTTCCACCATTTTCCTGACCCGCTCGCGGTCCTCAAAGAGATGATGCGGGTATGTAAAAGCGGAGGGCGGATCTTGGTTGCCGATGGCTATGCCTCCGACGACCCGGAGAAGGCAGCAGCATTCAATCGCATGGAGCGGCTGCGCGATCCCTCGACCGAACGCTTCCTTTCCGTTCCCGAGCTGCGCGACCTCTTCCGCATCGCCGGACTGCCGCAGCCGGCCGAACGCTATGATTGCCTTCCCTCGGAACTCGAAGCGCTGCTGAAGATATCCTTTCCCGATGAGGGCAATGCCGAGATCATCCGCGAGATGTTCGCTGCGTCGCTCGCGCAGGATTTGCTCGGGCTGGGAGCGCGACGCGAAAACGGCAGCATTCTCTTCGCCTATCCGACCGTGATCATGGTCAGCCCGAAGCCCTAGCTGCCGGCGAGAATCGCCAAGCCCACAGGCTTGGGCTAGGCTCAAAGCATGGTTAGCCCGCGCCCTGAACCGCTGACGCCGGAATTGTTGCTGCAGGCTTATGCCCGCGGCTATTTCCCGATGTCGGACAGGGCCGACGATCCGGGCTATTTCTGGGTTTATCCGCAACGGCGCGGCATCATTCCGCTCACAGGCTTCCATCTCCCGCGCAAGCTGGCGCGGACCGTCCGATCGGGCCGGTTCCGCGTCAGTGTCGACCGGGATTTCGCGGCCGTGATCGCCGCCTGCGCCGAGCCGGGCGACCATCCGCAGCGGCGCAATACCTGGATCAACACAGTCATCCGCGACGCCTATATCGAACTGCACCGGCTCGGCTTCGCCCACAGCGTCGAATGCCGCGACGAAGCCGGCGGGCTGGTCGGCGGGCTCTACGGCGTGCGGCTCGGCGCCGCCTTCTTCGGCGAGAGCATGTTCAGCCGCGCGACCGATGCCTCGAAAGTCGCCCTGGTGCATCTGGTGGCCCGGCTGATCGCCGGCGGCTTCTGCCTGCTCGATTCTCAGTTCATCACGCCGCACCTGATGCAGTTCGGCGCGACCGAGATTCCGCGGCAGAAATACCTGGACCTGCTGTTCGACGCGCTGCCGCGCAGCGCGGATTTCTACGGTCTGGCGCCGGACGCGCCGCCCGAGGTCATCCTGCAGTCGATCAGCCAGACATCGTAGACCGGATGCTCGAGCGGATTGAGGCCGGGGCTGGAGGCGAACATCCAGCCCTGGAAACGCTCGACCGGCTGCTCGCCGGGGCGCTGCTCGACAATCTGCAGATAGGCCGCGCTTTCCGGCGGATATTCCGGCGGCCGCTTGCGGCAGGTGCGGACGGTGACCTTCAGCGTGCCGAAGCCGATGGTCTGATCGACCGGCGCTTCGAAGGTGTAGATGCGGGCGGTGATCTTGTCCAAGCCCTGCAGCACGGCAATCGGCATCGGGTTGGACGGGTATTGGGGAGTATTGTCGGGCACGGATTGTGCCAGCGCCGGTGCGGCGAACATGAGCAGGCCGGCAAGGAGGAAACGGTACGCGCCTTTCACCAGGATCACCCGGCGCTCACTTCGGCAGCGGCAATGGCGATAGTTCCGTCTGCGGCGCGGCGCCGCCTTCCTGCTGGCCCTTGCCGCCATTGGCGCCGCCGGTGGCGCTGAAAATCGCCTGGCCGATCAGGTCCATCAGGTTGACCGAGCCCTGGGTGAACTTCACCTCGTCGCCCGATTTCAGCATCTTGTCGCTGCCGCCCGGCTCGATCGAGAGATAATTGCCGCCCAGCAGGCCTTCGGAAGCGATCTTCACGGCGCTGTCGTCCGGCAGCTGATAGCGCTCGTCGACGCTGAAGCTGACCACCGCCGAATAGGTCTGCGGGTCGAGCGACTGGCGGGTGATGGTGCCGATCTTGATGCCGGACAGGCGCACGTCGCCGCCGACCACAAGGCCATCAGCGCGGTTGAACCGCGCCTGCAGCTCATAGCCGCTCAAGCCGCCGCCAACACCCGCGGTCGAATAGGCGAAAGCCAGGAAGAACAGGGCTACCGCCAGCACGACCGCGCCGATCAGCGTCTCCACCAGATTGTTCATGCCTGCTTCTCCGCCTCTGGATGCGTGCGGCTCATTCCGGACGCCAGGCCTCATAATCGCCGGTGGCCGGTGGCCGCTGGCCGGCTTTCGCCATGCTGCCCTGCGGCCGGTAGGCATAGGGCGTGCCGCTGAGATTGGGCAGATGCTCCTTCTGCCAGGGCTTGCGATCAACGCCGTTCACCGGCGCGTCGTCAATCGTGTAATGCAGCCAGGCATGCCATTCCGGCGGCACCTTGGATGCCTCCGGCGCGCCGCTATAGATCACCCAGCGCTTGCGGCCGCCCTTCTCGCGGAAATAGCGGTTGCCGAACTGGTCGGTACCGACGGATTCACCCTTCCACCAGGTGAAGAGCTTGGTGCCGATGAGACTCATGGATGCTTGTCCTCGAGGCGGGAATCCGGGGCGAAAAATTCGGCCGGACTATGGCATTTCCGGCCCGCATCCGGCAAGCCCCGTCCGCCCGCCCATAGCTGTTAACGCCCGGTAATCAGAGCGATTTCCTGGGCAAACTCGCGCTGCAGCTCGCGCCGGGCCGCGCCTTCGAAGGTCGGATATTTGGCGGCCGCGGCCTGCAGGGCGGGATTGTCCTTCGGCAGATCCTCGGGCCGCAGGATGTCGCGGCCCTTCACGCCGCCTTTCTGGCTGACGCCGAGCACGGCGCGGGTCAGCACCGTATTGAGCAGGCGCTGGCCCTCGCCACTGGCAAAATAGGCGTCCAGCGCATCCAGCTCTGCCCGGTTATAGGAGGCGGCCGCGGCATTGACCACGGCGCCCCGGAAGCGCGGGCCGGCCATCGGCGCACGCTGGCGCAGAGTGGCGGCCTTGGCCTGCTGCTCGGGCGTCTGGGTCGGCAGGAAATTCACATAGAGCTGGACGATGGCATCCACCCGCTGCTCCAGGCCGATGGTGGTCATCAGCCGCTCGGCCGCCTGACGGCTCTGGGACTGGTTCTGGGCATGAACCGGCAGGGCAAACAGGGCCAGAAAAAAGACGAAGCCCAGACCAGATAAGCGGCGCATCTGCGAATCCCGAAAAACTCAACGAGTCATTGAGATAACAGGATTGTGGCGAAAGCCTGTCAACCGGCCTTCTGCCTACGGATGGTAGATTTCATGTTTGACCCCCGGGAGCCCCATAACCTACATTTAGACCTCGTTGCGGCAGAATGGCGCTAGATGTTGGGTTTTTCGCCCGTCTTGGTTGCCCGTTTCGACCACAACATCTTGATTTCATTGGGCGACTTTCAGGCGGCGAGGAGACGGGAGCCATGCGCATTCAGCGGCATTTCACGGTCGTGGGCGAGGATGCCTATGCGGGCCTCGAATGGAAGACCACGGCGAGCGAAATCCGCAATCCGGACGGCAGCACGGTCTTCAGGCTGGACCAGCTGGAGGTCCCCGCCTCCTGGTCGCAGGTCGCCGCCGACGTGCTGGCGCAGAAATATTTCCGTCGCGCTGGCGTACCCGTCGCGCTCAAGGCCGTGCCCGAAGACGACGTGCCGGAATTCCTGTGGCGCCGCGAGGCCGATGCGGAAGCGCTGGAGGCGATTCCGGAGAAGGACCGCACGACCCAGGAGATGAGCGGGCGCGAGGTCTTCGATCGCCTCGCCGGCACCTGGGCCTATTGGGGCTGGAAAGCCGGCGACTTCGACGGC
>CAYSCA010000226.1:0-5452 GCA_964429465.1 uncultured Rhodospirillaceae bacterium
ATCGTAGCCGGCCTTCACGCCGAGCAGCGCATAGGGCGCGGTCTGCAGCGTGTTGGCATTGTCGACGTAATAGGCCCGCGGCACCCATTCGATATTCGGCCCGGCATACCAGCCGCCCGGATGCGCATAGCGCAATTCGGCGCGCAGGTAATGCGGCGGCGCGCCGGGGATGTCGTTGTTGCCGAAGGCGCGATCATCGTCGAAGCGGAAATCGCTGAAGGTATAGGCCGCGCGCAGCGAGATGCGGTCGCCCCGCGCCGCCAGGTCGCGCAGCGCCAGCCACGTGCCGCCCAGCTCGATGCCCTGGTGGATCGTCGCGCCGACATTCTGGTTGACCGGCAGGCCATTGACCTGCACGAGCTGCAGCTCGTCTTGCAGCCAGGAGCGGTAGACGGCCGCATCCCAGGCAACATCGCCGCGCCGGCCACGCAGGCCCAGTTCCAGCGTCTTCGACTTCTGCGAGTCCAGCGCCGTGGTGGCGGCCGTCGTGCCAAGCTCGGAAAACGGCGGCGGCTCGTCGGCCCAGCTGACATTGGCGAAGGCCTGGCTGTCGGCCGCGTAATCCCAGCGCGCACCGAGCTTCGGGTTGATGCTGTTGTAGCGGCGCGCGAAGGACTGGTCGCCATCGGCGAGGAATTTGTCGTCAAGTTCCCGCCGGGCCATCGTGCCCTGCAGTCCGCCGATCAGGGCGATATCCGGCAGGATGTAGATGGCATCCTCGCCATAGAGCTCCAGCGTGTCCGATCGCTGCCCGGCCCTGGAGGTCAGCGCGCCGCGCGCGCCGCCGGCATTGGCAAAGCTGCGCGCATCGTTGCGGCCGGTGAAGTAGTTGATCCCCAGCGCCACCTCGTTGCGGTAGCCGCCGAGCGACAGCTCGCCGGTCCAGCGCCCAAAGCCGCCGCCATTGACCTCGTCGTTGTCGATCAGCGTGCTGAAGCCGCCCGATGCCAGCGGGTGGAACAGCCGGCGACGGGCGGCGAAGAGGCCGAAGCTGGCTTCGCCGTCATCGGTCAGGATGGTCGTCTTGCCGGCGCCGCGCAGGGCGTCGATGTTGCGTCTGGCATTGCCGGTGAAACTCTGCGGCGTGGTGCTGCGCGGCGCCGCCAGCGCCTGTTCTTTTGTCAGGCTGTTGGGGATTTTCTGGTTGATGTCGGCGGCGCTGAAATAAAGCCGCGTCTCGGCACCGTCGGTCAGGCGATAGCCGAGATTGCCGTTCAGCCGCCGGTAATCCTGATCGGTATGGTCGCGGAAGCCGTCCGCATGGCTGTAGGTCGGGGTGATGTAATAGTCGAAATCGCCTGACGCAGCGCCGGCGCCGAGCTGGGTGCGCGCGCTGCCGAAGCTGCCCAGTTCCTGGCGGAACAGGTAGCCCGGCCGGCTGCGCCCGGTGGGGCTGACGAAATTGACCGCGCCGCCGAGCAGCGAGGCGCCGTATTGCAGCGCATTGGCGCCCTTGTAGATCTCGGTGTAGTCGAGGCTGAGCGGATCGATCTCCATCGTATCGCCGGCGCCGTCGGCATCGCTGACGGGAATGCCGTCGCGCAAGAGCCGCGTGCCGCGCAAATGGAAGCTGCGCGACAGGCCGGAGCCGCGGATGGCAAGCCGCGCATCCTCCTGGCCGTATTTCGGCTGGGCGAAGAGTCCCGGCACGAAATCGAGCACGTCCTTCACCGTGGCGGCATGGCTGTCGCGGCTGTCGTCGGCCGGCACCAGGGCGACGCCGCCGGGGGTTTTCTCGATGCGGCGGCGCGCTTCCTCGATCGAAGGCGCGACGAGGCTTTCGTCGGGCGGCGCGGCGGTGACGCTGATCGGCGGCATCACAATCTGGGCGGCGGCGGCGAAGGACAGCAGGCAACAGCCCACCGCGCCCGCCGGCGGCAGGATCACGCGGATCATTGCGGAACGCCGCGCCTAGTGGTGGTGCTGGCCGCCGGAGGCGCCGGGCTTGTGCACCGGCACCTCGATGGTGATCCTGCCCGCCTTCTCGAAGATCAGCGTGAGCGGAAAGCTGGTGCCTTCCTTCAGCGGCTGCTTCAGGCCGATCAGCATGATGTGATGGCCGCCCGGCTCCAGCCTGGCCTCGCCGCCGGCGGGCAGCGGGATCGAGTCCACCGGACGCATCCGCATGGCCTCGCCATCCTTCACATGGGTATGCAGCTCGACGCTGGCGGCCACCGGGGATTCTGCCTTCAGCAGGCGGTCGGCTTCCTTGCCCCCGTTATGCAGCACCATGAAGGCGCCGCCGACCTTGGCCGGCGTGGCGCGCGCAAACGGCTGCTCGACATGGATGTCGCCCATCGCGGCAGCCGGTTTGCCGCTGATGCGGAGCAGCACGGCCGGGTGTTCGAGGTCGTGCGGATTCTGGCCGGCTTCGGCGATCTGGTCCCAGCGGATCTCCTGCTTGCCGCAGCTTTGCGTGACCGCCAGCGCGATCTGCGCGCCCGGCGCGTCGGGCAGTTTCAGCACCAGGCCGAATTCGTCGAACTGATCGTTCGGCAGGCTGCCGCCGCTCCAGGTGATGGCACTGGTGATGCTCTCGCCTCTGCGGCCATGACCGAGAGCGACGGGCTGGGCCAGCTTGCGGGTCTCGCTCTGCACCTGCCAACCCGGCTTGGCCTGCGCCCTGGCGCTGACGATGCTGTCGGGGATGGCGACCCGGATCGCCGTGGTCGGCTGGCCATCGCAGCCATGCGGCACGCGCAGCGCAGTCCGCAGATAGCTGCCCGGCTGCGCCTCGGCCGGATCGGCGCTGACATGGGCGAGGGCGGGATGGGAAACGATAAGGCCGAGCGCCGCGGCGCCCGCGAGAAGAAACTTCGACATGGGAAAGCTCCCGTTGATCCAAAAAAGGGTAGGGCGAGGGATCAGGAACGGAAAGCGGGCGGTGCGCGGGCCTGTTGCGGTGAATGAAGCGATTGCGCCGGGGTGCTGTCGCTGGCGGCGCCATACAGCACGGTGAGGCTGAAGCCCGGCAGCATCAGCAGGATGCCCGCCGGCAGGATGGCATTGCCGAGCTGCGCCTGGGCGAAACAGAAGGGGCAGTTCTGGCTGGCCTTCGCCGGCTTTTCGGGATCGGCGTCGGCGGGCAGGCCGTCTTTCAGCGCGATCACGCGGAAGCCGAGCGCCGAGCACAGCACCACCTGCTCGATGCCGTTGGCCGCCTGCACCTGGCGGATGGCATTCTGGGTCAGCGGCAGCAGCGCGTGCAGCAGCAGGCCGAGCAGGCCCAGCGCGGCGGCGAGGCGGCGCAGGTCGTGACGGCCGGAGACGGGCTGGGCAGCAGACATGACGCAAGGCTTACTCCGGGAGGCTGCCCCCGGCAAGGGACGCATCGGGCGCGACGCCGTGCCGTTTCGCCGCAGGGCTATTTGACGCTGACCGGCCACGCGCCTAATCTCGCCGCGATGGTCCGCCGCGCGATTCACGTCGTCCGGCGGTGAAAAGGGAACGCGGTGCGGCAGCCGAGATGCGGCGGCCCAGGCCGCGGCAGCCCCCGCTACGGTAGGCGGAGAGCCCGATGCCACAGAGCCACTGGACCGTTTCGGGTCTGGGAAGGCGGCATCAGGGCGGCGACCCGCAAGCCCGGAGACCTGCCATCATTGTCCGGCGTTCTGCCTTCGCATCGGGGGGAATGATGCGCAGGCCGGACGTCTTCATCCCGGGCCCGCCATCCTGGCGCGCCCTGATCCATGCACGGGAGGTGCATCATGGTTCGTCTGCTTCGGGCCCCGCTTCTGACTGGCGCCGCCATCCTCTTGGTTTCCGCTCCTGCCTTTGCCCATCATGCGATGGGCGGCGCCACGCCGGCGACGCTGATGCAGGGCCTGCTCTCCGGCTTCGGCCATCCGGTGCTCGGCCTCGACCATTTCGCCTTCATCCTCGCCGCCGGCCTGCTCGCCGCGCCGCGCACCCGCGCGCTGCTGCTGCCCATCGCCTTCGTCGTCGGCTCCTTTGCCGGATCGCTGCTGCATCTGCAGGGCGTTGCCCTGCCGGGCGGCGAGTTCCTGATCGCCGGCTCCGTCATCCTGATGGGCCTGCTGCTGGCTTCGGGGCGCCGCATCGGTGACGGGCTGTTCGCCGGCCTGCTCGGCCTTGCCGGCCTGCTGCACGGCCATGCGCTGGCGGAATCGATCTTCGGCGCCGAGGCCACGCCGCTGGTCGCCTATCTCGGCGGCCTCGCGGTTGCCGAATACGCCATCACGGCGGCGGTCGTGATCGGCTGGCGCCTCCTGGCGCCGGTCTGGCTCGGCGGCCTGCCGCGCTTCAGCCGCTTCGCCGGCGCGGGCGTGGCGGCCATCGGCGCCATATTCCTGGCGCTCAACGTCGCGGGCTGAACCGCGCCGATCCCAATTTTGTAACATGCCGGGTGCCGGCGCGCCTTCCCGCATGCCCTTGACTAAATACGGGCCGGTTGCTATTTCGCTAGCAACCGGCCCTTCTTCTTGCGGGCCGGGGCCGTAACGGCGCCCTTCCGCTTTCTTGAATTGTTGTCGGTAACGCGGAACCTGCGCAGGCGGTCGCAAATTACCCTCCCTGCCAGACTCCTGCATCCGTCCATGGATGCCGAGGTCCAATCCCACCGAACATCCGCTCCCTCCACGAGTCCATTCGATGAATCTCCACGAACTGAAATCCAAATCCCCGACCGAGCTGCTGGGCTTTGCCGAAGAGCTGCAGATCGAGAACGCGAACACGCTGCGCAAGCAGGACATGATGTTCGCCATCCTCAAGCAGCTGGCCGAACGCGAGGTGGAGATCACCGGCGAAGGCGTGCTGGAAGTGCTGCAGGACGGTTTCGGCTTCCTGCGCTCGGCGGAAGCGAATTACCTGCCGGGCCCCGATGACATCTA
Organism: uncultured Rhodospirillaceae bacterium; assembly: GCA_964429465.1. GTDB lineage: Bacteria > Pseudomonadota > Alphaproteobacteria > Ferrovibrionales > Ferrovibrionaceae > Ferrovibrio. Next base: position 4,851 of record CAYSCA010000226.1, read on the forward strand.
TGTCAGCCCGAACCAGATCCGCCGCTTCGGCCTGCGCACCGGCGATACCATCGAGGGCAGCATCCGCGCGCCGAAGGACGGCGAACGCTATTTCGCGCTGCTCAAGGTCAACACGATCAATTACGAAGACCCGGAGAACAGCCGCCACAAGGTGCATTTCGACAACCTGACGCCGCTCTATCCGACCGAGCGCCTGCGCATGGAAATGCCGCAGGCCGAGGAGGAGGCGCCGGCCGCGGCGCCGGTGGTGAAGGGCACGACGCTGAAAAGCCGCGCCGGCAAGGTCGAGAAGATCATTTCCGGCGGCCCGAAAAAGGATGTCTCGGCCCGCGTCATCGACCTGATCTCGCCGCAGGGCAAGGGCCAGCGCGCGCTGATCGTCGCGCCGCCGCGCACCGGCAAGACCATGCTGCTGCAGAACATCGCGCATGCGATCAGCCACAACCATCCGGAAGTCTATCTGATCGTCCTGCTGATCGACGAACGCCCGGAAGAAGTCACCGACATGCAGCGCACGGTGAAGGGCGAGGTGATTTCCTCGACCTTCGACGAGCCTGCCAGCCGCCACGTGCAGGTGACCGAGATGGTGCTGGAGAAGGCCA
>CAYSCA010000227.1:0-5370 GCA_964429465.1 uncultured Rhodospirillaceae bacterium
GCCAACGCCGGCCGCACCAGCTCTCGGGCGGGCAGCAACAGCGCGTCGCGCTGGCGCGGGCGCTGGTGAAACAGCCCCGCCTGCTGCTGCTGGACGAGCCGCTGGCGGCCCTGGACAAGCGCCTGCGGCAGCAGACGCAGGCCGAACTGCGCCGGCTGAATCGCCAGACCGGCATCGCCTTCGTCTTCGTCACCCATGACAATGACGAGGCGATGGCGCTGGCCGACCGCATTGCCGTGATGCAAGCAGGCCGCCTGCGCCAGGTGGATCATCCCCGCCGCATCTATGACCGGCCGGTCGACCGCTTTGTCGCCAGCCTGATGGCCGATATCAACCTGTTCGATGCGGGGGTGACCGGTACGCAGGATGGCGTCACCGAGGCCCGTTGCGGCGAGGTCGTCCTGCGGTTCCGCAGCCATGCCACCGACCGTCAGTTGCTCGGCCTGCGGCCGGAGCAGATCGAGATTGCCCGGGAGGCCGTTCCGGCGGGGCCGAATACCGGTTCGGGAGTGGTCAGCGACATCGACTATATCGGCGACATGACCACGGTGACGGTGCAGCTGGAAGACGGACAGGTTGTTCGTGCCGCGCAGCTCAACGCAATCCACCAGCCGCTGATCGAGCGGGGCGCGAGGGTCTGGCTGCGCTGGGATGCCGAGGCGCTGATCCCCCTGGCGGACCGCGGATGACCCGGCGCGGCCTTGCCCTGATCGCCCTGCCCGCTCTGTGGGCGATCCTGTTCATTGCCGTCCCGCTGGCGCTGGTGCTGAAGATCAGCCTGGCCGAGCCGCTGCTGGCACAGCCGCCCTATACACCGCTGTTCCGCGACGGCGCGCTGCAGGCGCAGCTTGGCAATTACAGCCTGATCTTTGCCGATGCGCTGTATCTGCACGCGCTGCGCAACAGCCTGCTCTACGCCGGGATCACCACATTTCTCTGCGTTGCGCTCGGCCTCGCCGTCGCGCAGGCCGTGACCCGCGCCCCGTCGCGCTGGCAGGCCGTGTTGCTGACGCTGATCATCCTGCCGTTCTGGACCTCCTTTCTCATCCGCGTCTATGCCTGGATCGCGCTGCTGAAGCCGGAAGGCCTGATCAATGCGGCATTGCTGGCGCTTGGCGTGGTGGACGAGCCGCTGGTGATGGTCAACACCGGCTTCGGCGTGGTGATCGGCATGACCTATACCTATCTGCCCTTCGCCATCCTGCCGATCTATGCGAGCCTGGCCGGCCAACCGCCACGGCTGACTGAAGCCGCGATCGACCTTGGCGCCTCGCCCCGGCAGGCCTTCTGGCTGGTGACCGTCCCGCTCGCCCGGCGCGGCATCCTCGCAGCCATGCTGATGGTCTTCATCCCGGCAGCCGGCGAATTCATCATCCCCGACCTGCTCGGCGGCTCCGCCACCATCATGCTGGGCCAGACGCTGTGGTCGGAGTTCTTCGCCAACCGCGACTGGACCATGGCAAGCGCGCTGGCCATCCTGCTCACGCTGCTGCTGCTGGCGCCTGCCCTGTGGCTCCAACGGCTGGAACTGCGCGGATGAGACATCTCGGCCGCATCAATGTCACCGCGCTGGCCTTCGGGCTGGCCTTTCTCTATCTGCCCATCCTGCTGGTGGTGATCTACTCCTTCAATGCCTCGCGGCTGGTCACCGTCTGGGGCGGTTTCTCGCTGCACTGGTACGAGGCGCTGGTCACCAATCCGGCCTATCTGGAAGCGGCCCTCAACTCGCTGCAGGTCGCCGTGCTGGCTGCCACCCTGGCAACCCTGCTGGGTACGCTCGGCGCGCTGATGCTGAGCCGGCTCGGCCGTTTCCCCGGCCGGCAGACGCTCGGCGGCCTGATGCTGGTGCCAATGGTGCTGCCCGAGGTGATCCTCGGCGTTGCGACCCTGATGCTGCTCGTCTCGCTCGGGCTGGAGCGCGGCATGCTGACCGTTGCCCTGGCCCATACCACCCTGGGCACCGCCTTCGTGCTAGTGATCGTGCAGGCACGGCTGGTCGGTCTCAGTCCTGATCTGGAGGCAGCAGCGCGCGATCTCGGCGCAGGGCCGGTGCGCGCCTTCCTGCTGGTCACCATGCCGAGCCTGGCGCCGGCGCTGGCCGCCGGCTGGCTGCTTGCCTTCACCTTGTCGCTCGACGATGTGGTGATCGCGTCCTTCGTAAACGGGCCCGGCGCCACGACTTTGCCGGTGCGCGTCTACTCTGCCGTGCGGCTCGGCATTTCACCCGAGATCAATGCGATCTCCACCATCTTGCTGGTGACGGTCAGCGCATTGGTGATCGGCGCCAGCCTGCTGACGCGGCAATCCTGGCCGCGGCGCCGCTAGCCGCCGTCTTTCATCGCCGTATCGAAACGCGCCCAGAATGCGGCTTCATCCGGTGGCAGGCCGAAACGCATCCAGTCCGGGCTGTATGTGAAAATCCGGGTGTGGATGCCCTGCTGCCGCAGCCGCGCCGCAAATGCCGCCGCATCCGGCACCTTCGCCAGCCGGAACAGGCTGGTGCCGCCCAGTACATGGATGCCGCGGTCGCGCATGTCCTGATCGAAGCGCCTGGCCCGCACGCGCAGTTCCTCCCGCATCGCCGCCTGCCAGGACGTGTCCTGCAGCGCAGCAGCGCCGATCTCCGCCGCCGGACCGCTGACTGCCCAGGGCCCGACGGCCTGCGCCAGCGCCTGCGTCACCACCGGATCGCCGAGCACGAAACCGAGGCGCAGACCGGCAAGGCCGAAGAATTTGCCGAAGGAGCGCAGGATCACCAGGCCCGGCTTGCCGGCTTCGGCAGCAAGCGATACCTCCGGCACGACATCGGCGAAGGCTTCGTCCAGAATCAGCCAGCTCCCCCGCTCGCTCAGCTCCTGATGCCAGCGGCGCAGCAGATCGGGACCGAAGGCCCGTCCATCGGGATTATTCGGGTTGACCGCGATCAGGACATCGATGTCGCGCAACGTGCCCGGAACCGCATTCAGCTCGGTCACGTCGTGTCCGCATTGACGCCAGACATGGGCATGCTCGGCGTAAGTGGGCCCGAGCACCGTGACACGGCCTCTGGCGAACAGGCGCGGCAGCCACTGGATCGCCGCCTGGGTGCCGGGGACCGCGACGATTCCGGCTTCCGCCGGACAGCCATAGGCCCCGCGCGCCGCGCTCAGCAGCTTCACCATCTCCGCGCTGCCGGGCAGCCGGGCCCAGACATCGGCCGGCAGCAATGGCAGCGGATAGGGAAAGGGATTGATTCCGGTGCTTAGGTCGAGCCAATCGCCGGCATAGGCGCTGCGATAGGCGCTGATGTCGCCGCCATGGACAGGCCGATCCGGTTGACGGCGCGATGCCGCCTCGCCCATGGTGTCTGCATCCTTCATGGCTGGCGATCTTACGGTGGAACCCGCTGCGATCAACCTCTGGCTTCTCGTCGTCGCCCTGGCGACCGATGCCGCCATCGGCTACCCCGATGCGCTGTACCGGCTGATCCGCCATCCCGCGGTCTGGTTCGGCGCGCTGATTGCCGCGCTGGATCGCCTGCTCAACCGCCCGGCCTGGCGCAACTGGCAGCGCCGGCTGGCCGGGCTGGCCGGGCTGCTGATCCTTCTCGCCGTCGTCGGAAGCATTGCGGTTGCCATCGATGCGATGCTGCGCAGCCTGCCACATGGCTGGCTGCTGGAAGCCATGCTGGCGGCCAGCCTGCTGGCCCAGCGCAGCCTGTACGACCATGTCGCCGCGGTGGCGAAAGGCCTAGAGCAGGACGGCCTCGCCGGCGGGCGCCAAGCCGTGGCGATGATCGTCGGCCGCGACCCCGAGAGCCTGGACGAACATGGCGTCAGCCGCGCCGCCATCGAAAGCCTGGCGGAGAATTTCTCCGACGGCATCGTGGCGCCCGCCTTCTGGCTGGCGGTGGGCGGCCTGCCGGGAATCGCGCTGTACAAGGCGATCAACACTGCCGACAGCATGATCGGGCACAAATCGGACAAATATCGCGCCTTCGGCTGGGCGGCGGCGCGGCTGGATGATCTGGTCAACCTGCCGGCATCGCGGCTGTCGGGATTGCTGTTCGTCCTCGCCGCCTGGTTCACGGCTCAGGCCTCACCGCGGGGTGCATTTGCCAGCATCGAGCGCGATGCCGGACAGCATCGGTCTCCCAATGCGGGCTGGCCCGAAGCGGCAATGGCCGGCGCGCTGGGCCTGAAACTGGCCGGGCCGCGGCGCTATGGCGAGAAATGGGTGGAGGATCACTGGATGGGCAGCGGTCGTGCCGACGCCGGGGCGGCCGATATCCGGCATGCCCTGCGCCTCTACCGCACCGCCTGCATCCTGCTGTTCGCCAGCGTCCTGCTGCCGGCTATCGCGCTGACGCGATGAGACCATCCATGTCGAGATGCTGCTCGACGGCGTCGGCCAGCGCATCAAGCGCCTGCTCGACATTGGCCGCGTAATCCACTGTCCCGACCTGCTGGCCCGAGAGCCACTCCAGATAAGCCCGGCGGAAGGCATCGCTGCCGAACAGGCCGTGCAGATAGCAGCCGGCTACGCGACCATCGCCCGACACCGCCCCGTCATGGCGTTCGCCGAGGCGCAGCAGCGGCCGTGCCGCATCCGGGCCGGCGGTGACGCCGACATGCATCTCGTAACCATGCACCGCTTCGCCGGTGAAGCGCTCGATGCCGTCCACCTCGCGCAAGGTCTTCTCGCCGGTCAGGGTGGTGATGACATCCAGCAGCCCGAGCCCCTGCACGGCCTCGGGCGCCCCCTCGATCCCCTCGGGGTCGGCGATCGAGCGGCCCAGCATCTGATAGCCGGCGCAGAGCCCCAGCACACGGCCGCCGCGACGCAGATGCGCCGCGAGATCGGCCTCCCAGCCCTGCGCGCGGAAAGCCTTGAGATCGGCAATGGTCGCTTTCGATCCGGGGATGACGACCAGCGCGGCATCGGCCGGCAGAGGCTCGCCCGGCGATACGAAAACCAGCTTGACTTCCCTCTGCTGCCGCAGCGGGTCGAAATCATCGAAATTGGCGATATGCGGCAGGCGCGGCACGGCGATCACGATGCTGCCATCCGGCGAGGCCGTTCCATCCAGCGCCAGCGCATCCTCCGCCGGCAGGCGCGCCACCGAGGACAGATGGGGCAGGACGCCGAAACTGCGCCAGCGCGTATGCTGCGTCACGATCCTCAAGCCGTCCTCGAACAGGCTGGGATCGCCGCGGAACTTGTTGATCACATAACCGGCCACCAGCGCGCGCTCTTCCGGCTCCAGCAGCGTGGCCGTCCCGACCAGGCTGGCGATGACGCCGCCGCGGTCGATGTCGCCGACCAGCACCACCGGCACGCCGGCGCGCGTGGCGAAACCCATATTGGCGATGTCGTTGACGCACAGGTTCA
>CAYSCA010000228.1:0-5336 GCA_964429465.1 uncultured Rhodospirillaceae bacterium
AGCACACCCTTCACATGGGTGGGGCCACAGGTTCAAATCCTGTACCGCCCACCATTCCTTTCCCCACATGCAGGCCGATTTCCGGGAATAACTTCTCCCGTCCGGGCGCGGCTTAATACAGCCCGCCGGTGCCGGAGATCGGTGCCGAGCCGACGCTGCCGCCGACGCCGCTGATGCTCTCGCGATCCTCCATCGAGCCGTCGAGCACCGCGCTGCGCGCGCCGGGCTGCGGCTCGGTGCCGGGCTTGAAGGCTTCCAGGATCACATGGCGGTCGCCCGGCCGCGCCAGCTCGCCCGTTTCGGCCTGCACGCGCACCAGCCGCACGCCGGGCGGTACGCGGAAGGAGACGTTCGGCTTGTCCTTCAGGGCCTCGGCCATGAAGGCCTTGAACACCGGCACGGCGACCGACGAGCCGGTTTCGCGCTTGCCCATGTCCTTCGGCGTGTCGTAGCCGATGAAGACGCCGACCGCGAGATCGGGGCTGAAGCCCATGAACCAGGTATCCATGCTGTCGTTGGTGGTGCCGGTCTTGCCGGCCAGCGGCTTGCCCAGTTCGCGGATGCGGACGCCGGTGCCGCGCTGGACCACGCCCTCGAGGATCGACACCATCTGGTAGGCGGTGACCGGATCGATGATCTGCGGCCGCATGTCGGGCAGCGCCGGCATGTCCTGGCCCATATAGCCCGGCGCGGTGCAGGCCGGGCAGGGGCGGTTGTCGTGCCGGAAGATCGTGTTGCCCGTGCGGTCCTGCACGCGGTCGATCAGCGTCGGCACGATGCGGTGGCCGCCATTGACCAGCTCGGCATAGGCCGTAGTCAGCCGCAGCAGCGTCGTCTCGCCGGCGCCCAAGGCCATGGAGAGCGCCGGCGGCATGTCGTCGACGATGCCGAAGCGCTTGGCGTAATCGACCACCTTCTCCATGCCGATCGCCTGCGCCAGCCGCACGGTCATCAGGTTGCGCGATTTCTCGACGCCGACGCGCAGGGTGGACGGGCCATAGAACTGGTCGCTGTAGTTGCCCGGCTTCCACAGCGGCAGGCCGGGCCCCTGGTCAAGCACGAAGGGCGCATCCAGTACCAGCGAGGACGGCGTGAAGCCGCTGTCGAGCGCCGCGGCATAGACGAAGGGCTTGAAGGCCGAGCCGGGCTGGCGATGCGCCTGGGTGGCGCGATTGAACTGGCTCAGGCGGAAGTCGAAGCCGCCGACCAGCGCCAGCACGCGGCCGGTATGCGGATCCATCGCGACGAGGCCGCCGCCGACTTCCGGAATCTGCCGCAGGGCAAAGCCGTCCTGCGGCTTGTCGCCCGCCGTCTTGTCATTCAGGGGCTCGACCGCGATGACGTCGCCGATATCGAGCACGTCGTCGGGGTGGCGCGGCACCGGGCCGAACTGGTCGGGGCCGTGCTTCTTGCGGGCCCAGCGCAGGCCCGCATAGGGCAGCCTGCCGGTCTGGCCGTCGGCGAAGCCGATCTCGGCCGCGTCGTTGCCGATGCCGACCACCACGGCGATGCGCCAGGGCGGCAGGATGCCGGCAAAGGGCGGCAGCGCGTTCAGCTTCTCGCGCCAGTCTGGCGCCAGCTTGTCGTTCTGCGTCAGCCGCACGAAGGGTCCGCGCCAGCCGCCGGCGCGGCGGTCATAGGCTTCCAGCCCGTCGCGCAGCACGCGCTCGCCGATCGCCTGCAGCTTCGGGTCCATGGTGGTGCGGACGCTCAGGCCGCCTTCATAGAGGCGCTTGTCGCCGAAGCGCTGCGACAATTCGCGGCGCACTTCCTCGGCGAACCAGTCGGCGCGGGCGATCTCGGAATCGGGCCGCGTATGCGCCACCAGCGGGGTGGCCATGGCGCGCCGCGCCTCGGCCTCGTTCACCGCGCCGTCTTCCAGCATGCGGCTGATCACCCAGTCGCGGCGTTCGCGGGCGCGCTCGGCATGGCGCACCGGATGGTAGTTGCTCGGCGCCTTGGGCAGGGCGGCGAGATAGGCGGCTTCCTCGAGCGTCAGGTCGTAGAGCGACTTGTCGAAATAGGTGAGCGCGGCTGCCGCCACGCCGTAGGAGCTGGCGCCGAGATAGATCTCGTTGAGATAGAGTTCGAGGATCTTGTCCTTCGAATAGGCCTTCTCGATGCGGAAGGCGAGGATCACTTCCTTCGCCTTGCGGGCGATCGAGACTTCATTGCCGAGCAGGAAATTCTTCGCCACCTGCTGTGTGATGGTGGAGGCACCGACCGGCCGGCGGTTCTGCGCCACGTTGATGACGTTCTGCACGATCGCGCGCGCGATGCCGACCGGGTCGACGCCGGAATGCTCGTAGAAATTCTTGTCTTCCGCCGAGAGGAAGGCCTGCTTGACCAGTTCGGGGATTGCCTCGATCGGCACGAACAGGCGGCGCTCGCGGGCGAATTCGGCGATCAGCCTTCCGTCGCCGGCATGGAAGCGGGTGGTCACCGGCGGCTGGTAATCGGCCAGCTGCTGGTAGTCGGGCAGGTCGCGGCCGAAATACCACAGGCCGGCAAGGCCGGCGCCGGCGGCACCGATGACGGCAAGCGTCAGCAGGAACAGCAAAAGGAAGAGGTGACGCAACAGGCGCATGAAACGGACCGGTTCCCCCGAGGCATTCAGGCTTGGGCTACTTGGTTAATTTTTCGCGGTACTCGTACTCCCGAATACTGGGCCTGTATAGCGACAAGATTAAGGCGGGTTTGCGGCGACGGACCGGGTTATCGGGATTCAACCCCGAAGTACCGGTCGATCGCCTCGACCATGGCATCGGCCAGGTTGCGCCGGCCGGTTTCGGAGAACAGCAGCGCCTCGTCCTTGGCATTGGAGAGGTAGCCCAGCTCGAGCAGCGCCGACGGCACGTCAGGCGCGGACAGCACCTTGAAATTGGCGCCGCGCAGCGGATTGCGGCGCAGCGGCAGGACCTGGCCGAGATTGGCGGCCAGCAGTCCGGCGAACCGGCTGGAATGCAGCGGCGTGTCGCGCGAGGCGAGGTCGAGCAGGATGGAGACGACATCGTCCAGCTCGGCTTCGGCGGCGCCGTCCGCCAGCAGGTCGGCCTTGTTCTCGCGCAGCGCCAGCGCCTCGGCTTCGAGGTCGGTGGCATCGTCGGCGCGGGTATAGACGCTGGCGCCCCGCGTGCGGCCGTCGCCGGCAAGGCTGTCGGCATGGATCGACAGGAAGAGGTCGGCCTCCTGCTGCCGCGCCAGCGCCACCCGCTGCGGCAGCCGGACGAAGCGGTCGGTTTCGCGGGTCAGCAGCACCCGGTAGCGCCCGGTCTGCGCCAGCCGCGCCGCCACCGCCCGGGCCAGCGCCAGGGTGACATCCTTCTCGAAGCGGCCCGAGGCGCTGATCGCGCCGGGATCCTGGCCGCCATGCCCCGGATCGAGGACGACCAGCCGGCGCGGATCGCCCGAGGCGGGCGGGGGCGGCGGGGTATCTTTGAGATGCTCCAGCGGCAGCAGCGGCGGCCTGGCGAAAGCGGCGGCGAAGGTTGCCGTATCGGCAGGCCGGAAATCGATCACCAGCCGGTAGCCGCCGCGGCCATGGGCCGGCGGCAGGTAGAAGGACTGCTCGACCACGGCCGGCGCGGCGAGTTCGAGGCGGAAGACCGCCGCATTGCCCGCCGCCGGCAGGGGGGCGATGCGGCGCACCAGCCCGCCTTCCAGCGCCGCGGCCAGGCGGGCGGCGGGCCGCGCCTCCGGAAAGGTCAGCACGAGGCTGGAATCCGCGGGAAGAGCTTCCAGCCGGGCTTCCGCCCGGGCGGAAACCTCGATCACCAGCCGCGTCAGCCCGGCATTCAGCCCCAGTTGCAGCCCGGTGACGGCAGGCGTTTCCGCCCGCGCCGGCGAAACTCCGGCCAGGAGAAGAAAAACTATCAGAAACAGATGCTTAATGATAAATCCCCGCTCGCCCCGACGGGCGGCCAAGAAAGACCTTGTGGCTGCGCCCTGCTACAGCGTACCATGCAGTTGCGAATATCCGAGTCAGATCCCGCCGTCCAGCCAGCTTTATGGTGAGGGAGGGGGATCGGCGCGTCGGCAGTGAGCCGGTCTGCATATCCCAAATTTCCGCCCAAAGGAGGCGGCCTGGGGCAGCCGGCCTCGGGCGCCGCGCTCAAGACAGCACGGATGTGGAGTGAACCTCCGAAGCGCTCCGCCGGCCGGTCATTCTGAACCTGGTCCGGGGGTGGCGCGGCAGGCCGCCGGCGCGGCGCGCACTCGGGCAGCCCTGGTTCCAGGGCCTGCCGATAGAGCGCCCCCCGAACGGCCCTGCGGGCCATTACCGTCGCTGCCTGCACAGGCAGTCGCGGGCCGGTCCGCCCGCTGCCGGCTTCGAAAACCCAGGCGCGCCGCCGTTTGTTATTCGCGCGGGCGGCGCCGCGCCGCAGGAATTATGCCAATGGGCATGCGTATGCTGATTGACGCAACGCACCTCGAGGAGACTCGGGTCGTTGTCGTAAAAGGTACCCGTCTCGAAGAATTCGACTACGAGACATCCACCAAACAGGTCCTCAAGGGCAATATCTACCTGGCGCGGGTGACCCGCGTAGAGCCCTCGCTGCAGGCGGCCTTCGTTGAATATGGCGGCAACCGCCACGGCTTCCTGGCCTTCAGCGAAATCCATCCCGACTATTACCAGATCCCGATCGCCGATCGCGAAGCCCTGCTGGCGCAGCAGGCCGAGGAAGAGGCGCGCGCCGCCGAAGCCGAGGAAGCCGAACTGGCAGAGGAAGAAGCCCGCGCCGAAGCCGCGCGCGCCGCGGCCGAAGCCGGCGACGACGAGCATCATGGCGTCGAGACCGTCGACGGCGATTTCGACAGCGTCGAGGAAATCAGCGCCGATGCGCCGGCCGAGGGCGGCGATGCCGAGTCCGCCGCCGCCGACAACGCGCCGTCCGATGCCGCGGCCTTCGCGCCGCCGCCGGCCTACTGGAATGTGCCGGCCGGCTCCGCGCCGGCACCGAGCGTCGCCGCCGAGGTTCCGGCCGACGATCATGACGACCAGGACACGCCGTCGGAGCAGGCCGGACCGGCCGATCAGGCCGCTGAGGACGATGCGCCGGCCGCCGAAGCCGGGCAGCATGATGAAGCCGAGCATCACGACGATTCTGAGCATCACGACGATGCCGAGCCGCATGACGGCGCGCCCGAGCCGGAGGCGAAATCCGACGAGAACGGCAAGAGCGACGATCACGACGAAAGCCGCCGCCGCCGCCGCCGCGCCAATGCCTTCCGCCGGTACAAGATCCAGGAAGTCATCAAGCGCCGGCAGATCATGCTGGTGCAGGTCGTCAAGGAAGAGCGCGGCAACAAGGGCGCGGCGCTCACCACCTATCTCT
>CAYSCA010000229.1:0-5321 GCA_964429465.1 uncultured Rhodospirillaceae bacterium
GCCGCCATCGCATCGGCTTCGTCTACCAGTTCCATCATCTGCTGCCGGAATTCTCGGCGCTGGAGAATGCCGCCATGCCTTTGCGCATCCGCGGCGAGGGCGAGAAGGCGGCCAAGCATCTCGCCAGCGACCTGCTGAAGGATCTCGGCCTGATGGACCGCCTGCATCATCGCCCGGCGCGGCTCTCCGGCGGCGAGCAGCAGCGCGTGGCCATCGCGCGTGCGCTGGTCGGCAAGCCGGACCTTCTGCTGGCTGACGAGCCGACCGGCAATCTGGACGAGAAGACGGCCGCGACGGTGTTCAGCGAGATGCTGGCGATGGTGCGCAATTTCGGCATCGGCGCGCTGATCGCCACGCACAATATCGACCTCGCCAAGCGCATGGACCGCATCGTCGCCCTGCATGAGGGGCTGCTGTATACGGCGGCGTAGGAGATCGGCCTTTCAATAGGCCACGCAGAACCGCATGTTGCGGTGCTTCGGTCTTTCAAGCTCGTCGATCATCGCGACGGCGTAATCCTCAACCGTAATACGGCTTTCACCATCGTCGCCGGTGAGCAATTCATCCCGCCCCATGCGATACCTTGCGGTGCGTTCGCCGGAGGGGAGTTGGGCCGCCGGGCTGATGAAGCACCAGTCGAGTCTTTCCTCGGCCCGCAGCCGCTCCAGGAAGGCTGCCGTGGCGAGCGCTCCGGATTTCCACGCCGACGGGAAATCCGGTTCATCCACCAGCCGCCGCCCTGAGGCGGTCAGCAGGCTGCCGGCGCCGCCGACAACCAGCAGGCGCAATCCCGACTGCCTTGCGGCTGAGACGATTTTCCCGGTTACCTGCGGGCCCTCGGGAAGGCCGGGATTGTAGGCGGAGATGATGGCCTGATGGCCGGACAGCAGAGCCGTGAGATCCACGCCATCAGCCAGATCGGCCTGCCGGATAGTCAGCGCCGGATGGGCATCCAGCTTTTCCGGATGCCGGAGGATGGCGGTGACCTCGTGGCCCCGGCGCAGCGCCTCTGCAAGGATGCGTTTGCCGGTATACCCGCTTGCCCCGACCAGTGCGATCTTCATGCGTTATCTCCTTCCCACACGCCCGTCCGCGCCAGTTGCGGCGCGTAGCTCGAGAAATCCCAGCGGAAGGGCAGCGCGCCGCGGATCAGGCGGCCTTCTTCCAGTTCGAGGCGCAGGAACCGCAGCGCGCCGGTGAAGCGCTCGATCTCCGGATCGTCCAGCACCACCGAGGCCGCGCCGGTCAGTTGCAGCAGGTTGCCGCTCTCGAAATCGGCGAACAGCAAGCCGGCCTTCGGGTTTTGCGCGATGTTGCCCAAAGTGTTGAAGAAGTTGTTGCCGGCGAAGTCCGGCGCGGTGAGCACCGCGCGGCCGTCCTCCTCGGTCAGCCGCACGAAACCGGGCCGGCCGCCGCGATGCGAGACATCGGCGCCCTCGCGCCGTTCGCCGTTGCCGGCGCTCACCGAGGCGGTGGCGACGAAGAAGGTATCGGCCGCGCGTACGATGGCTGCCGCATCGGCCGGCAACGCTGTGCCGAACCTCTCCACCGGATGAGGCGCGGCGAAACTCCCGGACGAAGCTTTGAAGAAGGGCTGGCGCGCCTGGATATATTGCGGACAGTTGCCGAAGCTCTGGTCGAGCTGGATGGTGAAGCTTTCCTCGTCGCGGGCGGCGATGCGGCCGTTCATGCGGTTGCGCCGGCGGGTATGCAGTTCGATCCCGATCACGCCGAGCGGCGCGCCGAGCCGCAGGTTGTCCCCCAGCGGGTCGCCCGGCGCCGGCCTGGCGGTCACGGTCATGAGCCGCGCATTGGGTGTCTTCACGAATCCGGGCTTGCCGACCAGCATCGAGGCCCAGGGCCGGCCCTGCGCGTCGAGGCTGCCGAGGAAGAGATAGGGCAGCTTCTCGAACAGCTCGCGATGCTGGTCCGGCATGAAGTCGCGCATGATGCGATGGCCGGCTTCCGCCATCCTCTCGCGTGAGCCGGCCAGCAGTTGCATCGCCTGCTCGCCGGGATGGAAGGCGTCGGGCAGTTCGGACATGCTAGGCCACCTGCGGGATCGGCGAGCGCCGCATCGCGACAAAGCCGGGCAGGGCCTCGATGCGGCCGAGCCAGGCACGGATATTCGGATAGGCATCGAGCGGCACGCCGCCCTCAGGCGCATGGGCGGTGTAGCTGTAATGCGCGATGTCGGCGATGGTCGCATGCCCGGCGGCAAGGAAGTCCTGCCCGCCCAGCAGCGTCTCCATGACGCCGAAGAGCTGCGCGGCCACCGCGCAGGCCGGCGCCGTATCGGCCTTGCGGCCGAAGAGATGGATCACCCGCGCCAGCGCCGGGCCGGAGGCGAGCTGGCCGGCGGCGGCCGACAGCCATTGCTGCACCCGGGCGGCGGCGAGCGGATCGGCGGGCAGCCAGCGGCGCTGCGGATCGTAGCGCAGGGCGAGATAGACCAGGATCGCATTGCTGTCGGCCAGCGTGACATCCCCGTCCTCGATCACCGGCACCTGGCCGAAGGGATTGCGCTTGAGGAAGTCGGGCGCCTTCTGCTCGCCCTTGCGCAGGTCGATATCGATCAGCTCGGCCGGCAGGCCCAGCAGCGACAGCATCAGTTCGACGCGATGGGCATGGCCCGACAGGGCATGGCGGTAGAGGCGGATGGGGTTCGTCACGATGGCGGCTCCGGTGGTGGTGTCCTCAGGATGGCGCGGCAACCGGCCTGTTTTAATCTCCGGAATTGACAAGGCATTATTCCGATATATGAAATAATCCCATGGACAAGATCAGCGGCATGCGGGTGTTCATCGCGGTGGCGGAGGCCGCAGGCTTTGCCCCGGCCGCTCGCCAGCTCGGCCTTTCGCCGCCGGCCGTGACCCGCGCGATCGCCGCCCTGGAGGAGCGCATCGGTACCCGGCTGCTGCACCGGACCACCCGGCTGGTGCGGCTGACCGAGGCAGGCGCCCGCTATCTCGCCGATGCGAAGCGGATCCTGGCCGAGATCGAGGAGGCCGAGAGCGCCGCGGCCGGTGCCCATGCTCGGCCGCGTGGCCTGCTGACCGTCACCGCGCCGGTGCTGTTCGGCCGCATGCATGTCGCCCCGGTGGTCACCGAATTCCTCCGGCTTCACCCTGAGGTCAGCATCCGCCTGCTGCTGCTCGACCGGGTGACCGACCTGCTGGAGGAGGGGATAGACGTCGCCCTGCGCATCGCCCATCTGCCGGATTCCTCGCTGAACGCGGTCAGGGTGGGCAGCGTGCGGCGGGTGACCTGTGCCGCGCCTGCTTACCTGGCGCGGCGTGGCACGCCGCTGCGGCCGGCCGACCTGGCCGGCCATGATACGGTCGGTTTCTGGACCCAGGGGGTCGAGGCGGAATGGGTGTTCGGCAACCCGCCGAGGCAGCAGCGGGTCAACCCGGCCTCGCGGCTGCTGGTCAACACCGCCGATGTCGCGATCGCCGCCGCCCTTGCGGGCGAGGGAATCACGCGCGTCCTTTCCTATCAGATCGCATCACATATCAGAGACAATACATTGAAACTGCTTCTGGAAGATTATGAGGCTGTGCCGTTGCCGATCCATCTGGTCCATGCCGAGGGACGGCGGGCTTCGGCCAAGCTGCGCGCCTTCATCGACTTCGCGGCCGACCGGTTGCGCCGGCTCGACCTGGCTTGACAAGAGGGCATTTGTATCCTATATGTTCTTCATCAGGGTGCCTCGGCTCTTCACCCGATTGGTTAATTTAGTCACGAATAAGATACAAATAACGAGAAATTCGTCCCAAAGCGCGTCCGCCCATTTCCCCTGGGCGGGAAACTTCTCGCGTCAGGATCTCTGCCGCGCTCCGGCCTCTCGGTGGCAACCCCAAGGTCTAGACGGGTTTTCCGCTTCGTTCGCCAGCATCTGGGATTCGTCCGCGGCTGTTCCTCCTGATACCGGCCGAGTTCATCTGTTATCCACAAGATATTGCGAATCCTCGCGAATCTCGAACCCAGAATGTGGGATTTGGAATCCCTCCGTTCTGGTTTCGAGGGGCTAGGGCGGCTATCGTAGAATAGGAACGCGACTCGAATATCCCGCCTGCCCGAGTAGAGTGGTGTCATGAGCCTGGCCGACTTCATCCATCTGCGCGTCCACACCGCCTATTCGCTGACCGAGGGCGCCATCCGGCTGCCAAAACTCGCTGAACTTTGTGTGAAATACCGTATGCCGGCGGTCGCGATCACCGACAGCAACAACCTGTTCGGGGCGCTGGAATTCTCCAAGGAGATGGTTGCTAAGGGCATCCAGCCGATCATCGGCTGCCAGATCAATCTCGGGCGCGCCGATACCGGCCAGGGCGGCTTCGGCAAGGCGCTGCGCAAGCCCGACCCCGATCGCATCGTGCTGCTGGCCCAGGACCAAGCCGGCTATGCCAACCTGATGCGGCTCAGCACCGGGGCCTATCTCGAGCCGCCGCCGGGCGAGGCGGCGCAGATCGCCTGGGCTGACCTCGAAGCCCATAACGAAGGCCTGCTCTGCCTCACCGGCGGACCCCAGGGTCCGATCGCCCGGCTGCTCTCCGAAGGGCAGGATGATACTGCCCGCGAGCAGCTCGAGCGCCTGAACGGCATCTTCCCCGGCCGGCTCTATGTCGAGCTGCAGCGCCATGGCTGGCAGATCGAGGCGAAGACCGAGCCCGGCCTGCTCGACCTGGCCTATGCGCTCGACATCCCGCTGGTCGCCACCAACGACTGCTATTTCCCCGACGAGGACATGTACGAGGCCCATGACGCGCTGCTCTGCATCGCCGAGGGCTCCTATGTGGGCGAGCAGAACCGCCGCCGCGTGACGCCGGAACACCGCTTCAAGTCGGCCGAGGAGATGCGCGTGCTGTTCGCCGACCTGCCGGAGGCGATCGACAACACGCTGGTGATCGCGCAGCGCTGCGCCGTGAAGGCCGAGGAGCGCAAGCCGATCCTGCCGAATTTTGGCGACGGAAAGGGCGAGTCGGAAGCCGATGCGCTGCGCCGCATGGCGCGCGACGGGCTGGAGCGGCGGCTGCAGCAGGTCGGCGTCGAGGGCGAGGCGGCCAAGCCCTACTGGGACCGTCTCGAATTCGAATGCGAGACGATCATCAACATGAAATTCCCCGGCTACTTCCTGATCGTGGCCGACTTCATCCAGTGGTCGAAGCGCAATGGCATCGCCGTCGGGCCGGGCCGCGGCTCGGGCGCCGGCTCGGTGGTCGCCTGGGCGCTGACCATCACCGATCTCGACCCGCTGCGCTTCGGCCTGCTGTTCGAGCGCTTCCTCAATCCCGAGCGCGTGTCGATGCCCGATTTCG
>CAYSCA010000230.1:0-5255 GCA_964429465.1 uncultured Rhodospirillaceae bacterium
GACGAGGTCGAGACGCTGGCCTTCTGGATGACGTTCAAATGCGCGGTGATGAACCTGCCCTATGGCGGCGGCAAGGGTGCCATCCGCGTCGATCCCCATGCCCTCTCCAAGGCCGAGCTGGAGCGCCTGTCGCGTGCCTATATGCAGGCGTTTGCCCGCGTCGTCGGGCCCGATCGCGACATCCCGGCGCCTGATGTCTATACCAACGCGATGATCATGGGCTGGATGGCCGACGAATATTCCTCCATCGTCGGCGCCACCACGCCGGCGGTGATCACCGGCAAGCCGATCGCGCTGGGCGGCTCGCTCGGCCGCGAGGATGCCACGGCGCGCGGCGGCTATTACCTGGTGCGCCGGCTGGCCGCCGAGCTCGGCGTCAAGCCCGGCGCGCGCGTCGCCATCCAGGGCTTCGGCAATGCCGGCCAGCATATCGCGCGGCTGATGGCGGGCGACGGCTACCGCATCGTCGGGGTATCGGATTCGCATGGCTGCCTGCATGCGCCGGGCGGGCTCGACGCGGCGGCGCTGGTCCGCGCCAAAAACCAGGACGGCGCGGTGACCGGCAAGGCCGCGCTGGCCGCGGCGAAGGATGCGCAGGTGCTGCCGGCCGCGGCGCTGACCGGCATCGATTGCGACATCCTGGTGCCGGCCGCGATGGAAGACCTGATCCATCGCGGCAACGCGCATGACGTGAAGGCGAAGCTGGTGCTCGAACTGGCCAACGGCCCGATCACGCCGGACGCCGATGCGATGCTGGAGAAGCGCGGCGTGATCGTGCTGCCCGACATCCTGGCCAATGCCGGCGGCGTGACGGTGTCGTATTTCGAATGGGTGCAGAACCGCCAGGGTTTCTACTGGCCGGTGGAAGAGGTGCATCAGCGGCTGAAGGCGATCATGGAGGCCGAGGGCCTCGCGATCTGGCAGCGCTCGCAGGAGAAGGGCATCAGCATGCGCAGCGCGGCCTATGTGCATGCGCTCAGCCGGCTCGCCCAGGCCATCGAGGCGCATGGCACGCAGCAATTCTTCACCGCCTGAGGGCCAAGCCTGAGGGCCGATCCTTCGCCGCGTGATCCGGCGCGCCGGATCACGCCACCCGCCGGGCCAGCATCTCCTGCTCCTGCAGCGCGCGGGCTTCCCAGGCGGGCATCCCCAGCCGGCGAAACATGCCGAGCGCCTGCGCGGCATGGCGCGCGGCGAGGCTGATGCGGCCGCCGCGGCGCGCCACTTCGGCAAGATCGAGTTCGCATTTGCCCAGCAACGGCGCCATGCCCAGGCGGCGGGCATCATGGGCGGCGCCGAGGAAATCCATGCGCGCCTGGCGCAGGCCGGCCGCATCCCTGCCGCCGCCGTCCAGCGCGATGCGGCCGCGCAGCCGCCGCGCATAGCAGGCATAGCCCGCCTCGCCGTTATGGCCGGCGATGTCCAGCGCCATCTCGGCCTGGCGCAGCGCCTCACCATGGTCGCCGGCCAGCAGGCAGGCCTCGCCCAGCCGCGCATGCCAGCGTGAGCGCCCGGCCGCGATGCCGATATCCTCGGCGGCACGCACCGCGCGGCGCGCCAGCCGCAGGCCGCGGTCATGCTCGCCGCGATAGCCGAGCAGCAGGCCGAGCTGCGAGGCCACCACCGGAATCATGAAGGGCAGGTCGCGCCGCTCGGCGATGAACAGCGCCGCCTCGCTATGCTCGCAGGCCTGATCGTAATCGCCGCGCAGCAGCATCAGGAAGCCCAGCGCCGAATGCGAGTAGACCTGGTCGAAGGGCCGCCAGCCGGTCTGTCCGGCCTTGTCGCTCTGGCTGGCATACTGCTCGGCCGCGCGGAAATGGCCGAGCTCGGCGAGCGACAGCGCGATCCAGCGCGCCGTCATCACCGCCGGCAGGCTGGGCAGGCCGAGCGTGGCGCGCGGATCGGGCAGCGGCTCGGCGCGCAGGTTCCGCTGCAGCATGCTCACCGAGCGGCGGAAGCGGCCGAGCGCATGCAGGGCCTGGCCGAGATAGATCACCGGCGCCATCTGCAGCTCGCGCTGGCCGCAGCGGCGCGCCAGCCGCATCGCCTCCAGCGACAAAGTCACCGCGCGCTGCGGCCGCTCGGTGAGATAGGCATGTCCCGCCATGAAGCCGGTGATGCGCGCCAGCCGCACGCAATCGCCCAGCTTCTGCGCCCGCGCATGGCTGTCGGCCAGGATGCGGCCGACGTGCTCGAGCTGCAGCAGCGGCACCAGCGCCGCGCGCAGCTCGAGCTGCAGGTCGATGGCATCGGCCAGCCGCCTTTCCTGCGGATCGGCGCGGCCGAGCGCGGTGATCGCATTCTCGAAATGGCGGGCGGCCTCGCGGTTGGCCGAGAGCGACAGCGCGCGCTGGCCGGCGGCGCGGCAATAGTCCACCGCGCGCTCCCATTGCCCGCCGCGGAAGGCATGATGCGCCAGCGGGCCGGCCAGCGCGGCCGTCGCGGCGCCGCTGTCGTCGCGCTCCAGCGCCGCCAGCGCCACGGCATGCAGCTCCCGGCGGCGCTTTTTCAGCAGGCTGGCATAGCAGACCTCCTGGAACACGGCATGGCGGAAGCCGAAGGCCAGGCCCGGCAGGCGCGCGATCTGGCGCAGGAAATCCTGCGCCACCAGCGCCGCCAGCGCGTCCTCCAGATGCCCGGCATCCTCGCCCGCGATGGCCTGCAGCAGCGCGAGCGGAAACTGCTCGCCCAGCACGCTGGCGGTCAGCAGGATGCGCTTCGAACGCGCCGGCAGCCGGTCGATGCGCTCGGAGATCATGGCGGCCACCGAAGCCGGCGGGACGACCTGGTCGGCATCGCCATGCAGCTGCCGCTCGCCCGCCGCGCCGCTCAGCAGCCCGGCATCCACCATGGAATTCACCGCCTCATGCAGGAATAACGGATTGCCGTGGCTCCAGGCGGCCAGCTGGCGGCGCAGCGGTCCCGGCGCATCGGCCGCCACCAGGCGGTCGACCAGTTCGTCGGATTCCGCCGCGCTGAAACTGTCCAGTTTCAGCGGCCGGAAGGCTTCCATGCCGCTCCAGCCATGCTGGAAATCGGGCCGGTGCGAGACGACGAGCAGGATGGCATGGCTGCCCACCGCAGCGGCCAGCAGGCCGATGGCGGCGAGCGTGGCGGAATCCGCGCGCTCGATATTGTCGATCGCGAGCAGCAGCAGGCGCTGCCGGCTCTCAGCCAGGATCAGGCCGCGGATGGCGGCGGCCGTCATCTGGCCGCGCAGCGCCGGATCGAGGTCGCTCCAGTAGCCGGGCAGCGGGCCGCATTCCAGCAGGTCGCAGAGCGGCACGCGGAGCTCGTCGTCGCCCAGGCCGAGCCGGTCGAGATGCTGCAGCAGGAAAGTTTGGCGCCGCTCACCTTCCAGACCAGCGATGCCCAGCATCGCGGCGATCAGGTTGCGCAACGCATGGAAGGGGATGGTGTCGGCGAAGCGGTCAGGGGTGACGCGGAACTGGCTGACCTGGCCGGCATGGCGGTGCATGAACTGCTCGATCAGCCGCGTCTTGCCGATGCCCGCCTCGCCGACCACCGCGGCGAAACGGCCCTTGCCGAGCTGGGCGGCGCGCAGCGCGCCGTCGAGCTCGGCCAGCTCCGAGGCGCGGCCGACGAAGGTGCCGGCGGAATCCGCCGCGCCGCCCTCCGCCCGGCCGGAATTCAGCCGCGGCGCGAGGCCCTGCAATTCAAAAATATCCACCGGCGCATCCAGCCCTTTCAGCGCCAGCGGCCCGAGCGACAGGGTCAGCATCTCGCCGGCCACGAGGTTGCGGGTATCGGCCGTCATCACCGCCTTGCCGGCGCCTGCCGCCTGCTGCAGCCGTGCCGCGATATGCACGGCGGCGCCGACCGCGTCGTAGTCGACGCCGAGATCGGTGGCCGAGGGGCCGACGACGACGAGGCCGGAATGCAGCCCGATCCGCACATTCGGTGTCGCCAGCGGCGAGCGGATCTCGCCGACCGCGGCGATGATGCGCAAAGCGGCATGGCAGGCGCCGATCGCATGATCCTCGCGCGCCGCCGGCGCACCGAACAGCACCATCAGCCCGTCGCCCAAAGTGCGCACCACCGTGCCGCCGCAGGAATGCACGGCCTCCGTCATGGCGCCGAGCACGCGGGAGAACAGCTCATGCGCCTCTTCCGGATCGGCATCGCGGATGCTGGCGAGCGAGCCGATCATGTCGACGAACATCACGGTGACCAGCTTGCGCTCGGAGGGTTCCACCACGCGCGCCGGCCGCGCCCCGGCTGCCGGCGCTCCGGCCAGCACTCCCGTCAGTGCGCTGCCGCAGGCGGCGCAGAAGCGCGCCTCGCGCGGGGCGCTGGCGCCGCAGCCCTGGCATTGCTGCAGCGCCGCCTCGCCGCAGGACGGGCAATGATCCTCCTGCCGCGCCATCGCGGTGCCGCACCGGATGCAGAAGCTCGCCATCATTCTTCCCCATGCGCGGCGATGCGGGTGCGGCGATCAGCAGACCGCTTCGATCAGGCAGGCGGCCGCCACGCCGCATTGCTGCGCCACCACGCTGCGCGGATCGCCCCAGACCGCGTTCGGCGCATGCAGCGCGATGCAGTGGCGCAGGTCGCCGTCGTCATGCGGGCCCGACGAGCGGATCTCGATGGATTGCAGCAGGGCGGCGCGGTTGGGCGCCCGCACCTTCGGATGCGGTCCGGCGACCACCCAGCGCGCGGCGGTCAGCGCCGCGCCGGAGCGGCCCTCGGCCTCCAGCCAGGCATCGACCTCGAGCAGGTAGCGGTTTTCCTCGCCGGGATAGCCGCGCAGGGTGCCGACCAGCCGGAAGAAGCCGAAGGGCGCGAAGAAGGCGCCGCGCCAGTCTTCAGGCGGCGCTTCCTCCTCGCAGGGCGGCGCCGCGAGGGTGGCGTAGAAGGGCAGGCCGTCGGTGCGCCGCACGGTGCCGAGATACTGTCTCACCGGCGCATCGGACTTGCCGCCAGCGAGGCCAAGCTGCTGGCTGATCCAGCGCCAGCCGGTATGGCGAAGCTCGTCCATGTCGTCGGTGCAGATCGGCAGGCAATCGGGCGGGCAGGGATTTCCTCCGCCGCCGGGCGGCAGCAGCATGCAGGACATGGGTCTTCCTCCTCGCGCAGTCTGGTCGTTAAGCGCAGACCGCCCGCCATCCGGCAGGCAGTCGATCCAGTCCAGGCGAGGCTGTTATTTTCTAGGTTTCAGGCAAAGCGACAGGCGTGACGGCGCTGGAACACGCAGCCGGCGATCCGGTTCCCGCCTAAATAGAAAATCCGCG
>CAYSCA010000231.1:0-5197 GCA_964429465.1 uncultured Rhodospirillaceae bacterium
GGCCTTATTCGGAAAATCTGTTGTCTGGGTCCAGAGCCCCGATCAGGGCAGCCTGCGCGTGCAGGATGAACTCGCTCCATTCTGAGGCGTCGCGGCCGAGGGCCATAGCTATGCTCTTGGCTGCTCTCTCCACAACCTCGGGCTTCGGACCGTGCAGCCCCATGATGTCGGGAATTACCTCCTCGACGTTGCGCTCGATCGTCTCAATGAACTCTTTTGCGTCGATTTTCTTAGGCTGTAGGCCCCACAATTGCTCGGAGAGGCCGTAGGCGCTTAGCGCTATTGCTTTGGCGTCTGGGTTCATCGGGCGGGGTTTCCTTCACATCTGCATTATGGCGTTGATTGCATCGCGCCGGCGCTTGTGAGTGGTAACGTTGCCGTTCTGGTCGTCTACCACCCAACACCGCGCCGAACGGCGCTCAAGAACAGCGACGAGTCGATCCATACGCCATGCGGTCCATGTGTAGCGATCCTGAGCGTCGAAGTGCATCGGGCGGGCCTTCTCTGTAGAAATCAGGCGCCGTCTCTCCGAGCTGTCAAGCCTAGCAGCCGTCCGGCTTTCGACCACGCACAAGGCGTTCTGGTGAACTATCATCAGTTAACCTAGCATTGTCTCTTGTGTTCCGCAAGAACTTCTGACAATATTTGCGTCATGAGTGCTTCAGGCAAAGATAAGTGCGGCTGGATCAGACCATCTCGACTGCATCCCAAGGGGAAGCAGAGGCGGGCGCTTGAGGCTGTTGGCGTTGGTGTCATCTACGAGGAGTCCGAGCATGAGACCCTGGACGACATGATCCGCTCGCGCCGGCTGGGCGATACGGTCTACGTCACCAGTCTATCACGGCTCGCCCGCACGAAAGACGGTATACTCCGGGCTATCGACAGACTTCGCGAGCGCGGCTGTGTCATCGAGGAAACCACGACGGGCAGGCGCTCGGATCGCCTGGAAGATTGCCCCGGCATGGTCATGGACGCCACGTCGGAGCTCGCCCAAGATCTCCGGGCGCTGCCGTCTGAGCTGGCGAAGAAGGTCGGCCGGCTTGGCGGCATCGCGAGGGGCAAGAACAAGCGGGCCAGCCGCACGCCGATGAAGGAGGCCGAGGCCATCTGGCGCGGGCATCCCGACAAGACGAATACCGAAGTCGTCAACATGCTCAAGGGCTGGAGCGAGCGAGCCCTGTATCGAGAGTTTGGATCAAGAAGCCGCGCCGCAGGTCGGCCGCGCAAGGGCAAAAGCTAAGGAGCGAAGGCTGTGGCCAACCTGTACGACAAGAACGGGCGCCAGATCATGCGCGGGGACGTGCTGAAGGTGTTCCACTTCGTCGGCGCCCGCAGAAAGCGTCACTACATGTACAAGCAAGCGCTCGACACCGTGATGCTCGGCAAGACGAGCCCAGCCCCGTACTTGGCGATCAGCCATTTGGAGATGGATGGCGAGCACTACCATGAGCGCGAGGATGGGCGGGTGCTGAGGGATTACGAGATCGTTCAGAGCGTGGACGCCAGGCTTGATGAGCGGCCCCGCGAGAAGAAATTCTGACAACGATTCCAACTAGGAGGCGGTGATGGAAGCTCCAGCCGAAGTGTGGTCTCTAGCATCGCATCTCTGCGAAGAAATGCAGCATCGCGGCGGCGCACCGAGGACGTGGCCGTGCGGATGAGGACGCGCCATGGGACTGCAATGGATCTGTTCTGCCTGGACCTCATCATGGCGGTGCAGGACGACGGCCTGATCATCGATGATGACATGTTCGCCGGGCTGGCACGGGCATTCAATGTGTCCCCCGCATTCTTCCGCAACCTGCACGCGGTTTGGTTGGACCATCCAGATCGCCGCGAGCCGTTCGAGTGCCCGGAAGACATCTTCGGCCCGACCAGTCGGCGGGCCATGATCAGGGTCGTTCAATAAAGGAGCGAGACGTGGACGAGGAAAAGCTGAAGCTCGGCGAATACGTGCAGCAGATCATTGCGGCTGCGAAGCTAGAACACGGAGCGGAAGAGCTCGTGACTGGACTCGTCAGGGAGTACGCCGAGAAAGCCTACGAAGCTGGTCGAAGATCGCTTGCCGCCGAAGTGGCAAGGTTGGTCAAAACATAGGAGGCGATCATGTGGAGAACCGGAGAGAGCTGCCCAAAGGACGGAACGCCGGTCTTCGTCAGATCCGCTGCTTGCGCATCTGTCGCCGCCTACAGTGATGAATGGCACGGATGGGTGGTTCACGCCGACGGCTTTGACGCTCGTGACCACCGAGGCGATCTCGTCGTCATCGACAGGCCAGAGTGGTGGATGCCGATCCCTGAACTGGAAGTGCAAGATTTATAACTAGGAGGCTCTGGTGCCAGAAATCATTGTTGCGCTCGATGTGCCGACCGTGAAGCAGGCCGAGAAGATCGTCGAGCGGACCGGCGCTGACTGGTACAAGGTCGGTCTTGAGTTGGCGTTCGCAGATGGCGCGCGAGAGTTCGTCCGCAACCTGCCGAACGTCTTCCTCGACCTGAAGCTCCGGGACATCCCAACAACGGTCGGACGTGCCGCCCGCAACATCGCTGAGCAATGGCGACCTCAGATGTTGTCAGTCACCGCAGCCGTTTCGGACGCAATGAGGGCGACCGAGGGTATGACGCACATTGTGCATGTTCCAAACCTTACGTCAGACCACACAGCAAGTGCTGTTCCATCTAATGCCTGGGGCGTCGTGTGCAGGGCATCGCTCGCAACCGAATATAGAATCCTGATGCCATGGGCGAAAATCATTGTGCCGGGCATTCGGCCGAGCGGCACGGTCGCAAATGACCACCGTGAGACCGTGGAGCGGTGTCCAGAGGCCGATTACATTGTGATAGGGCGACCGATCACTCGGGCAGAGAACCCGAGGGCGGCGTTGCAGCAATTCCAATAACGGAGCGAGGTCGTGACTGTTAGCCGCCGATCATTCCTGCTAGGTCTCTTGGCCGCGCCATTCATCGTAAATTCCGAATGGCTGATGCCGATAAAACCGCTTCCGCTGCCGTATCTCCCAGGCGACCTCGTCAACTTCAAAATCGGCATGTACCGGGCAACCGGTCTCTATGCCGTCTGCGAGCCAGTTATTCGCGTCGAGCGCTCGCATGTAATTACGCGAGGATGCGGTGGGCACGGTCAGATGAGAGTGCCTGCGGAGTATGTCGAATTGTTCCATGGCCTGCCTGGGAACAGGGTCGACAACCCGAGCATGGCGCACCGTCTCATCAGGAGACCGGGGCGCTTGGGGTTGGCCTACGCCGAGGATTTGGCAATTCTATAAATGGAGCGCGAAATGGAGCGCTGGATATTCGAGGTTGAGCAGAACGGCATGATCGTGGCCGAGGGCGATGCGCCAGACCGCGACGCCGCTCTGCGTGAAGCGGCGCACTACGTCGCTATCTATAGCCAGGACGGGCCGGCTACGGCCATGGTCAGAGAGGCGGTGATCAAATACGACGACGCCGACGAGCAAGCCCTGTACGACAGGGTTGTGAAAATGACGGAGGAAGAGCGTTGTGCGCTAGATCCGCTGGCGAAGGCATTGGGTGAATATTTGCGGCGCGAGCGACCGCCCATTATGGCACTCCCTAACAGAGTGGTCGCGTTGGCGTGTGTTGATCTCGCGAGGCAATGGAACAGGTTCATGCTGGAGCGCGAGTGAGAAACCCTGACAACGATTCCAACTAGGAGCGAGAGATGAGCAACCCCATGCGCGACTACCTTGAACAGCGAGAGCGAGAGTTGGAGCAGCGCATCTCCGAGCTAGAGGCAGCATTGGAAGCATTCACGTTTCCGTCGTATCCGAACCAGTTTCAGAGCGATGACGGAGGATGCACTGAGGCGATCATTGCAGACGCTGATGTACAGCGAGCCCGCGCCGCTCTGAGCCAGGAAGAGAAGCCTTGAGCATCGTAGCAGCAGCGATCAGAGCGAACGGGCTGGTGATGAGCATGCCCCGTCCCGCGCGTCACTGCCACATCATGGCAGCGATGCCGGCGCGTATGGCACGTGCCGTCCGCCCGGACGATCAGGGCTTCCTGACTGACACGGGAGAGTTTCTGGGACGAGAGCAGGCTTTGGACGTGGCGCGGCATGCAAAGCAGCTCAAGCGCGAGGTGAATAGCTTCGAGTTGTACTCCGAAGACCTTTGGTGAGCTCACAGATAGAGGGAGAGCGGGAATGACGTTTACTCCAAGCACGCATTACGCGCCGTGTCCTTACTGCGGTCACGGTCACACTGGCACGTGTCCGAAGGTGAGAGCGATCGACTACTACCAAGATGGTACCGTGAAGCGCGTCGAGTTCTACGAGCCAAAACCGCACGTTTCTTCCCGTGTGATCGGCTACAACGATGAGGGAACGCCTCTCGTGAAGGCCGGCCCTGGCGAGATGCTGTAGAAGACTGACGAGACGGGCAGCGGCGTGGACATTAAGAGAATCGCGGACAAGTACATCACGCGCTCGGGCGGCGTGCCGCCGAAGCCGAAACCGATCAAGCCAAAGCGCAATCCGAAGCGTGGCACAATCACAATCAGCGAGGCAGAGTACGAACGCCTCCTCGAAGCCGCCGAGTGTGATGACATGATCGGTTGGTGCGAAAGCTGCAACGCGTGGATCGACAAGGACGATGAGGCGTGGATTGACGCGGACGATTACCGAGGCTGCCTGTACGCCGGGAGCCATGATGAGAGGTATCGCCACTTGTGCAGGCGCTCGCGCGCCCTACCGAAGTGAAGCAGGGAGTAGCGCACCGGCCTGCCCTTCCCGTCAGTCACTAGGAGAAACAAATGAGCAAGGCAGACATCATCATCGATGACACCGACACCGCAGCCATGTTCGTCAGCACCACAGATGACGGCAGGGTGAGGTTCTCTATCGTCATCAAGGGCGAAGACACTGTTGCAGAAGTCGATCTCACGCCAGAGCGCGCGAGGACATCGCAAGGATGGTCATGGATGCTGTTCGCAAGGTCCGACCGACGGTCGCTGCTGGAGGGTCATGTGGAGCGGTAGTCTCAATCATGGGCGGCGGAGGCGGTGGCAGCAGCTTGACGTATACGTCGGCACAAGGTGGTGGATCGCACCCATGCGACGTTCAGCACAGCCGCGAGTAGCGCACCGGCCCTTCTGGTCAGTCACTACCGCCAAGGTCTGAGGCTATCTCAGGCGATGCAACGGGGGATATGGGTCTCGGG
>CAYSCA010000232.1:0-5188 GCA_964429465.1 uncultured Rhodospirillaceae bacterium
CGGCCACGCGCGGCGTGCCGCGGGCGCGGCGGGCGATCTCGCGCGCGCCGGACGCATCGAGGTTGAGGTTGAGGATACGCGCGCCGCGGCGCACGATCAGCTCGAGCTCCCCGACCTCGTAGAAATTCAGCCGCAGCGGGATGCCGAACCGCTCGCGCAACGGCGTGGTGAGCAGGCCCGAGCGCGTGGTGGCACCGACCAGCGTGAACGGCGGCAGGTCGATGCGCACGCTGCGCGCCGATGGCCCCTCGCCGATGATCAGGTCGAGCTGGAAATCCTCCATGGCGGGATAAAGGATCTCTTCCACCGCCGGATTGAGGCGATGGATCTCGTCGATGAACAGCACGTCGCGCGCTTCGAGATTCGTGAGCAGGGCGGCAAGGTCGCCCGCCTTGGCGATCACCGGGCCGGAGGTGGCCTTGAAGCTGACGCCGAGCTCGCGGGCGACGATCTGCGCCATCGTGGTTTTGCCCAGGCCCGGCGGACCGTGCAGCAGCACGTGATCCAGCGCCTCGCCGCGCGCCCTGGCCGCATCGATGAAGACCTTCAGGTTCTCGCGCGCCCGCGCCTGGCCGACGAAATCACCCAGGGCCTGCGGCCGCAGATGGCGTTCGAATTCGTCGCCCTCGGCCCTGCCGCCGGAAACCAGACGGGACGCTTCGCTCATCGCGCCAGCTCCTTCAGCCCGGCGCGGATCAGGTCAGAGACCTGCGCCTTGTCGCCGAGGCTGCGCGCCGCCGCGGTGACGGCGCCGAAGGCCTCCGCGCGCTTGTAGCCGAGATTGACCAGCGCCGAGAGCGCATCGGCGACCGCGCCATTGGCGCCTTCGGCAGGCGCGCCGGATGCCGTCGCCGCCGGCGCGGCAAAGGCAATGCCGCCGACCTTGTCCTTCAGCTCGGTGATCAGCCGGGCCGCCAGCTTCGGCCCGACGCCGTCGCAGCGGTTCAGCGTCGCCTTGTCGCCGGCGGCGATCGCGCCCATCAGCTCGTCAGGCGACAGCGCTGAGAGAATGCCCAATGCCACGCGCGCGCCGACGCCCTGCACGGTCTGCAGGAGATTGAACCAGCCGCGCTCGGCATCGGAAGCGAAGCCGTAGAGATGGATATGGTCTTCGCGCACATGCGTTTCGATATGCAGGCGCACCGCCTCGCCCGGCCGCGGCAGGGCGCGCAGGGTGCGCGCCGAGCAGAAGACCTGGTAGCCGACCCCGCCGACATCGACGATGCAGAAGGCCTCGGCCACGGAATCGAGCAGGCCGCTGAGCTTGGCGATCATCGCCCGATCCTCATGGGACTGGCCCGCATGACGAGGGCCTCGGCGGCGAGCAGGCGCTTCGATGTCGCGGCATGGTGCGCATGGCAGATCGCCAGCGCCAGCGCGTCGGCGGCATCGGAGCCGCGCACGTCGCAGCCGGGCAGCAGGCGCTTGACCATCGCATGCACCTGCTCCTTCCCGGCGCCGCCGGTGCCGACGACGGATTTCTTCACCACGGTCGGCGCGTATTCCGCCACCGGCAGGCCGGCCAGCGCCGGCGCCAGCAGCACGACGCCGCGCGCCTGGCCCAGCTTGAGCGCCGAAGCCGGATTCTGGTTGACGAAGGTCTCTTCGACCGCGGCGGCCTTCGGCTGCCAGGCCGCGATCAGCTCGGCCAGCGCGTCATGCAGGGCGCGCAGGCGATAGCTGAGCTCGTCGTCGCTGTTGGTGCGGATGGTGCCGTGGGCGACATGGGACAGGCGGTTGCCCTCGGCCAGAATGACGCCCCAGCCGGTGGCGCGCAGGCCCGGATCGAGTCCGATGATGCACAGGCTGCCGCTCAAAACCGCTTCCCCGCCCCCTTGTCTGCCGCGTTCAGCTCGCCAGCTTGGTCAGCTCGTCGGCCGAGATGTCGAAATTGGCATAGACCGTCTGCACGTCGTCGCTGTCTTCCAGCACCTCGATCATCTTGAACAAGGTCTCGGCCTTCTCGCCCTCGATCGGCGTGGTGGTCTTGGGCTTCCAGACCAGCTTGGCCGAGCTGGGATCGCCGAAGGTCTTTTCCAGCGCCTCGCGCACGGCGGCGAAATCGTCCTGCGCACAGGTGACGCTGTGGCTTTCCTCGTCGGACTGCACATCCTCGGCGCCGGCCTCCAGGGCGGCCTCGAACACGGCCTCGGCGCTGGCGACCTTCATCGGGAAGACGATCTCGCCGACGCGGTCGAACATGAAGGCGACCGAGTTGGTCTCGCCCAGGGCGCCGCCATTCTTGGAGAAGGCGGCGCGGACTTCGCCGGCCGTGCGGTTGCGGTTGTCGGTCAGCGCCTCGACGATCACGGCGACGCCGCCCGGGCCGTAACCCTCGTAGCGCACTTCCTCGTAATTGTCGGCCGCATCGCCGCCGGCGCCGCGCTTGATCGCGCGCTCGACGGTATCCTTGGGCATGTTGGCGGCGCGGGCGGCCTGCACGGCGGCGCGCAGCCGCGGATTGGTGTTCGGATCGGGCTGGCCCATGCGGGCCGCCGTCGTCAACTCGCGGATCAGCTTGGTGAAAACCTTCGCGCGCCGGGCATCCTGGGCGCCCTTGCGATGCATGATGTTCTTGAACTGGGAATGGCCGGCCATGGCTGAACCTGCAGCGTCGTCTGAATGGATGGACCCGAATCGGGCATGTTTACCATATTTCGGCTGCAACCGGCAGCCGAGGTCGCGCCCGGATAAAGCCCGCAAGGCGCAAAAGCAAGCGGCAGGAAGGGGTTGGCGGCCCGGCGCCCTAAAACTATTGCGCGTATAAGCCATGAGACATACAATCTGAGAACCGCCTGTTCCCGCGCCGACAGGAGCAGGCGGGCAGCTTCGAGGCGAGCATGGTCGCGACGATGCAATCTTTTGCTGTGCCGGGCGGAGGGACCGTGCCGTCCCTGGCGCTGCCCGGCTATCCGCAATCGGCCCTGCTGAACCAGGCCCATGCCTACTGGCTGGATCGCCGGGCCGCCGCCGAGATGCCGTCCTGGCGGGAGATGAATACGCGGCTGTTCGATCCGCTGCGGCCCCATTCCATCCTTTTCGAGGTCGAGCACCAGCCGCTCGATTTCCGCTATGTCGAGATCGGCAGCCGGATCGCCGCGGTGAGCAATGCCGACAATACCGGCCGGCGGATCAGCGAGCTGTCGCACCAGCGCCCGCCCAGCCGGATCTGGGAGCATTTCACCGCGGCGCTGGATGCCCGCGCCCCGGTGAAGGGCACCCTGCCCTATGTCGGCCGCAGCCGCGATGTCGGCGGTGCCTACCAGATCGTCATGCCGCTGGCCGATGACGGCCGGCATGTCGACCGGCTGCTGATCTGCGTCGACCTCGCGCCGGCTCCCGCCTTCGGGCAAATGGCCTGAACCAGATCGGCCGGGACTCGGCCGGCAAAATGCGACTAGCATGGCGGCATGCTCGTGCTCGATCACGCATCGCTGCTGCTGCGCCAGGGCTATCGCTATTGGGACAGCAAGCGGGCCGGCCGCGCCATGCCGGCACGCGCCGATATCGATCCGGCGGAGATCAAGGCCCTGCTGCCCCATGTGGTGCTGATCGACGTGCTGCGCGATTCCGACTTCGGGCCGCTCGATTTCCGCTACCGCCTGCTGGGCAGCGCGGTGGAGGCGCATCTGTCCCAGCGTTATACCGGCCAGAAGATGAGCGAGATACCGCATCAGCGCTCGCCAAGCCGGCTCTGGTCGAACTTCCAGGCGGTGGCGGTCAGCGGGCAGCCGCTGGTCACGCAGGTTCCCTATATCGGTCCGCATAAGGACTTCCTGGCGGCGCAGGACCTGATCACGCCGCTTGCCACCGATGGCCGCAAGGTCGACATGCTGCTCAACTTCGTCGACTTCCTGCCGCGCGACGGCCGGCCTGCGATGCCCGGTTAGAGCCGGCGACAGCCGCGCCCGCGGTGGTCTAGATTGGCGCCATGATCGACCTGCCCCAGGCAACGCTGGATTTGGCGACACCGCGCCTGCGCGACGGCTACGATTACTGGAATGCCAAACGCGGGCAGCGCGCGATGCCGAGCCGCGCCGATCTCGATCCCGCCGAGATCAAGCCGCTGCTGCCGCATGTCATCCTGATGGACGTGCTGCGCGGCACGGCGTTCGGCCCGCTCGATTTCCGCTACCGGCTGATCGGCACGCTGGTGGACGATCACTCATCCGGCCGCTTCACCGGCCGGCTGATGTCGGAGGTGCCGCATCAGCGGCCGCCCAGCCGGCTGTGGAGCAACCTGGAATGGGTGACGACCGAGCGCCGGCCGAAGGTCAGCCGCGTGCCCTATGCCGGGCCGCATCGCGACTTCCTCTCGGTGGTCGATATCGTGATGCCGCTGTCGCGCGACGGCGGGCAGGTCGACATGCTGTTCTGCCTGATCGACTTCGTGGCGCGCGAACTGCGCTGATCAGCGCAACGCGGCCTGCACCCGCCGGCGCAGCGCGGGCACCACATCGCTGTCGAACCAGGGATTCCGCTTGCGCCAGGCCATGTTGCGCCAGCTCGGATGCGGCAGCGGGAAGTAATCCGGCAGATAGTCGCGGAAGCGCCGCACGGTCTCGGTCAGCGTCGGCTGTCGCCCGGCCCCGAGATAATGCGCCTGCGCATATTGACCGACCAGCAAGGTGAGTTGGATTGCCGGAAGCTGCGCCAGCAGGCGGTCATGCCAGCGCGGCGCGCATTCCGGCCGCGGCGGGTTGTCGCCGCCGCGCGAACCGTTCCGGCGATCGACGCCGGGATAGCAGAAGCCCATCGGGATGATGGCGATGCGGGATTCGTCGTAGAATTCCTCCGGCCCCATATCCAGCCAGCCGCGCAGCACGTCGCCGCTGCGGTCGTTCCAGGGGATGCCGCTTTCATGGACCCTGGTGCCGGGCGCCTGGCCGATGATCAGCAGCCGCGCCGTCGCCGTGCCGCGCAGCACCGGACGCGGCCCGAGCGGCAGATCCGGCGCGCAGATCGTGCAGGCGCGCACCTCGCGCAGCAGGGCAGCCAGCTTGCGCGAGGACATGATCTCTCAGAGCGACGCCTGCTGCAGCCGGCCGCCCAGCCGCAAGGGCGCGATGCGGGTGGCCAGCCCGGTGCGGTCGTCGGTCTCGACATAGACGGCGCAGAGCGTCGCCTCGCCCATCGCCGGCTCGAAACGGCCGCCGGGCACCTTCTTCACGAAGCGGTTGAGCGGCTC
>CAYSCA010000233.1:0-5162 GCA_964429465.1 uncultured Rhodospirillaceae bacterium
AGCCTGTCCGGCGGACAGCAGCAGCGGCTTTGCATCTCTCGCGCCATCGCCGTATCGCCGGAGGTGATCCTGATGGACGATCCCTGTTCGGCGCTCGACCCGATCGCGACGGCGCATATCGAGGAGCTGATGGACGAGTTGCGGCAGCAATATACGATCGTGATCGTCACCCATTCGATGCAGCAGGCCGCCCGCGTCTCCCAGAAGACCGCTTTCTTCCATCTCGGCAGCCTGGTCGAAACCGATGACACCAAGGTGATCTTCACCAATCCGAAGGATGAACGCACGATGGGCTATATTACCGGCCGGTTCGGCTGATCGGGACGAGGACCTCCATGAGCACGCATATCGTTCAGAAATACGACGATGAACTGAAGAAGCTGGCGACCCTGATCGTGCAGATGGGCGGCATGGCGGAATCGCAGCTGGCAAGCGCCGTGGATGCGGTGGTCAAGCGCGACAGCGAACTGGCCAATGCGGTGATCCAGGGCGACGCGAAGATCGACGTGCTGCGCAACCAGGTAGACGATTTCGCCATCGAGCTGCTGGCCCGGCGGCAGCCGATGGCCAACGACCTGCGCACCATCGTCTCGGCGCTGCGCATCTCGTCCGAGCTTGAGCGGATCGGCGACTACGCCAAGAATATCGCCAAGCGCAGCCTCGTGCTGAACCAGTCGCCGCTGGTGCGTCCGGTGCATGCGACGCCGCGCATGGCGCTTCTGGTGCAGGCGATGATCAAGGACACGCTGGATGCCTATGTCGCGGCGGACGTGGCCAAGGCCGATGCGGTCTGGGCACGGGACGAAGAGGTGGATGAGCTTTACAACAGCCTGTTCCGCGAGCTGCTGACCTACATGATGGAGGACCCGCGCTCGATCACCTCTTGCACCCATCTGCTGTTCATCGCCAAGAATATCGAGCGGATCGGCGATCATGCGACCAACGTCGCCGAGCTGATCCACTACGCAGTCAAGGGCGAGATGATCACCGAGGAGCGGCCGAAGGGCGATTCCACCGCCTATGCCCTGATCGATGCCCCCGGAAATGCGGAGGGCCGGTCATGAGCGCCGCGGTCAAGCCGCGCGTCCTGGTGATCGAGGACGAGGCGGCGCTGCTGGCGTTGCTGCGCTACAACCTCGAGAAGGAGAATTACGACGTCGACGAGGCGACGGACGGCGAGCAGGCGCTGCTGAAGGTGGCCGAGCATCTGCCCGATCTGATCCTGCTCGACTGGATGCTGCCGCGGCTTTCCGGCCTGGAGGTCTGCCGCCAGCTGCGCCGCGATCCGAATGCGCGCAACGTGCCGATCATCATGCTGACGGCGCGCAGCGAGGAGGGCGACCGGGTGCGCGGGCTGGATGCCGGTGCCGACGACTATATCGCCAAGCCGTTCTCGCCGGGCGAATTGCTGGCCCGCATCCGCGCGGTGCTGCGCCGCATCCGGCCGGCGCTCGCCGAGGAGGTGCTGACCTATGGCGGGCTGGTGATGGATGTCGCGACCCACAAGGTGCTGCGCAACGGCCGCGAGGTGCATCTCGGGCCGACCGAGTTCCGCCTGCTGCGCTATTTCCTCGAGCACCCCGGCCGCGTGCTGTCGCGCGACCAGCTGCTCGATTCGGTCTGGGGCCGCGAAATCTATGTCGAGCAGCGCACCGTCGACGTGCATATCCGCAGGCTGCGCAAGGCGCTCAACGACCATAACGAGCCCGACATCATCCGCACCGTGCGCTCGGCGGGCTATGCGCTCGAGCTGACGCCGTCGGCGGCTCTGCCGGCCTGACGGCGGATGCCCGGCTCAGCGCCGGGCGATCTGCTTCTTCATCGCGGCGAACAGCGCCTCGACCTTGCCGCCGTTATTCTG
Source organism: uncultured Rhodospirillaceae bacterium (assembly GCA_964429465.1). Lineage (GTDB taxonomy): Bacteria > Pseudomonadota > Alphaproteobacteria > Ferrovibrionales > Ferrovibrionaceae > Ferrovibrio. The sequence goes on from CAYSCA010000233.1 coordinate 1,862, forward strand.
GATCACCGATTCGAACTGCTGGCGCTGGGTGAAGGCCATCGACACGCCTTCGACCACCACATCGGTGACCAGCGGCTTGCCGTTCTTCTCATGCACCTTCCACTCGACGCGGATCGGCGGGCCGTTCTGGCGGATGATCTGCGACTCCACGATCGATTCGGAGCCGGCCGCGCGGGCACCGTCGCGAACCTCGAATTTCTGCCCGTCATACTGGGCCAGCAGCTGCGAATAGACCTTCACCAGGTAATCCTCGAACAGCTTCTGGTATTCCGGCCGCTGCGCCTCGGTCAGGCTGCGATTGTAGCGCCCGAGGCAGAAGCGCCCGACGGCTTCCATGTCGAGATGGGTGTTGATCAGGTTGCGCAGCAATTCCTCGCGCTTTTCCTGGTTCAGCGACCGGTCTTCCAGCGCCTTCAGCGTGTCGTTGCCGACCTGGCGGATGAAGGCGTCGGCCTCCGCGGCGCGGGCGGAGAACAGCGAGGCGAAGAGGCCGATGGCTGCGGCCAGAACGAACATCAGGACCGGGCGGCGCGAAAACAGCGTCTGCAGCATGAGAATCACCTAAGGTAAAGAACCGAAAGCACTTTAGGCCGGGAATATGGCATTCCTGCGGACCGAATAGTTAAAGCGCCGCTCGGCCGAAAGCCATGATTCTTTTCGGGGCAGCCGGGCAGGGCTATACAAATACATAAAGATATGTTTATATTTCTGTCATGGATGTGAGCCTGAACCTGGACACCCTGATGGCAGCCCTGCGCGCCGCCGCCGAGCCGACCCGGCTGCGGCTGCTGGCGCTCTGCGCCCAGGGCGAGCTGACGGTGACCGAACTGACCCAGATCCTGGGCCAGAGTCAGCCGCGGGTGTCGCGCCATCTCAAACTGCTCTGCGAGGCCGGGCTGCTCGACCGCGTGCCGGAAGGCACCTGGGCGTTCTACCGGGTCGGCGAGCGGCTGCCCGGCGCGCCGCTGGTGCGCGCGCTCAGCACCCTGCTGCCGCCCAACGACGCGACGCTGGCCCGCGACGCCGAGCGGCTGGCGGCCGTGAAGCATGCCCGCGCCGCGGCCGCCGAACAGTATTTCCGCGAGAATGCCGCGCAATGGTCGGCGATCCGTTCGCTGCATGTCGATGAGGCGCAGGTCGAGGCCGCGGTGGCGAAACTGGTCGGCCAGGTCGATGACCTGCTCGATATCGGCACCGGCACGGGCCGCCTGCTGGAGGTGCTGGCGCCGCAGATCAAGCGCGGCCTTGGTGTCGATCTGAGCCGCGAGATGCTGGGCATCGCGCGCGCCAATCTGGAGCGCGCCGGCATCCGCCATTGCCAGGTGCGCCAGGCCGACATGTATGCGCTGCCGCTCGATACGGCCAGCGTGGATGCCGCGGTGATCCACCAGGTGCTGCATTTCGCCGACGAGCCGCAGAAGGCGATCGCTGAAGCCGCCCGCGTGCTGCGCCCCGGCGGCCGCATGGTGATCGTCGATTTCGCGCCGCATGACCGCGAGGATCTGCGCGCCCGCCATGCCCATCGCCGGCTGGGCTTCGCCGATGCCGAGCTGCGCGCCTGGTGCGAAACGGCGTCCCTGCAGGCCGATCCGGTGATCGCCCTGCCGGGCCAGCCGCTCACCGTGCATATCTGGCATGCGCGCAAGCAGGGCGCGGCCAGCCTGCTGCCTTCCAGAAAGAGTGAAGCCGCATGACCCATCCCGACAGCACAGCCTATGCCGCGCGGCGTCCCGGGCCGCTGAAGGTCTCGTTCGAGTTCTTCCCGCCGAAGACCGCCGAGATGGAGGAAAGCCTGTGGCGCAGCGTGCTGCGCCTGGCGCCGCTCAACCCGCGCTTCGTCTCGGTCACCTATGGCGCCGGCGGCTCCACGCGCGAGCGCACCCATAACACCGTCGTCCGCATCCTGAAGGAGACCGGCCTGAGTCCGGCAGCGCATCTCACCTGCGTCGGCGCCGCGAAAGGCGAGGTCGACGAGGTGGCGCAGCATTACTGGCAGGCCGGCATCCGCCATATCGTGGCGCTCCGCGGCGATGCGCCTGAAGGCACCGGCAAGTTCGTGCCGCATCCCGAAGGCTATGCCAATTCCACCGACCTCATCGCCGGCCTGCGCAGGCTGCAGGATTTCGAGATCAGCGTCGGCTGCTATCCCGAGGGCCATCCGGATTCCACCTCGCCGCGTCTGGAGCTCGAGCATCTCAAGCGCAAGGTGGATGCCGGCGCCACGCGCTGCGTGACGCAGTATTTCTTCGACACCGATGTCTATTTCCGTTTTCTCGACCGCGCGCGCTCCGCCGGCATCACCGTGCCGATCGTGCCGGGCATCCTGCCGGTGACGAATTTCAGGCAGGTGACCCGCTTCTCGGCTGCCTGCGGCGCATCCGTGCCGGCCTGGCTGGCCGACATGTTCGACGGCCTCGATGACGATCCCGAGACGCGGCGCATGGTGGCAGCGCACGTTGCCGCCGAGCAATGCCGCCGGCTGCTCGCCGCCGGCATCGACGAGTTTCATTTCTACACGCTGAACCGCGCCGACCTGACCTATGCCATCTGTCACGTGCTGGGCGTGCGGCCGCAGCAGAGCATCGGCAGCGAAGCGGCAGCCTGAGGAGTAAGCCATGCAGAACCGCGAACAGCGCAGCCAGCGCCGCGCCGCGCTTTACGAGGCGGCGAAGACCCGCATCCTGGTGCTGGATGGTGCCATGGGCACGATGCTGCAGCGGCGCAAGCTGCAGGAGGCCGATTACCGCGGCGAGCGCTTCAAGGGCGCCAATGGCGACCTGAAGGGCAACCATGACCTGCTCAACATCACGCGGCCCGACGTGATCCTCGACGTGCATCGCGAGTATCTCGACGCCGGCGCCGACATCATCGAGACCAACACCTTCAGCGGCACCTGGGTGAGCCAGGCCGATTACCGGCTGGAATCGGCCGTTCCGGAGATCAACCGCGAAGGCGCGCGGCTGGCGCGGCAGGCCGCCGACGAGGTCACCGCGAAGGACCCGTCCCGGCCGCGTTTCGTGGCCGGTGCGCTCGGGCCGACCAACCGCACGGCCTCGCTGTCGCCCGACGTCAACCGCCCCGATTTCCGCAACATCAGCTTCGACGAACTGCGCGAGGCCTATCGCGAGCAGGCGCGCGGCCTGGTGGAAGGCGGCGCCGACCTGCTGCTGGTCGAGACGATCTTCGACACGCTGAACGCCAAGGCTGCGATCTTCGGCATCTATGAGCTGTTCGACGAGCTCGGCGAGGAATGGCCGCTGATGATCTCGGGCACCATCACGGATCTGTCGGGCCGCACGCT
>CAYSCA010000234.1:0-5075 GCA_964429465.1 uncultured Rhodospirillaceae bacterium
GCCTGTCCGAGCATGCCAGTCATCCGGTGCAGCGCGCCTGGCATGAGCTCGACGTGCCGCAATGCGGCTATTGCCAGTCGGGCCAGATCCTCGCCGCCGTGGCCTTGCTGAAGGACAACCCGAAGCCGAGCGACGAAGACATCGACGCCGCGATGACCAATATCTGCCGCTGCGGCACCTACCAGAAAATCCGCGCCGCGATCCATCGCGCGGCGGAACTGTCGGCTTCGTAACACCCCCACTACAAAGCCGCTACAAAGACCGTCACCCTCGGGCTTGACCCGAGGGTCCAACCAGCCGTTCCGTCACGCCGAGAGTTGGGATGGATGCTCGGGCTGCGCCCAAGCATGACGATTGTTGTTTGGTGGTTACCCCGCGAAACTCACGGCGCAGCGGCCGAGACCTTCGGCGATCACCTCGATCTCGTCGCCCGGCGCGGCCGGCTGCATGGCGAAGAAGGTGCCGGTCATCACCACCTCGCCGGCCATCAGCGGCAGGCCGTCGGCCGCCAGCTTCCGCGCCAGCCAGGCCAGCGCATTGAGCGGCGAACCGGCCACATTGGCGCCGGTGCCGCGCGCCACCTCTTCGCCGTTCTTCAGCAGCGTCATGCCCATGCGGCGCAGGTCGAGGCCGTCCGGCTTGCGCGCCGGGCTGCCGAGAACGAAGGCGCCGCCGCCGGCATTGTCGGCTACCAGATCGACGAGTTTCGTGTCCAGATTGGCGATGCGGCAGCCGACGATCTCGATCGCCGGCAGGCAGCAATCGACGGCGCGCAGCACATCCACCAGGGTCGGCTGCTCCATGTCGAGGTCGCGGCCGAGCAGGATCGCCACCTCGCCTTCCAGCCGCGGCTGCAGCACGCGGCCCTTCGGCACCTCGTCGCCGTCGCCGAGCAGCATGTCGGCATAGAGCATGCCCCAGGCCGGCTCGGGCGTCTTGAACATCGCCTGCGCGCCCCTGGCGCTGAGCGCCACCTTGCGCCCCACCGGACGGCGGCCGGCCTTCAGCCAATGGTCGCGGTTGGCGGCCTGCACGGCATAGGCCGCCGCGATGTCTTCCGCCTCGAACAGGTCGCGCAGATTGGCGCAGGGCGTCGCCATCTCCTCCGCCTGGCGCAGGCGGGCGGCGGCATCGATCACGGCCTTCACTTTCATGCGCCGATCCCCGCCGCGGTATTGGTCTGCGAGCCGCTGATCCCGACCGATTCGCCGGCGGCGACGATTTCGCCCCAGGTGGTCGGATCGACCGGCACGCCGTCCAGCAGCCGCTTCGCCCTGGCGCGGCGCTCGGGCTCGCCGGCGACCAGCACTTCATCCGTTCCCGGCGCGGGCCGGGAGGCCTTCACCCATGTCACGAAGGCCGCCATCTCCTGGCGCCAGGTCTCCGCGCCGCCGAGTCTGGCCGGATCGATGATGACGGAGAGCATGTTGTTGGTGATGGTGTTGCGCGACCAGTTGCGGTCATGCAGCGTGCCCCCGCCGGTGAAGGCACCCGCCAGCAGCTCGGCGATCACCGCCAGCCCGTAGCCCTTATGGCCGCCGAAAGCGAGGATCGCGCCCATCGGATCGCTGAACATGGTGCGTGGCTCGGTGGTCGGATTGCCCTGCGCATCGATCAGCGTATCCGGCGCCACCTGCTCGCCCTTGTTCATGGCGACGCGCACCTTGCCCATGGCGATCTTCGACGTCGCCATGTCGAGCACCAGGGGCTCGCCGCCCGGCTCCGTCGCCGGCAGGGCGCAGCAATAGGGATTGGTGGCAAAGCGCGCATCCGCGCCGCCATGCGGCGCGACCAGCGGCGGCCGGCCGACGACATTGACGTAATGCGTCGAGATCATGCCGGCGGCGGCGCATTGCTCGCCCCAATGGCCGATGCGGCCGATATGATGGCTGTTGCGCAAGGACACGATGCAGGCGCCGGTTTCGCGGGCGCGGCGGATGCCGAGCTCCATCGCGTCATGGCCGATCACCTGGCCATAGCCCATATTGCCGTCGAGATTGAGGATGGCGCCGTGGTCGCCGGTCACCGCGGGCGTGGCATTCACCGTCAGCCGCTTCTCGACGACGGCGAGGATATATTGCGGCAGCATGCCGACGCCGTGGCTGTCATGGCCGCTGAGATTGGCCAGCACGAGATTGTCGGCGACCAGGGCGGCCTCGCGCTCGTTGCTGCCGCCCGCCAGCACGATATGGCGCACGGCGGCATTCAGCCTGCCGGCCTGGATGGTGAGCGTTGCGGCCATGAGTCCTCCCGATCTCGCTGCCCGGATTTAAGCGGAATCGCTGCGGGCAAACAATCGGCAGCCTGCTGAGTATTTGACCGGCCGCCGGGGTTGCGGCAGAGTCGCGCCATGCGTTTTGCCTTTATCACGATGCTGTCGCTGGCCCTGACCGCCTGCGCTTCCCCGCTGGCCGACAAGGCCGAACGCGCCCGCACGCAGATGCTGGGCATGAGCGCCGACCAGTTGCAGGCCTGCGCCGGCCAGCCGACCGCGACGAACCGCGAGAACGGCACCGATCTCTGGAGCTATTTCCGCGAGACCAGCCGCTCGGCCACCGCGATCTCCGATGTCGGCTACACGCCGACCAATCGCGGCGAGGCGTCCTACGATTACTTCCGCTATTGCGAGGCGATCTTCGCGCTGCGCCAGAACCGGATCACCCAGATCGAGTTCCGCGGCCGCACCTCTACCGGGCGCGAGACGCTGGAACCCTGCGGCGCCATCGTGCAGCGCTGCCTGCCGTAGAAGACCCTCACCCCAACCCTCTTCCGTTTCATGGGAGAGGGAGCCAAAGTGAGCCCCCTCCCTCGGGAGACGGAGGGCCCGTGAGCGGGAGGGTGAGGGCTAGTGCGCGTCGTCCCAGTTCAGGCCGACGCCGGCCTCGACGGTGAGCGGCACATCCAGCGCGGCGGCGTTCTGCATCACCCGCTTGGCCACATCGATCACCGCGTCGACTTCGGCATCCTTCGCCTCGAAGACCAGCTCGTCATGCACCTGCAGCAGCATGCGCGCGGTCAGGTTCTCCGCCGCCAGCGCCGCCGGCAGCTTGGTCATCGCCTTCTTGATGATGTCGGCGGCCGAGCCCTGGATCGGCGCGTTGATCGCGGCGCGCTCGAGGAAGGCGCGCTCGGCCGGGTTCTTGGTATTGATATTGGGGAAATGCACCCGGCGGCCGAACAGCGTGCTGACATAGCCCTGTTCCTTCACCTGCTTTTTGGTGCGGTCCATGTAATCCTTGATGCCGGGATAGCGCTTGAAATAGGCATCGATATAGGCGCGCGCCTCGCCCTGCGGGATGCCGAGCTGGGCCGCCAGGCCAAACGCGCTCATGCCGTAGATGATGCCGAAATTGATCGCCTTGGCGGCGCGCCGCACGCTCGGGTCCATGCCTTCCACCGGCGTGTTGAACACCTGGCTGGCGGTCAGCGCATGGATGTCGGTGCCGTCGCGGAAGGCATTTTTAAGCGCGGCGATATCGGCGATATGGGCGAGGATGCGCAGCTCGATCTGCGAGTAGTCGGCCGAGATCAGCTTGTGGCCCGCCTCGGCCACGAAGGCGCGGCGGATCTTGCGGCCTTCCTCGGTGCGGATCGGGATATTCTGCAGGTTCGGATCGTTGGAGGCGAACCGCCCGGTATTGGTCGACGAGATCGAATAGCAGGTATGCACCCGTCCGGTCTCGGGATTGATCTGGCCGATCAGCGTGTCGGTATAGGTGGATTTCAGCTTCTGCAGCTGGCGCCAGTCCAGCACCACGCGCGGCAGCTCATGGCCGCCTGCCGCCAGTTCCTCCAGCACATCGGCGCCGGTGGCATAGGCGCCGGTCTTGCCCTTCTTGCCGCCGGGCAGGCCCAGCTTGTCGAACAGAATCTCGCCGAGCTGCTTGGGCGAGCCGATATTGAACGGCTCGCCGGCCAGCTCATGCGCCTTCTTCTCGAAAGCCTCCATGCGTTTGGCGAAATCGGCCGACAGCCGGTTCAGCTCGGCCGGATCGACCTTGATGCCGGCACATTCCATGGCGGCGACGATGGCCGGCAGCGGCCGCTCGATCGTCTCGTAAAGCGTCACCTGCTTCTCGGCCAGCAGGCGGGGTTTCAGCTTGCGGTACAGCCGCAGCGTGACATCGGCATCCTCGGCGGCATAGTCGCGCGCCTTCTCGAGCGGCACCTCGGCGAAGGAGATGCGGTTCTTGCCGGTGCCGGTCACCTGGTCATAGCTGATCGGCGTATGGCCGAGATGGCGCTCCGACAGCTCGTCCATGCCATGGCCATGTTTGCCGGCATCCAGCACATAGGAGATCAGCATCGTGTCGTCGTAGCCGACGATCTCGATGCCGTATTTCGCCAGCACCGCCATGTCGTATTTGATGTTCTGGCCGATCTTCAGCACGGCCGGATCGGCCAGCATCGGCTTCAGCACCTCGAGCGATTCCCGCAGCGGCAGCTGATCCAGCGCGCCGTCGCCGTCCAGGTCCAGGCTCTGGTTCTTCATCGCGCCCGGCTTCACATGGCCGAGCGGCACATAGCAGGCCTCCGCCGGCGTGGTCGCAAGGCAGATGCCGACCAGCTTCGCCTTGGTGGGCGACAGATCGGTGGTCTCGGTGTCGATGGCGACGATGCCGGTCTCATAGGCGCGCGCGACGCATTTGCGCAGGCCGTCCAGGCTCTGCACCATGCCGTAGCCTTCCGGCGGCGGCGACAGCGGCGGCTCGTCGGGCCCGCCTTCGCCCGGATAGGCCAGCGGCGGCGCCGCCACCGCCTGCGCCGCCATCGCACTGGTCGCCACCGAGGCATTGCCGCGCAGCTTCAGCCGGTTCTCGATGCGGCCCTTCAGGGTGCGGAATTCCATCTGGTCGAGGAAGGCGGCCAGCTTCGGCCATTCCACCGGGCTCATCTTCAGGTCGTCGAGTCCGAGTTCCAGCGGCACGTCGTCCTTCAGCCGCACCAGCTGATAGGAAATGCGCGCCTGTTCGGCGAAGTTGATCAGGCTTTCGCGCCGCTTCGGCTGCTTGATTTCATGGGCGCGCGCCAGCAGGGTTTCCAGATCGCCGAAGGTGTTGATCAGTTCGGCCGCG
>CAYSCA010000235.1:0-4186 GCA_964429465.1 uncultured Rhodospirillaceae bacterium
CAGTTCAGCATCGACGACTTTCCGGCGCAGTTCGGGCCGATGATGGCAAGTATCACGTGATCGCGGATTTCGAAGCTGATATCGGTCAGCGCCTTCACGCCGCCGAAGGACAGGCTGATATTCTCGACCTTCAGCAGAACGTCGCCGATCTTCTTCTGTGCAACTGTCATGACCGCTTCAGCCTGCCTTGCGCATCGGCGTATAGGTTTCGGCACTCTCGATCGGCAGATTGGCCTTGAAAGTACCCGTGCGGCCATCCTCGAAGGTGATCTTCGCTTCCACCGCGATGGACCTGCTGTCGGAATACAGCGCCTCGATCAGTTCGCCGTAGCGATCGGCGATGATGCGCCGGCGCACCTTGCGCGTGCGCGTCAGCTCGCCGTCATCGGCATCCAGTTCCTTGTGCAGGATCAGGAAGCGCTTCACCTGGCTGCCGGCCATGCTGCTGTCGGAGGCCAGATCGCGGTTGACCTGTTCGATGCAGCCCTTGATCTGGGCATAGACTTCGGGACGGCCCGCCAGATCGGCATAGGAGGTATAGGCGATGCCGTTGCGTTCGGCCCAGGAGCCGACCGCGCCGAGATCGATGTTGATGAAGGCGGTGACATAGTCGCGCTCATGGCCGAACGCCACCGCCTCCTTGATCGAGGGGAAGAATTTCAGCTTGTTCTCGACGTATTTCGGCGCGAACAGCGCGCCGTCATTGAGCCGGCCGACATCCTTGGCGCGATCGATGATGCGAAGATGGCCATCATCGGTAAACACGCCCGCATCGCCGGTATGGACCCAGCCGTCCGGCGTCTTGGTTTCGGCGGTGGCTTCCTCGTTCTTGTAATAGCCGACGAAGACGCCCGGACTGCGATACAGCACCTCGCCGCTGGCCTGGTCGATCTTCAGCTCGACACCCGGCGCCGGCGGGCCGACGGTGTCGGAGCGCACGTCCGTGTCGGTCTGCAGGCAGAGATAGACCGTGCATTCGGTCTGGCCGTAGAGCTGCTTCAGGTTGATGCCGAGCGCCCGGAAGAAATCGAAAATATCTGGGCCGATCGCTTCGCCGGCGGTATAGGCCAGCCGCGGCCGGCTCATGCCCAGCACGTTCTTCAGCGGGCCGTAGACCAGCAGATCGCCCAGCGCATAAAGCAGCCGGTCGGCCAGCGCGACCGGCCGGCCCTCGAGGATGTCGCGGCCCACCCGTTTGGCCAGCGCGATGAAGTACTGGAAGCTGCGGCGCTTGAAAGCCCCGGCATCCTCCATGCGGATCATCACCGTGGTCAGCAGATTCTCGAAGATGCGCGGCGGAGCGAAGAAGTAGGTCGGGCCGATCTCCCGCAGGTCCTGCAGGATCGTGTCGGCCGATTCGGGGCAGTTCGTGCAGAAGCCGGCAATGGCGGCCTCGGCATAGGAGATGAAGTTGTCACCGACCCAGGCGAGCGGCAGATAGGCCAGGATTTCGTCATCCTGGCTGATCTTGTCGAAGGCGATGGCGAGATTGGCCGAGCGCACGACATTGTCATGGCTGAGCATCACGCCCTTCGGGCGGCCGGTGGTGCCCGAGGTGTAGCAGATGATCGAGATGTCGCTTCCCTGGCCCTTGGCGAGCTCGGCGTCGTAGAAGCCCGGCTGCGCCTTCTCGAAGGCGGCACCCTGCACCATCACGGAAGAAAGCGGGGAGAGACAGGGCTGGTCATAATGCCGCAGGCCGCGCGGGTCGCTGTAGATGATGGTTTCAAGCCGCGGCAGGCGGTCCTTGATGGACAGCAGCTTGTCGACCTGCTCCTGGTTCTCGGCGATGGCGAACCGCGCCTCGGCATGCTCGATGACATACTGGACCTCGTCGGCGACGCTGTCCTGGTAGATCGGCACCGGAACCGCGCCCAGCGCCTGGGTCGCGCCCAAAGCCCAGTAGAGTTCCGGCCGGTTGTCGCCGATGATCGCACATTTGTCGCCGCGCCGCAGGCCGGCGGCGGCAAGACCGCAGGCGAGCTGGCGGACCTTGCCGGCGACCTCGCCCCAGCTCCAGCTCTGCCAGATGCCGAGGTCCTTCTCGCGCATGGCGGGCCGGTCACGGCGATGCTGCGCATTGTAGGCGATGAATTTGGGGATGGTGTCGCGCCCCAACGGGTCGCGGCCATCAACCGCAGCCGAAGTCTCGGACATGTTCGCCTCCTCATACGCGAGACAGCCAGTGGCCGCATCGTCGTTATTGCAATCGTTGATAATGGCTGCGGCTGCTACCCGTCAAGGGGGCGTCCATTTTCCCGCCGGCATTGCCTAAATTTAGACCCCGGTTGAGGTTTCTTCCCGGCAATGCCCCTTGGCAAAGGGCGGGTTTTGCGGCACCTATGGGCGGCATTTCCAAGGTGGGCCGCGCCCGCTTGCGCCGCCTTCCCGAATACCAGCATCGAGACGAAAGGATCGCCCCGTGAAAGCCGCGAAGAAGACGACGCGCAAGAGCGCCAAGGCAACCCGCAAGAGCCCGGCGAAAGCCAAGGGCGGCAAGGTAGCCCGGAAGAAGGCGGCACCGGCGAAGAAGAAGGCCGTGAAGAGCGCCGCCGCCCGGAAGGCCGCCAAGTCGCCGAAGCGGGCCGTCGCGAAGACGGCGACCGCCGCCGCACGGAAGGCGCCGGCGAAGGCCGTCTCGAAGGCCCCCGCAAGCAAGGGCGCGGCGCGGGCGGTGCCGATCGTCGTCGGCCATGACACGCTGAAGACCCGGCGCAACCTCAAGGTCGGCAACCGCACTTACGCTTATTACAGCATCAAGGCAGCCGAAAAGGCGGGCCTGGGCGACCTGTCCCGCCTGCCCTATTCGCTGAAGGTTCTGCTGGAAAATCTGCTGCGTTACGAAGACGGGCGCAGCGTCACTGTCGACGACATCAAGGCCGTGGCCAAATGGCTGAAGGACAAGCGCTCGGACCGCGAGATCGCCTATCGCCCCGCCCGCGTGCTGATGCAGGATTTCACCGGCGTGCCCGCGGTGGTTGATCTTGCCGCAATGCGCGACGCGATGACCAGCCTGGGCGGCGACACCAAGAAGATCAACCCGCTCTCGCCCGTCGATCTGGTCATCGACCATTCGGTGATGGTCGACTACTCGGCTTCGAAGGATTCCTTCAAGCGGAACGTCGACTTGGAATATGAGCGCAATGGCGAGCGCTATGCCTTCCTGCGCTGGGGCCAGACCGCGTTCGACAATTTCCGCGTCGTGCCGCCCGGTACCGGCATCTGCCACCAGGTGAATGTCGAATACCTGGCGCAGACCGTGTGGACCGGTCTCGACGGCAATGCCGAGGTCGCCTATCCCGATACCCTGGTCGGCACCGACAGCCATACCACCATGGTTAACGGCCTCGCCGTCCTGGGCTGGGGCGTCGGCGGCATCGAGGCCGAGGCCGCCATGCTGGGCCAGCCGATCTCCATGCTGCTGCCCGAGGTGGTCGGTTTCCGCCTCTCGGGCAAGCCGAAGGAAGGCACCACGGCGACCGACCTGGTGCTGACCGTCACCCAGATGCTGCGCAAGAAGGGCGTGGTCAACAAGTTCGTCGAATTCTACGGCCCCGGCCTCGACGAGCTCTCGATCCCCGACCGCTGCACCATCGCCAACATGGCACCGGAATATGGCGCCACCTGCGGCTTCTTCCCGGTCGACGAAGAGACGATCGCCTTTCTCAAGGCGAGCGGCCGCGACCTGCAGCGGGTCGCACTGGTGGAAGCCTATGCCAAAGCGCAGGGCCTGTGGCGCACGCCGCGCGCCGCCGAGCCGATCTTCACCGATACGCTGGAACTCGACCTCTCGACCATCGAGCCTTCGCTGGCCGGCCCGACCCGGCCGGAAGGCCGGGTGCCGCTCAGCCGCGCATCGGCCGAGTTCAAGGATGCGATGACCAATTTCTACGGCAAGAAGACCGCGCTCGACTTCCGCGCCAAGGTCGAGGATTCCAGGTTCGATCTCGGCCATGGCGACGTGGTGATCGCGGCGATCACCTCCTGCACCAACACCTCGAATCCGAGCGTGCTGCTGGGCGCCGGGCTGCTCGCCCGCAATGCCATCAAGAAGGGCCTGCGCGCCAAGCCCTGGGTGAAGACCTCGCTTGCCCCGGGCAGCCAGGTGGTCACCGATTACCTGGCCAAGTCGGGCCTGCAGAAAGATCTCGACAAGCTGGGCTTCCAGATCGTCGGCTATGGCTGC
>CAYSCA010000235.1:4196-5031 GCA_964429465.1 uncultured Rhodospirillaceae bacterium
GGCAATTCCGGCCCGCTGCCGGACAATATTTCCAAGGCGATCACCGACAATGACTTCGTCGTCGGCGCCGTGCTGTCGGGCAACCGCAATTTCGAAGGCCGCGTGCATCCGCTGACCAAGGCGAATTACCTGGCCTCGCCGATGCTGGTGGTCGCCTATGCACTGGCGGGCAACCTGAAGGTCGACGTCACCAAGGACCCGATCGGCCATGATGCCAAGGGCAAGCCGGTCTATCTCCGGGATATCTGGCCGTCGAACAAGGAAATCGCCGCGCTGGTGCGGAAATACGTTACCCCGGCGATGTTCAAGAAGCGCTATGCCGACGTCTTCAAGGGCGATCCGAACTGGCGCAAGATCAAGGTCGGTACCGGCCAGACCTACAACTGGGATGCCGGTTCGACCTATGTGCAGCACCCCCCCTATTTCGAGGGCATGAGCACGACGCCGTCGCCGATCACCGACATCAAGGGCGCGCGGCTGCTGGCCATCCTGCCTGACAAGATCACCACCGACCACATCTCGCCGGCCGGCTCGATCAAGAAAGACGGCCCGGCGGGCGAGTACCTGATGGAGCACGGCGTGACCTATGCCGACTTCAACTCCTATGGCGCCCGCCGCGGCAACCACGAGGTGATGATGCGCGGCACGTTCGCCAATATCCGGCTGCGCAACGAGATGGTGCCGGGCACCGAAGGCGGCATCACCAAATACGTGCCGACCGGCGAGACCATGTCGATCTATGACGCGGCGATGAAGTACAAGGCCAGCGGCACGCCGCTGGTGATCGTCGCCGGCAAGGAATACGGCAACGGCTCGTCGCGCGACTGGGCCGCCA
>CAYSCA010000236.1:0-5017 GCA_964429465.1 uncultured Rhodospirillaceae bacterium
TTCGGCGTCGCGGCGGGCGAGGTAGTCGTTCACGGTGACGACATGCACGCCCTTGCCGGTCAGCGCGTTGAGGTAGACGGCAAGGGTGGCAACCAGCGTCTTGCCTTCGCCGGTCTTCATCTCGGCGATGCGGCCGTCATGCAGCACCATGCCGCCGATCAGCTGCACATCGTAGTGGCGCTGGCCCAGCACGCGCTTGGCGGCTTCGCGGGTGACGGCGAAGGCTTCCGGCAGCAGGTCGTCGAGATCGGCGCCCCCATTCTTCGGACCGGCGGCGAGCTTCTGCCTGAACTCGACCGTCTTGGCCTGCAGGCCGGCATCGGACAGCCTGGCGATCTCGGGCTCCAGCGCGTTGATCTGCTGAACCTGCTTCAGATATCCCTTGACCGCGCGGTCGTTGGCCGAACCGAACAGCTTTTTGGCGAGCGCGCCGAACATGCCCCAACTCCCGCGTATTCCGGCCCTGATTTTTTCGGCTGGAGAGACTTAAATTGCCGCCGCGCAAGACAAACCGGCGGCAGAACCCGCGTGACAGATAAGCGCTGCCCCCCCTGATGTCAACGAAGCGGGGTCGCGGCAGGACGCCGCCGGCAGGCCCGGTCGGCGTGCATTGACCCGCGCCGTTTCAAAGGGTTACATCCGTCCATCAACAAAAGGTGTCTCCCGTGACCGCCGCCGCCGCCATCGCCCAGATCGATCCCGTGACGCTTGCCCAGGCGCTGATCCGCTGCCCCAGCGTGACGCCCGAAGACAGGGGCGCGCTGGGCGTGCTGGAGGCGGCGCTCGAGCCGCTCGGCTTCGAATGCCGGCGGCTGCGGTTTTCCGCCGCCGGAACCCCGGATGTCGACAATCTCTACGCCCGCTGGGGCCGTCCGGGCGAGGGCCGGAATTTCTGCTTCGCCGGCCATACCGATGTCGTGCCGGTGGGCGACGAGAAGGCCTGGACGGTCGCGCCCTTCGCGGCCGAGATCATCGATGGCCAGCTTTACGGCCGGGGCGCGGCCGACATGAAATCGGCCATCGCCGCCTTCGCCGCGGCGGCGCAGCGCTTCCTGATCGCCCGCGGACCTGGGTTCAAGGGCAATATCTCGCTGCTGATCACCGGCGACGAGGAGGGGCCGGCGATCAACGGCACGGTGAAGGTGCTGGAGCAGCTGGCCGGGCAGGGCGAGACGCTGGATGCCTGCGTGGTGGGTGAGCCGACCAATCCGCGGCAGCTCGGCGAGATGATGAAGATCGGCCGCCGCGGCTCGCTGACCGCGCGCATCGCCGTGCATGGCATGCAGGGCCATGTCGGCTACCCGCATCTGGCCGACAACCCGATCCCGCGGCTGCTCGATATCCTCGCGGCGCTGAAGGCGCGGCGGCTGGACCGCGGCAACAATCATTTCGAGCCCTCCAATCTCGAGATCACCACCATCGATGTCGGCAATCCGGCCAACAACGTGATTCCGGCTTCGGCCAGGGCGGTGCTGAACATCCGCTACAACACCGAACAGACCTCGGCGGGCCTGAAAAGCTGGATCACGCGCTGCTGCGAGGCGGTCTGCGGCCGGAACGGGAATGGCGCGCGCTTCGACCTGGTGCTGGAGGACGGCGCGATGCCGTTCCTCACCGAGCCGGGTCCCTTCGTCGCCGCGATGGCTGAAGCCGTGAAAGAGGGCACCGGGCGGGCGCCGGAATTGTCCACCACCGGCGGCACCTCGGATGCGCGCTTCATCCAGGCCTATTGCCCGGTGGTGGAATTCGGCCTGGTCGGCCAGACCATGCACAAGGTGGACGAGCGCGCTGCGGTGGCCGATATCCGGGAGCTGTCCAAAGTCTATGAGGGAATGCTGCAGCGGTTTTTCGCATGATGGCGCGCCGGGATGGCCTTGCCCAGCGGCGCTGAAATCACTGCCGCGCTTCGCGGCCTCGGCCTCGTGCTGCGCGGCGATCCGCGCGCCCTGGAATATTACGACCTGTCCGCCGATGGTTTCTGGCGCTCCTTCGTGGCGCCGCTGCTGGCCGCCATCCTGTATTTCTTGCTGCAGCAGCCGAGCGCGGCCGAGCTCGTCGGCTGGGACGACAACCGCGTCGGCTATACCCTGGTGCAGGCCGGGCAGTATCTGTCGGCCTGGATCGCCTATCTCGCGGCCGTCCTGCTGCTGGTGCGCGGCTTCCAGCTCAAAGGCAGCTACCCGGCCTTCGTCGTACTCTACAACTGGGCGCAGGCGATCACGGTCGCCGCCACCCTGCCGGTGCTGGCCGCCAGCCAGGCCGAATGGCTGCCCGAGGGCACGCTGTCGGGCTGGCATTTCACCCTGCTGCTCGCCTGGATGTATATCGTGGCGCAACTGGCCCGGCTGGCGCTCGGCGCCGGCCTCGCCGCGGCGATGGCGGCATCGGCGCTGGATCTGGCGGTCACCATCCTGCTGCACCGGGTTTTCACCCTGCTGGGATGAGGACCGGCGCCGCGCTGGACTTGCGGAAGCACGCCAGTCGGGGTAACCGGGATGTTCCCCGTCGCTGCTACGGGGCGCGACAGACCGGATGGGAAAGCCGATGGACCAGGCCCTGCGTCAGAAGCTGATCGAGATGGTGGAGGAGGCCCGCCGCCTGCGGGCCCGGCTGGCCGAAAGCGGCAGCCTGTTCCAGGGCTATAATCCCGAGCTGCGCGCCCTGCACAACGCGCAGGCCAAGGCGCTGGCCGAGATCGTCGACACCCATGGCTGGCCCGACAATGCCATGGTCGGCGCCGATGGTGCCGGCGCGGCCTGGATGATCGTGCAGCAGGCGATCGGCCTGCCCAATTTCATGCGCGCCTGCCTCGACCTGATCGGGGCCGCCGCCAATACCGGCCGGGTGCCGCGCTGGCAGATGGCCCTGCTGACCGACCGCATCCGCTGGCTGGAAGGCCGGCCGCAGGTCTATGGCAGCCAGTTCGACTGGGACGAGAAGGGCGAGCTCAATCCGCTGCCGATCGAGGATGAGACCGATATCGATGCCCGCCGCGCCGAGGTCGATCTGGTGCCGCTGGCCGAGGGGATCAGGCAGCGCCGCGCCGAGGCCGAAGCCAACGGCGAGACCGCGCCGGCCGACTGGGCCGCGCGCCGCAGGGAATTCGAGGACTGGGCCCGCGCCATAGGATGGCGCAAATAGCAAGTGCGCGGTCGGCTGGCGCAAGTAGCTATCCCGAGCCCTCACCCTCCGGCTCCCTCTCCCTCAGGGAGAGGGAGGGGCCCGCGCTAGCGGGAAGGTGAGGGGTTCCTAATACTCCACCCGCATCAGGGTAAGGCCTTCCGCCGGGGCGGTCTGGCCCGCCGCGCGGCGGTCCTTCGCCTCCAGCGCGGCGCGCAGGTCGTCGGCCGACCAGCGGCCTTCGCCGACCTGCTTGAGGCTGCCGGCCATGATGCGCACCTGGTTATGCAGGAAGCTGCGCGAGCGCGTGGTGATATGGATCTCGTCGCCGGCGCGCTGCACGGAAAGCTGCTCCAGCGTCTTCTCCGGCGATTTCGCCTGGCATTCGGTGGAGCGGAAGCTGGTGAAATCGTGATGCCCGACCAGCAGCTGCGCGGCCCGGTGCATCGCGTCGGCGTCCAGCGCCACCGGCACATGCCACACATAGCCTGCTTCCAGCGCCGGCGGCGGGCGGCGGTTCAGGATGCGGTAGAGGTAATGCCGCGCTTTTGCCGAGAGCCGCGCGTTGAAGTCGTCCGGCACGATGGCGGCTTCCAGCACGGCGATCCTTTGCTCGCGCAGATGGAAGTTCATGCCGTCTCTCAAGCGATCGGTGCGGAAATCGCGGTCGAGGTCGAAATGCGCCACCTGGCCGCGCGCATGCACGCCGGCATCGGTGCGGCCGGCGACGATGGTGGTGACAGCCGCGCCGGTGATCGACCGGATCGCCTCCTCCACGGCCTGCTGCACCGTGGGCACGTCATCCTGCCGCTGCCAGCCGGCAAAGAGGCCGCCGTGATATTCGAGCGTGAGGCGGAAGCGCGGCATCAGCTCAGGCGCGTGCCCCTGGGCAGCGCATAGCCGCGCAGGAAATCGGCCACCGGCATTGCGCCCTTGCCCGGCCGCTGCAGTCTCAGCAGGCGCAAGGCGCCATCGCCGCAGGCGATCAGCCCGGCATCGTCGAGCGCCATGCCAGGCTCGCCCCGCGCCGCGACGGGTTCCGCCGCCAGCAGCTTGATGCGCTCGCCGCCTGCCATGTCGAAGAACGTGCCCGGCCCGGGATTGAGCGCGCGCACCATGCGGTCGATCTCGGCGGCGCTTTTCGTCCAGTCGATGCGGCCCTCATCCTTGCCGAGCTTGGCGGCATAGGTGACGCCCTCGGCGGGCTGCGGCCGCGGCGTGATCCGGCCCGCGGCGAAGTCATGCACCGCGCGCACCATGAGCGCCGCGCCGCGCGCGCTCAGCTCGTCATGCAGTTCGCTCACCGTCATGCGCGGGCCGATCGCGACCGTCTCGCAATCCAGCACCGGGCCGGTATCGAGTCCCGCATCCATCTGCATGGCGCAGATGCCGGTTTCAGTGTCGCCGGCCAGCAAGGCGCGCTGGATCGGCGCCGCGCCGCGCCAGCGCGGCAGCAAGGAGGCATGCAGGTTGAAGCAGCCCAGGCGAGGCGCATCCAGCACGGCCTGCGGCAGGATCAGGCCATAGGCCACCACGATGGCGGCATCGGCCTTGAGATCGGCGAATTCCGTCTGCGCCTCGGCCGGTTTCAGCGATACCGGATGCCGCACCTGCAGGCCATGCTGCTCCGCGAAGGCCTGCACGGCAGACGGACTCAGCCGGTGGCCGCGATGGGCCGGGCGCGGCGGCTGCGTATAGACCGCGGCGATCTCGTCGCCGGCCTCGCGGAACGCCGCCAGCACCGGCACGGCGAAATCCGGCGTGCCCATGAAGATCAGGCGCAGACCCATTGCAGAGAGCCGGTCAGCCGGCTTCGGCGAGGCGCTTCTGCTTCAGCAGCTTGCGCAGGATCATGTTGCGCTTCAGCGCCGAGATATGGTCGACGAACAGGATGTCG
>CAYSCA010000237.1:0-4971 GCA_964429465.1 uncultured Rhodospirillaceae bacterium
CGAGCGGCTGGCCGACCGCGGCGAACCAGCTCATGCCGCCGATCATCTTCGCCAGTTTCGCCACGCCGCGCAGGTCGCCCTCGTCGCTGAGGCTTTCTTCGTCGAAATCCTCGTCGTCTTCGTCGTCGTTGGCGACCTCGACGACCTTGTGAAACTTCACCATGAACTCTCTCCGCTCAGCGCCCAGGGTTAGCGGTTACCGCGGCTTTCGCGCCACAGGCCGAGCTTCTTCTGCACCGGCCGGTCGGAGAAGCTGAACAGCACGGCATCCGAATCCGGCGCGAAATGGCGGTGCGGCACCCAGCTCGGGATCACGAAAGTGTCGCGCCTGTTCCAGTCGAAGCGCAGCGCATCGGTTCCATCGCCCAGCAGCGTATAGCCTTCGCCCTCGACGACGCTGAACACGGTGGCATCCGACGAGCGATACCGTTCGCCGCCGAAGCCCCTGGGCAGCAGCTGCATGAAGGTGCCGATGGTCGGCATGGCGCTCTCGCCGGTCGCCGGATTGACATATTGCAGCTTCAGGCCGTGGCAGGGATCCCAGGCCTCGGCCTTGCGCATGGTATCCAGCGCCTCGCGGGTGCGGCGATAGGGATAGTTGAAGACCGGCGAGGTCGGCGTCTTCACCTCGTGGTCGACCGGCAGCAGCCCCGAGCCGTAGCGCGCCAGCGCATCGCCGGTCGGCTTCGACAGCGGCTGGCTGTCTTCGGGATATTTCTCGGCAAAGGAGCAGTCCAGCGTCTGCACCAGCGGAATGTCGAGCCCGTCCATCCAGACCATCGGCTTGTCGGAATCGTTGCCATGGTCGTGCCAGGTCCAGGACGGCGTGATGACGAAATCGCCCTCTTCCATGAGGGTCTTCTCGCCATCCACTGCCGTGTAAGCCCCGCTGCCTTCCACCACGAAGCGGAGCGCCGATTGCGTATGGCGGTGCGAGGGCGCCACTTCGCCGGGCATGATCAGCTGCAGCCCGGCATAGATCGCGGTGGTGATCTTCGACTGGCCCGGCATGCCGGGATTCTCCAGCACCAGCACGCGGCGCTCGGCCTCTTTTGCGGTGATCAGCGAACCCGCTTCCATGATGGAGTCGCGGATATCGGCATAATGCCAGATCGCCGGCTGGCAGGCGCTTTTTGGCTCCGGGATCACCAGGCCGTGCAGGACCTCCCAGAGCGGCGCCAGCTTGTGCCGGCCGATCCGCTCGTAATAGGCCTTGCGCTGCTGCATCACGGACGGATCAGGCGCGGTCTGCTGGTTCATGGCGGTCCTCCGCTGGACGGATTTCGTCAGCATATCAGAGGTTCATGCGAACCCAAGACCCTCACCCTCCCGCGCTTCGCGCGGGTCCCTCCCTCTCCCTCGGGGAGAGGGTCGGGGTGAGGGCATTACAACTACGCCGCTGCCGCCGGCAGTTCCGGCAGTTTTAGGCCGAAATCGCCTTCCACCAGTTCCTTCACGCGGGCGAGATAATCTTCCAGCATGTCCTCGTTGGAGCGCTGCTTGATGCCCCATTTGCGGTAGATCTCGTTGTTCTTCGAGCCCGCCTTGCCGAAGAAGGCCGGCAGATAGGGGAAATAGCGGTTGATCGCGTCCTGCACGTCGCGGCGGCCTTCCTCGGTGGCGATCAGCTCCTCGCAGAAATCCTTGCCGAACTGGGCATGGAAGCGCTCTTCCGGCATGGTCATGCGCGACAGGTTGCGCAGGGGCAGGAAGCTGCAATGGGCGAGGTCTTCCACCTGCAGGATCTCGGCCAGGTCGGCGATCGCCTTGATGACGCAGAATTCGGCCCAGGTCTTGAGCGGGAATTCGAAGATCGAGAGCGGGCGCTTCGAAGGATTCGGCACCATCTTTTCCATCGGGATGCCCATCTCGACGCCGAGATCGCGGAAGCGCACGTGATGGCCGTATTCCTCCATGGCGACGCGGCAGGTCAGCCATTTGGCGTAGGGATTCGGCGCCAGCGCGATGGCCGGCTCGTCGAAGACCTGCGCGCCATAGAGCTCGTTCACCGCATGGCTGATGACGATCTTCTCCAGGGCGATGCGGAATTCCTCCGGCTGGCTCGCCAGGTCATGGGCGGATTTCACGGTCGGCACGTTGGCGGTCGGGGCGGTCATGATCGGCTCCTCGGCAGAATGATTCAGGCGACAGGTTCGGTGTTGAAGGTTTCGAGATCGGTCTTGAGATCGGTGTAATGGGGGCTGAGCGCCTTCGCCGCCAGCGCGTTCAGCGCGCTGAGATCGCCATTGCCGTCGGCGACGATCTGCGCCGCCGGGCGCGGCTGGTTGAACAGGAAGACCTCGCGCCCGCGCACGCCGAACAACTGCCCGGTGACATCGGCGGCGAAATCCGAGCAGAGCCAGCTCACCAGGGTGGCGACATGGCGCGGCGCGGCCTTCAGCGCGCGCTCCTTGTAGCTCGCCTGGGCTTCGTTGGCCGGCCTGATGCTGTCGGTGACGCGGGTGGCGGCAAACGGCGCCACGGCATTGCAGGTCACCTGGCTGCGCTGCATGTCCATCGCGATCACGCGGGTGAGGCCGACCAGCCCGGCCTTCGCCGAGGCATAGGCCGCCTGGCCGAAATTGCCGTAGAGGCCGGCGGAAGACGTGATGTTGACGATGCGGCCGCCGGTCCGCCCGGCCTTCTGCTGGTCGCGCAGATAGGGCGTCGCGGCGCTCGCCAGATAGAAGGCGGCGAAGAGGTTGGTGCGCAGGACGGCCTCGTAATTGGCGGCATCGCCTTTGAAGATGAAGGCATCGCGCAGGATGGCGGCATTGTTCACCACGATGTCGATGCCGCCGAAGACATCGACAGCCATCCGCACCGCCTGGCCGGCGGCATCGGGGCTGGCGATGCTTTGCGGGAAGGCCACGCCGCCGATCTCGGCGGCCGCCTGTTCGGCGACCTTCGGATCGGCGCCCATGCCGTCGATGCCGGTGCCGTTATCGGCGATCAGGACTTTCGCGCCGCGCGCGGCGAGATCTTTCGCGATCGCCAGGCCGATCCCTCTGCCGCCGCCGGAAACCAGCGCCACGCGGCCTTTCAGCTCTTCACTCATGCAGCACCCTTGTTCAGCGCAGCCTTGTCGGCTTCGGTATAGAAAGCATCGGCATGGCAATCCTCACGGCGCAGGCCGGCGGCAGTCAGGGCAGCCATGCAGGTCTCCACCATCACCGGCGGGCCGCAGAGATAGGCCTTCGCGCCATCGAGGCTGGCATGATCGGCCTTCACCGCATCGGCAAGGAAACCGGTGCGGCGTTCTGTTTCGCCGCTCGGCTGCGACAGCACCGGGATGAAGCGGAAATTGGGATGCGCGGCTTCCAGCCCTCTGAAATGCTCTTCCAGATACAGGTCGCGCTCGTCGCGGACGCCGAAATAGAGATGGATCGGCTGCTTCATGCCGAGTTTGAGCGCGCGCTCGGTGATCGACTTGATCGGCGCCAGCCCGGAGCCGCCGGCCAGCGCCAGGATCGGCCCGGCATGATGCTCGCGCAGGAAGGAGATGCCGCGCGGGCCTTCCACCTTCACCTTGTCGCCGGGCTTGAGCTGCTCCAGCACATAGGGACTGACCCGGCCGCCCGGTACCAGGCGGACATGGAATTCCAGTTCCGCCTCGCCCGGCAGGCTCGCCCCGGGTTGGTTTGCCATGGAATAATCGCGGGTCGGCTGGCCGGGAAAGGTGACCGCGGCATATTGCCCGGCCGAAAAATCGAACGGCCCGCCGCTGTCGATCGTCAGGCGGATGCGGCGGATGTCATGGGTGACGGCATCGACGGCGGCGACGCTGCAGCCCAGCTTGCGCTGCGGATGGGCGGCGATCTCGCCCTCTTCCAGCCAGGCCACCTCGCAGTCGGAGAGCGGCGTGGCGCGGCAGGCCAGGATCAGGCCGGCGGCGCGCTCCTCGTCCGACAGCGCGAATTCGGAATAGGGGATCAGCTCGACCTCGCCGCGCACCAGCATCGACTTGCAGGCGCCGCAATTGCCCGACTGGCAGCCGCAGGGATAGTCGAAGCCGGCGAATTGCGCGGCCGAGAGGATGGTGTCGCCGTCCTCGACGACGACAGGTTCCGGCAGCTGGCGCACGACAACGGAATGGACCACCCGGCGCATCCTTTCACAGATTTCCGATCTCCCCGGATACTAGGCCGGGACCCGGGGCCTGTCAAATTGTTCGTCTATCAAACAATCAGCGAATTTGCCGATTGCCCCTGAATCGGGTAAGAAGGCGGAGCGCGAACGCCGCGGCGGCCGGAAAAAAAGAAAACGCCCGGTCGGGGGGCAACCGGGCGTTATGCGCAAAGGCTGCGCTAATGAAGTGCCGAAAGGGGGGGATCTTCCGGCACCTGCGACAGCTCGCGCCGTCGCATGAGTTCGATATGGGTCCGCCAACCGGAGTTTCCAAGTGAGCGATGTGAACATTTCCGTGAAAAGCCGCAGCGCCGTGCAGCGCGCGTCGTCACCGCCGGCGGACGCGGCGAATGGCCGGAAAGTCACGCGCAATGCGGCACGGAAGAATGCTGCGAAAAGCTCGCTCGGCGTGCTGCCCGATCTGCTCGGCTATACCCTGCGGCGCAGCCAGGAGACGGTGTTCAACGATTTTCTCAACAATGTCACAGCCAGGCTCAATCCGGGCGGGCTGACGCCGGGCCAGTTCGGCGTCATTGCGATCATCGCGGCCAATCCGGGGCTGAAGCAGATCGAGCTTGGCGGCGCGCTCGGCGTCGACCGCTCCACCATCGTCGCCGCGGTCGACAAGCTGGAGAAGCGCGGGCTGGTCGAGCGCCGGCCGGTGCCGCATGACCGCCGCGCGCATGCGCTCAACCTGACGAATGAGGGCCAGCGCACCTATCGCAAGGCGCTGACGCTGATCGAACGCCACGAGGCGCGGATCGCCGGCAGGCTCTCGGTGCAGGAGCGCGCGCAGCTTCTCGCGCTGCTCGACAAGGTGATGCAGGCGGCGGAAGCCTAGAC
>CAYSCA010000238.1:0-4894 GCA_964429465.1 uncultured Rhodospirillaceae bacterium
GATTTACGACGCCATGGTTCGTATGGCGCAGGATTTCTCCATGCGCCTGCCGCTGATCGACGGCCAGGGCAATTTCGGTTCGATGGACGGCGACCGCGCGGCGGCGATGCGCTACACCGAAATCCGCCTCGACAAGTCGGCCGAGGCGCTGCTGACGGATATCGACAAGGACACGATCGATTTCCAGCCGAACTACGACGACAGCACGCAGGAACCCTCGGTCCTGCCGGCGCAGTTCCCGAACCTGCTGATCAACGGCGCCAACGGCATTGCCGTCGGCATGGCGACCAATATCCCGCCGCACAACATGGGCGAGGTGATCGACGCCTGCTGCGCCTATGTCGACAATCCCGAGGTGACGCTCGAGCAGCTGCTGGAGATCCTGCCGGCGCCGGATTTCCCCACCGGCGGCATCATCCTGGGCCGGGCCGGCGCCAAGGCGGCGATGTGGACCGGCCGCGGCTCGGTGATCGTGCGCGGCAAGGTGCATATCGAGGAGATCCGCAAGGAACGCGAAGCCATCATCATCACCGAGATTCCCTATCAGGTGAACAAGGCCTCGATGATCGAGAAGATCGCCGACCATGTCCGCTCGAAGAAGATCGAGGGCATTTCCGACCTGCGCGACGAGTCCGACCGCGACGGCGTGCGCGTGGTCATCGAGATCAAGCGCGACGCCATGGCCGAGGTGGTTCT
Source organism: uncultured Rhodospirillaceae bacterium (assembly GCA_964429465.1). Taxonomy (GTDB): domain Bacteria; phylum Pseudomonadota; class Alphaproteobacteria; order Ferrovibrionales; family Ferrovibrionaceae; genus Ferrovibrio. The sequence continues at coordinate 697 of CAYSCA010000238.1, forward strand.
GAACCAGCTTTACCGCTTCACGCCGCTGCAGACCTCCTTCGGCGTCAACATGCTGGCGCTGAATGGCGGCAAGCCGGAGCTGCTGAACATCAAGCAGCTGATCGGCGCCTTCGTGAATTTCCGCGAGGAGGTCATCCTCCGCCGCACCCGCTTCCTGCTCGGCAAGGCGCGCGACCGCGCCCATGTCCTGGTCGGCCTCGCCATCGCGGTGGCGAATATCGACGAGGTGATCCGGCTGATCCGCTCCGCCCCCGACCCGCAGACGGCGCGCGAGCAGTTGATGGAGCGCGAATGGCCGGCCACCGACGTGGCCGACATGATCGCCCTGATCGACGACCTGAGCCACAAGGTGATCGACGGCAAGTACAAGCTGTCGGAAACCCAGGCGCGCGCCATCCTCGACCTGCGCCTGCAGCGCCTGACCGCGCTCGGCCGCGACGAGATCGGCGACGAGATGAAGAAGCTGGCCGAGGAGATCAACGAGTATCTCGCGATCCTCGGCAGCCGCGAAAAGCTGATGGGCATCCTGCGCGACGAGCTGGTGGCGGTGCGCGAGCGTTTCGCCACGCCGCGCAAGACCGAAATCGTCGAGATGGAGTTCGAGCAGGACGACGAGGACCTGATCCAGCGCGAGGACATGGTCGTCACCGTCAGCTTCTCGGGCTATGTGAAACGCACGCCGCTCTCGACCTATCGCCTGCAGAAGCGCGGCGGCAAGGGTCGCACCGGCATGAGCACGAAGGACGAGGATTTCGTCACGCGGGTCTTCGTCGCCAATACCCATGCCCCGGTGCTGTTCTTCTCCAATTTCGGCCGGGTCTACAAGCTGAAGGTCTACCGCCTGCCGGAAGGCACGCCGCAATCGCGCGGCAAGGCGCTGGTCAACCTGCTGCCGCTCTCCGAGGGCGAGAAGATCGCCACCGTGCTGCCGCTGCCCGAAGACGAGGCGAAATGGGGCGAGCTGCATGTCATGTTCGCCACCGCCAAGGGCTATGTCCGGCGCAACGCGCTCAGCGACTTCGTCTCGATCAACGCCAACGGCAAGATCGCGATGAAGTTCGAGGGCGACGATGCCGATGACAGCCTGATCGGCGTCATGCCCTGCACCGAGCAGGACGACATCCTGCTGTCGTCCTATGACGGCAAATGCGTCCGCTTCCCGGTCGCCGATGTCCGCACCTTCCAGAGCCGCGCCTCCACCGGCGTGCGCGGCATGAAGCTGGCCGCGGGCGACCGGGTCATCTCGATGTCGGTGCTGCGCCATATCGAGGTCAGCCCGGAGGAGCGCGATGCCTATTTCCGCTACGAGGCGGCGCAGGAGCGCATCCGCAACGGCGAGACCGGCGTCGAGCTGCCGTCCGACATCTCGGCCGATCGCTTCACCACGCTGCAGGCCGCCGAGCAGTTCATCCTGACCCTGACCGAGAAGGGCTTCGGCAAGCGCACCTCGGCCTACGAATACCGCATCACCAGCCGCGGCGGCTCGGGCATCATCAACATCGAGACAACGGCGAAGAACGGCAAGGTGGCCGCCGCCTCGCCGGTGGAGCATGACGACCAGATCATGCTGGTCACCGATGGCGGCCAGGTGATCCGCTGCCCGGTTGACGATATCCGCATCGCCGGCCGCAACACCCAGGGTGTCATCATCTTCAAGCTGGGCGACGGCGAAAAGGTTGCGTCGGTGACATACTTGCCCGAAAGTGGCGCCGCCCAGGAGGATGGGCCGGCCGCGGAGGAAGACGCGGGAGACGATACAGGGGGAGCGTGATGACCAAGCAGCGGATCGGTTTGTACCCAGGCACTTTCGATCCGGTTACCAAAGGTCATTACGACATCATCAAGCGCGCCGGCAAACTGGTCGACAAGCTGGTCGTCGGCGTCGCGGTGAATATCGGCAAGGGTCCGCTCTTCTCGATGGAGGAGCGGGTCGAGATGGTGCGGGAGGAGATCGGCCCGCTGATGCCCGGCGCGACCGAGTTCGAGGTCAAGCCCTTCTCGAACCTGCTGATGCATTTCGCCATGGATATCGGCGCGGTGATGATCATCCGCGGCCTGCGCGCGGTATCGGACTTCGAATACGAGTTCCAGATGGTCGGCATGAATGCGCGGCTGAATGCGGAGATCGAGACCGTGTTCCTGATGGCCTCCGACAACCACCAGTTCATCGCCTCCCGACTGGTCAAGGAGATCGCGATGCTGGGCGGCGACATCAATCCCTTCGTCTCGCCGCGCGTGGCCGAGCGGATGCGCGCCCGCATTGCCGCGATGAAAGCCAACGGAGACGCCTGATGCGCCGTCTTTTCGCTCTCGCCGCGCTCGTTCTCGGCCTGGTGCTGGCCGGGCCGCTGCAGGCCCAGCAGATCCGCGATCCGGAGAACACCCTGATCATGGAGCTGCGCGACGGCCGGGTGATCATCGCCATGCGGCCGGACCTGGCGCCGAACCATGTCGCCCGCATCAAGGAGCTCACGCGCAAGGGCTTCTACGATGGCGTGGTGTTCCACCGCGTGATCCGCGGCTTCATGGCGCAGACCGGCGATCCGACCGGCACCGGCACCGGCGGCTCGGGCCAGAAGCTGAATGCCGAATTCAGCTCGGAACCGCATAAGCGCGGCACGGTTTCCATGGCACGGGCCCAGAGCCCCAATTCGGCCGACAGCCAGTTCTTCATCTGCTTTGCCGATACGCCGCATCTGAACGGCCAGTATACGGTCTGGGGCCAGGTGATCAGCGGCATGGATATCGTCGACCGCATCAAGAAGGGCGCGCCGGGCAGCGGCATTGTCGATAACCCCGACAAGATCATCCGCATGCGCGTCGCCGCCGACGTGAAGTGATATTGCCTCAAGGAGCCGGTAATGGCCGATCTCGAGAATACCCTCTATCTGGAGCTGAAGGACGGCCGCGTCACCATCGCGTTGCGGCCCGACCTGGCGCCGAACCATGTCGCCCGCATCAAGGAGCTGGCGCGCGAAGGCTTCTATGACGGGCTGAAATTCCATCGCGTGATCGACGGCTTCATGGCGCAGACCGGCGATCCGCGCGGTGACGGCACCGGCGGCTCGGGCCAGAACCTGAAGGCGGAATTCTCGCCGGCGCCGCATGTGCGCGGCACCTGCTCGATGGCGCGGGCCCAGAGCCCGAATTCGGCCGACAGCCAGTTCTTTATCTGCTTCGCCGATGCCCGCTTCCTCGATGGCCAGTATACCGTCTGGGGCGAGGTGACCGAGGGCATGGAGCATGTCGATGCCATCAAGCGCGGCGATCAGGCCCGCAACGGCACGGTCAGCGACCCGGACCAGATCGTCAGCCTGCGCGTCGCCGCCGACGCGGCCTGACGATCTCCCCCGATCGGGGGAAAGCCCATGCTGGTTTCCGATTTCGACTTCGAGCTGCCGCCCGCGCTGATCGCCGAGCGGCCGGCTTCGCCGCGCGAGGCGGCGCGGCTGCTGCATTATGACGGCGGCATCGACCAGGGCGCGCGGAGCGTGGCGGATCTGCCGGCGCTGCTGCGGAAGGGCGACCTGCTGGTCTTCAACGACACGAAGGTGATCCCGGCGCGCCTGTTCGGCCGGCGTGAGCGCGGCCCGGCCGAGGTGAAGGTCGAGGCCCTGCTGCTGAAGGCGCTGGGCGGCCGGCGCTGGAGCGCGATGGCAAAGCCCGCCCGGCGGCTGCAGCCGGGAGACCGCATCCTGTTCGACGGCGGCGTGACAGCCGAAATGGCCGGCCGCGCGGGCGAGCAGCTGGAACTCGTCTTCGACCGCGATGACGCGGAATTGCTGGTCGCGCTGGAGCAGGTCGGGGCGATGCCGCTGCCGCCCTATATCGTCGCCCAGCGCGCCGCTGACGAGCGCGACCGCTGCGATTACCAGACGATGTTCGCCGAGAAGCCCGGCGCCGTGGCGGCGCCGACCGCGGGATTGCATTTCACCCCCGCCCTGATGCGGAAACTGGAGGAGGCGGGGATCGGCTCGGCGCGGGTGACGCTGCATGTCGGCGCCGGCACCTTCCTGCCGGTGAAGGTCGAGAACGTGGCCGACCATCGCATGCATGCCGAATGGGGCGAGGTGGGCGAGGCGGCCGTTGCCGCGATCCGGAAGGCCAGAGCCGCCGGCGGGCGCATCATCGCCACCGGCACCACCTCGCTGCGCCTGCTGGAATCGGCGGCGCGCGAAACCGGCGCATTGCAGCCCTT
>CAYSCA010000239.1:0-4874 GCA_964429465.1 uncultured Rhodospirillaceae bacterium
CTTGCCGTTGGGATTGAGCGAGAGGAATTCCGGAGTCCAGGATTCGTCCTTGCCGATATCGACGGGATGCGGCTCATAGGCCAGGCCGATCTCCTCCAGCATGATCGACACCTTCACGCCGTTCGGCGTCGGCAGCGAATAGAGCTGCAGGCGGTCGGGATATTTCGCCGGCCAGCGTTGCGTGATCGGGAAGGCGGAGAGGTCGGGCATGAAGAGACTCCTTTTTGGTCCCTGACGATCATCGGCGCCGGGATTTGCTTCATCTTGCATCACCGTCGAGCGCCGCGGGATGCCGTTGCGAACAAAACAGGAATTTGCTAATCATGCAAGATGCTGGCTGAGACGAGCCATCCTGATTCGGCAAACAGCGAGATGCCGCAGGCAGATGAACCGGCCGCGGCGTCGCGTCCGCGCAAGATCATCCATATCGACATGGATGCCTTCTATGCCTCGGTCGAGCAGCGCGACAATCCCGAGCTGCGCGGCAAGGCGGTGGCCGTCGGCGGCTCGGCGCTGCGCGGCGTCGTCGCCGCCGCCAGCTACGAGGCGCGGAAGTTCGGCGTGCGCTCGGCCATGCCCTCGGTCACGGCGAAGCGGCAATGCCCGGAGCTGATCTTCGTCAAACCGCGCTTCGACGTGTACCGGGCGGTCTCGCTGCAGATCCGCGAAATCTTTGCCGAATATACCGCGCTGATCGAACCGCTGTCGCTGGACGAGGCCTATCTCGACGTCACCGAGAATTTCAAGGGCATCGCCATCGCCACCGAGATCGCCCAGGAAATCCGCGCCAAGATCCGCAGCACGACCGGACTGACCGCCTCGGCCGGAATTTCCTACAACAAGTTCCTCGCCAAGCTGGCCTCCGACCATAACAAGCCCGACGGGCTGTATGTGATCACGCCGAAGATGGGGGCGGCTTTCGTCGAAACCCTGCCGGTCGGAAAATTCCACGGCATCGGTCCGGCGACGGCGGCGAAGATGCAGCGCCTCGGGATCGAAACCGGGCTGGACCTGCGGGCGCGGGACCTGCCCTTCCTGATCCGGCATTTCGGCAAAGCGGGGCGGCATTACTACTGGATTTCGCGCGGCATCGACGAGCGCCCGGTCCGCGCCGACCGCGTGCGCAAATCCGTCGGCTCGGAAAACACCTTCGCCACCGATCTCTTCAGCCTGGAAGCGGCGACGGCCGAACTGCGGCCGCTGATTGCCCAGGTCTGGCAGTATTGCGAAAGCCGCAACCTGCGCGGCCGCACCGCGACCCTGAAAGTCAAATATGCCGATTTCCGCCAGATCACCCGCAGCCGCACCGGCGCGGCGCCGGTCGCCTCGCTGGCCGAGCTGGAACAGGTGAGCCTGACATTGCTGGAAGGCGTGTTTCCGGTGGCGAAAGGCATCCGCCTGCTGGGCATCACGGTTTCGTCCTTCGAAGGCGCGGCGGATGCGCCGGAAGGAGACGCGCCGCAGCTCAGCCTGACGCTGTAGCCGGGCGCCGCAGCGGAACAACGCATTTGCCCTATGGTTTGACAATCATCAGCCAGGCTGGATCTCGATGAGCAAAACCACCCCGGAACCCGACTTCAGCACCGAACCCACCGCGCCCCTGGACGGCAAGGGCGGCTGCCTGTGCGGCGCCGTGCGTTTCGAGACCAGTGCGCTCGATCCGCATGTGACGCTCTGCCATTGCAGCATGTGCCGCAAGTTCCACGGCCATGCCGGCCCCTACACCACCGCCCCGCTCAGCCGTTTCACCCTGATGGATAGCCAGGGCGCGCTGCGCTGGTACCGCTCATCGGCGGAGGCCGAGCGCGGCTTCTGCGCGCTCTGCGGGTCGAGCCTGTTCTTCCGGTGGAACAACGGGACCAGGATCGAGATCGCTGCCGGCAGCCTGGACGGCCTGACCGGCCTGCGCATGGTCAAGCATATCTATGTCGCCTCGAAGGGCGACTATTACGAGATCGATGACGGCCTGCCGCAGCTTGCGCAGGGTTCGGAGCAGGACGGGCCGAGCCAGGCCGCCTGACGCTGGTCAGCGGAAGGGTCCGGCCCTAGGCTGGCCCGATGGAGGGGGGCGATCTTTCGATCATTGCCGATGCGCGGCTGCAGCGGGCGCTGGCCTGGTGGCGCGGCCTGACGCCCCGGCATTCCGTCCCCGCCAGCGGCGAAGCGATCCCGGACCGCGCCCTGCTCGATCCGGCCGCCATTCCCGACCTGCTGCCGCATATCACCTTCTGGGAAGAACTGGAGCGCGACGCCGATGGCCGGCGGCAATTCCGCTGCCGGCTGGCCGGCACGGCGCTTGTCGACATCCACGGCTACGAATTCAGCGGCTGGATGATGCCGGATTTCCATGGTCCGAAGAACGACCAGATCCAGCCGGAATATGAATGGGCGGCCGATCACGGCCGGCCGCATTATGTCGAACGGACGCTGTTCTGGCAGAACCGCGACTATGTGCGCTACCGCCGCATCCTGCTGCCATTCGTCCATGCCGCATCGGGCCGCCCGCAGACGGTCGCCTTCATTCTCAACGTCGCGCATTTCCTGACGGCCGGCGAGGACTGAGCCCGGCCGCGCGCCCCGCCCGCCGGAACCTTCATCTGCGCCCGCCGTTTCCTCTGACTGCCGCCCGGGATGTCCGCTCGAGGATGTCCGGCGGGCGGACTCAGCGACGGAGGATCATCATGGCTCAGGACATGAACGGCATGCATGAAGGCAGTATCGCCCACCACCTCCAGTCCGTGGCTTTTCCCGCTTCGCGCGACGAACTGGTGGCGCATGTGCGCCGGCACAGCGCCGATGGCGTCGCCGCCAATCTGATGGAGCTGCTGCCGCGGCGGCGCTACGAGAGCGCCGGCGAGGTGATGCAGGCGCTGGTCACCGGCGACGAGAGCGATTTCGACGACCACATGCTGGAAGACGAGGACGACGGCGAGGATTTCGCCACCGCCTTTGCCGAAGACGACGAAGATGACGATTTCGACGATGGCGACGACGAGCAGGATGACGAAGACGACGATGACGAGGACGACGAAGACTACGACGATGACGACGAGGAGGATGAGGAAGACGACGACGACGATGAGGATGACGACGAATACGAAGACGATGAGGACGCGGATGACGAGGAGGAAGAGCGCTGATCAGGGCCTGATTCGGGCGCTGCTCCGGCCGGGACTAAGCTCCCTAAAAGGCCGTCACCCTCGGGCTTGACCCGAGGGTCTCTTCGCCGCCCTACCCCTTCGCGTCCTGCAGGATCATCTCGGCGCCCTTCTCGGCGATCATGAGCGTCGGCGACGCCGTGTTGCCCGAGGTGATCAGCGGCATGGCGGAGGCGTCGATCACCCGCAGGCGCTCGATGCCGCGCACGCGCAGGCGCCCGTCCAGCACGGCCATCGGATCGGAATCGACGCCCATCTTCGCGGTGCTGACCGGATGGAAGATCGTCGCGCCGATATCGCCGGCGGCGCGCAGCATCTCGGTCTCCGACTGGATGCCCGGCCCCGGCAGGTATTCCTCCGGATGGTATTTCGCCAGCGCCCTGGTCGCGGCCAGCTTGCGGGTCAGCCGGAGGCTGTCGACGGCGACGCGCTTGTCCTCTTCCGTGGAAAGGTAATTCGGCTGGATCGCGGGCGCCTGGCGCGGATCGGCCGACTTGATCCGCACATGGCCGCGCGACGTGGGCCGCAGGTTGCAGATGCTCGCCGTGAAGGCCGGGAATTTGTGCAAAGGATCGCCGAACTTATCCAGCGAGAGCGGCTGGATGTGGAATTCCACATTCGCCGTCTCGTGCTCGGGCGAGGAGCGCGTGAACATGCCGAACTGCGAGGGCGGCATGGTCAGCGCACCGCGGCGGAACAGCGCGTAGTTGAACGCGATCTGCGCCTTGGCGAACCAGGAGGAATCGATCTCGTTGATCGTGCGCAGGCCCTTCACCTTGTAGATCAGGCGGAGCTGCAGATGGTCCTGCAGATTCTCGCCCACGCCGGGCGCATCATGCAGCACGTCAATGCCGTGCTCCTTGAGAAGACCGGCCGGGCCGACGCCGGAAAGCTGCAAAAGCTGCGGCGAGTTGATCGCGCCGGCCGTCAGCAGCACCTCGCCGCTGGCGCGGGCAAAGCAGCGCTGGCCGTCCTGGGTGTATTCGATGCCGACGGCGCGGCGGCCTTCGAAGACCACGCGCTCGACATGCACCTGGGTGCGCAGCTCGAGATTGGGTCGGTTGAGCACAGGTTTCAGGAAGGCAGTCGCCGCCGACCAGCGCACGCCGCGCTTCTGGTTGACCTGGAAATAGGACGAGCCCTCGTTGTCGCCGGTATTGAAATCCTTCGTGCGCGGGATGCCGATCTCCTCGCCGGCCTCGGCCACGCGGTCGAGGATGTCCCAGCGCACGCGCGGCTCCTCCACGCGCCATTCGCCGCCGGAGGCATGGATGCGCTTGCCGTCGATCACGTTCGGGCCGCCGAAATGGTCCTCGTGCTGCAGGAAGTAAGGCAGCACATCGTCCCAGCCCCAGCCGCTCAGCCCCATCTGGCGCCAGGTGTCGTAATCGCGCGCCTGGCCCCGCATGTAGACCATGGCGTTGATGGCGGTGCAGCCGCCGATCACCTTGCCGCGCGCATAGAGAATGCTGCGGCCGTTCAGGCCCGGCACGGCTTCGGTCTGGTAGCACCAGTCGGAGCGCGGATTGCCGATGGCGAACAGATAGCCGATCGGGATGTGGAACCAGATCCAGTTGTCGCGCCCGCCGGCTTCCAGCACCAACACGCGATTCTTCGGATCGCGCGACAGCCGGTTGGCCAGCAGCGACCCGGCCGTCCCCCCGCCGACGATGATGTAATCGAACGTGCCGGCGTCTTTCAGATTTTCTTGGGCCG
>CAYSCA010000240.1:0-4866 GCA_964429465.1 uncultured Rhodospirillaceae bacterium
GGTGATCGTGCTGAAAGGCGCGGATACGGTGATCGCGGCTCCGGATGGCCGCGCCGCGATCAACGCCAATGCGCCGGCCGATCTGGCGACGGCGGGCGCCGGCGACGTGCTGGCCGGCTTCTGCGCCGGCCTGCTGGCGCAGGGCATGCCGGCTTTCGAGGCGGCGTGCGCCGCCGTCTGGCTGCATGGCGAGGCCGCGAATACCGCAGGGCCGGGACTGATCGCCGACGATCTGCCCGAGGCGATCAGGCGACCATTGGTGGCGCTGCAGTCGCGATGAGGGTTTCGGCGCGCCGCAGGGCCACCGTCAGATTGGGCTGCAGCCCGTCCGCGCCCAGCCGGTCGAGCAGGCCCATCTCCTGCAGCACGCGGCGCGGCTGCGGCTGGATGCGGGTCAGCATCACCGTGGTGCCGCGCGCCTGATTCCGGGCGATGAAGTTTTCCAGCGCGTCGATGCCGGTGGCATCGATGATCGGCACGTTGCCCATGCGGAGGATGAAGACCTGGGGCGGCTTCTCGATCCGGTCGAGAATATCGGCCAGCATCGCCGCGACGCCGAAGAAGAACGGCCCGCTGATCTCGAAGACCTCGACGCCCTTCGGCACATGCAGGCTGGCCAGCGCCTGGGCGCCGGCATCGGTTTCAGCGCGCTCGGCCAGGTCGCGGCCGGTGACCGCGGAGACATCCGCCGATCCCACCATCCGGCGGATGAAGACCAGCGCCGCGAGCACGATGCCGACCTGCAGCGCCACGGTGATATCGACGAGCACGGTGAGCAGGAAGGTGACGGCCAGCACCAGCTGGTCGCCGCGCGGCGCGCGCACGGCATGGCGCAGGCGCTTGATCTCGCTCATGTTCCAGGCAACGACGACCAGAACGCCGGCCAGCGCGGCGAGCGGCACCTTGCCTGCCAGCGGCGCCAGCAGCCACATGAAGACCAGCAGGAAGACGGCATGCAGCATGCCCGAAACCGGCGTCAGCGCGCCGGCCTTGATGTTGGTGGCGGTGCGCGCCAGGGCGCCGGTCGCCGGCAACCCGCCGAACAGGGCCGAGGCGATATTGGCGACGCCCTGGGCGATCAGTTCGATATTCGAGCGGTGCCGCCGGCCGGTCATGCCGTCGGCGATCACGCAGGACAGCAGGCTCTCGATGCCCGCCAGCAGGGCGATCGTGATCGCGCTGGGCAGCAATTCGCCCAGCCGCTGCCAGTTGATGCCGCCCGGCAGGTCCGGTGCCGGCAGATGGTTGGGAATCTCGCCAAAGCGCGCTTCGATGGTTTCGACCGGAAGGCCCAGCGCATGGACCAGGACCGTGGCGGCGACCACGCCGATCAGCATGCCCGGCCAGGCCGGCCGCCAGAGCCGGAGGGCGACGATGATCCCCAGCGTGACCAGCGCGATCGCGGTGCTGGGACCATCGATGCTGCCGGCCGCGCCGGCATAGGCCTCCCATTTGGCGATGAAATCGGCCGGGACCTTCGCCATCTCCAGCCCGAAAAAATCCTTGATCTGGGTGGACAGGATCACGAGGGCGATGCCGGAGGTGAAGCCGGTCACCACCGGATAGGGAATGAACTTGATCAGCGTGCCCAGCTTCAGCGCGCCGAGCAGGATCAGCATCGCGCCGGCCATCAGCGTCGCAATCACCAGGCCGTCGAAGCCATGCCGTTCGATCACGCCATAGACCACGATCACGAAGGCCGCGGTGGGGCCGCCGATCTGGTGCCGGCTGCCGCCCAGGGCCGAGATCAGGAAGCCGGCGATGACGGCCGTGTAGAGGCCTTTATCCGGCGTGCTGCCCGAGGCGATGGCGATCGCCATGGCCAGCGGCAGGGCGACGATCGCGACCGTGAGGCCGCTGAGCGCGTCCTTCCGGAAGCTGGCAAGGCCATAGCCTTCCTGCAGGGCGGAAATCAGCTTGGGAACAAACATTTCGGGGCCTGTGGGGCTGTCGCGCCGTCCGTCGCAGGGGGGCGCGTTAGGTATTATAATACCGCAATTCCCCTGCGGCGAAACGAGCTTTTTGTCGCAGGCGCGTTCAGCATAGGTGGAGGGGGAAAAATGTTAACTGTTATGATGGGAAGGATGTCAGCGTAGAGTTGGCGGGAGCAGACAATGATCCGAGTATTCATCGGCTACAGCCGCGCGGCGCCGGTGGCATCCAGCGTGGCGGCTTTCAGCATCGCCCGGCGGGCCTCCCGGCCGGTGGCGATCAGCCATCTTGCCCTCAACCAGCTGGGCGGAATCTACACCCGGCCGCATCACAACATGCAGTCCACCGACTTTTCCTTCTCGCGTTTCCTGACGCCGTATCTGTGCGGTTTCGAGGGCTGGGCGATCTTCATGGACGACGACATGCTCGTCCGGGACGACATCGCCAAGCTGTGGGATTTGCGCGATCCCGCCTATGCGGTCCAGGTGGTGCAGCACAACCATGTCCCCACCGAGGAAGTGAAGTTCCTCGACAAGGTGCAGACCCGCTACGAGAAGAAGAACTGGTCCAGCGTGATGCTGTTCAACTGTGCCGCCTGCACGGCGCTGACGCCGGAATTCGTGAACACGGCGACCGGCCTGGAGCTGCATCAGTTCAAATGGCTGGGCGATGACGGCCGGATCGGCGCCCTGCCGGCCCGCTGGAACCATCTGGTCGACTACGATCCGCCTTCGGACGATGCCGCCATCCTGCATTACACCATCGGCGGGCCCTTCTATGACGATTTCGCCAATTGCTCCTACAGCGAGGAGTGGTTTGCCGAGCGCGCGGCGATGCTGCATTGCGATCAGCTTTCTGCCAAAAAACCAGCGAAAACAGCCGTTTAAGCAGCGGGTTGGAGCGCTGCGGAAAACCGGCCAAAAGCCTCGCGCCGCCCTGGTGAGCATGCTATAGACTGCGCCGCCGCGCCGGACCGGTGCGGGACGCGGGCGTGGTGGAACTGGTAGACACGCAGGATTTAGGTTCCTGTGCCGCAAGGCGTGTGGGTTCAAGTCCCTCCGCCCGCACCAGCCCGGCTCCCAGCGTTCGGCCGCCGATGCCCCTGTTTCGATGCCTTTTCCGCCCGGAGCGGTGTTGTGGCAGGTGGCGCGACAGAGATTCTAATCGAGAGACAGGTATTTGGTCATGCAGATCCAGGAAATCAGCGCCTCCGGCCTGAAACGCGAATACAAGGTTGTGATCAACGCTGCGGCGCTGGAGAGCACGGTCAACGAGAAGCTGGAGACGCTGCGTGGCCGCGTGAACATGCCTGGCTTCCGTCCCGGCAAGGCGCCGGCCGCCCTGATCAAGAAGCAGTATGGCCGCGCCCTGCTCGGCGAGGCGATGGAAGAGTCGGTCAACTCGGCCCTGCAGAAGACCATCGAGGACAACAAGCTGCGCCCGGCGATGCAGCCGAAGGTCGACTTCTCGAACTTCGAGGAAGGCAAGGATTTCGAATGCACCATCGCCATCGAGGTGCTGCCCGAGATCGAGCCCGGCGATTTCAAGTCGATCAAGCTGGAGCGCCTGGTGGTCGAGCCGGGCGACGCCGAAGTCGAGGAATTCGTCAACCGGCTGTCCGAGCAGCAGAAGACCTATGAGAAGGTCGAACGCGCCGCCGAGAAGGGCGATCAGGTCGTGATCGATTTCGTCGGCAGCGTCGACGGCGTGAAGTTCGATGGCGGCTCGGCCAACGACTACCCGCTGGTGCTTGGCTCCAACTCCTTCATCCCCGGCTTCGAGGACCAGCTGGTCGGCCTCAAGGCCGGCGACGAGAAGACCGTCAGCGTCACTTTCCCCGAGGCCTACGGCAATGCCGACCTCGCCGGCAAGCCGGCGGAATTCGCCTGCACGGTCAAGGAAGTCCGCGGCGGCCAGGCCGTCACCGTGGATGACGAATTCGCCAAGCGCTTCGGCCTCGCTTCCGCCCAGGAGCTGCGCGACAACATCAAGCGCGACCTGGGCCAGGAATATAAGGGCATCGCCCGCATGAAGCTGAAGCGCGGCCTGCTCGACCAGCTGGCGGAGCAGCACAGCTTCCCGGTGCCGGAAGGCATGGTGGAGATGGAGTTCAACCAGATCTGGAGCGAAGTGACCGCCGACAAGGCGCGCTTCGAGGCCGAGCTGGCGGAAGAGAAGAAGAGCGAGGACGAGCTGAAGGCGGAATACCGCAAGATCGCCGAACGGCGCATCCGGCTCGGCCTGCTGCTGTCGGAAGTCGGCCGCCAGAACAATATCGAGGTCAAGCAGGACGAGATCACCCGCGCCATGGTCGAGCAGGCCCGCCGCTTCCCCGGTCAGGAGCGCCAGGTGATGGAGTATTTCCAGAAGAATCCGGATGCCGCGAACAGCCTGCGCGCCCCGATCTTCGAGGACAAGGTGGTCGACTTCATCCTGGAAATGGCCGATGTGACCGACAAGCCGGTCACCAGGGAAGAGCTGCAGAAAGAGGCTGAGGGCGTCGCCGGCTGATTGCCCGGCGGCCCCCATCCGCGAAAACGCCGGGTCGCTGCCCGGCGTTTTTGTTTTGACACGGCGGCGGAGCGGACCGGCCATTGCCGGAAGCCGTCCGCTGCGCCACATTAGGGCTCAATATTTCGTATTTGCAGGACGCGCGTCATGGAAAAGATGGTCGACACCTATATGAACATGCTGGTCCCCATGGTGGTCGAGCAGACCAACCGGGGTGAGCGCTCCTATGACATCTACTCGCGCCTGCTGAAGGAGCGGATCATCTTCATGGTCGGCCCGGTCAACGATGCGGTGGCCGCCCTAGTGACGGCGCAGCTGCTGTTCCTCGAGGCCGACAACCCGAACAAGGAAATCTCGTTCTACATCAACAGCCCCGGCGGCGTGGTGACCTCGGGCCTCGCGATCTACGACACGATGCAGTAT
>CAYSCA010000241.1:0-4831 GCA_964429465.1 uncultured Rhodospirillaceae bacterium
GCGACGAAGCCGGCGTCGCCGAATGGGCGGTGCGGCTGGAGCGCTGCTTCCGCCGTATCCTCACCGAGGCGCGGCTCTGGCGCCCCAACATGTCGGCGGCATAGACGTGCTCGACGCGCGCGACTTCACTATCGGTATTGAGGAAGAGCATCTGCTGGTCGAGCCCGGCAGCGGCGCGCTGGCGGTGGAGCCGCCCGAAGCCCTGCTGCAGGAATGCAGCGGCCTGATGGGCGGGCAGATCAATCCGGAATTCCTCAGATGCCAGATCGAGATTTCCACTCGCGTCTGCGGCAATCTGCAGGAGGTGCGCGCCGACCTGGTGAACCTCCGCAAGGCCGTTTCGGACGTGGCGTCCCGCCATGGCCTGGCGCCGATCGCGGCCTCGACCCATCCGTTCGGACGCTGGACCGACCAGCGGCACAGCAGCGGCGAGCGCTATGACCGGCTGGCGCGGGATCTCGCTGGCGTGGCGCGGCGCCTGATCATCTGCGGCATGCATGTCCATGTCGGGATTCCCGACGAGGACCTGCGCATCGACCTGATGAACCAGGTCAGCTATTTCCTGCCGCATCTGCTGGCGCTCTCGACATCCTCGCCCTTCTGGCAGGGAGAAGAGACCGGCCTGCAATCCTACCGGCTCTCTGTCTTCGACAGCCTGCCTCGCACGGGATTGCCGGAACGCTTCGAATCCTGGGGCGAATACCAGCGGATGGTGAACCGCCTGATGCAGGCCGGCCTGATCGAGGATGCCACCAAGCTGTGGTGGGATATCCGCCCCTCGGCGCGCTATCCAACTCTGGAGATCCGCGTGACCGACGTCTGCACGCGACTGGATGACGGCATTTCGGTTGCGGCACTCTATGTCTGCCTGCTGGCGGTGCTGCTGCGGCTGCGGCAGAAGAACCAGCGCTGGCGCGTCTACGCCAATACCCTGATCGACGAGAACCGCTGGCTGGCCCAGCGCTACGGCACGGCAGGCAGGCTGGTGGATTTCGGCAAGGGCGAAGCGACGCCATATGCCGATCTGCTGGAAGAGCTGATCGAACTGACCCGCGAGGAGGCGCAGGCGCTGGGCTGTGTCGCTGAAGTGGAGCGGGCGCGCGGCATCCTGAAGCGCGGCACCTCGGCCCAGCGCCAGTTGCAAGTCTACCGCGCCGCGCTAGATGCTGGAGCAGACAAGCCGGAAGCCCTGAAAGCCGTGGTAGACTGGCTGATCACCGAGAGCATGAATTTTTCACCGGACTAGGAGGCAGGCGTGAGCGACAAGATCGATGAGAAGACCCGCACCGAACTGGAGGCCGCTGCCTACCGGCGTCTGGTGGAACACCTGCGCCAGCGCACTGACGTGCAGAATATCGACCTGATGAATCTCGCCGGCTTCTGCCGTAACTGCCTGAGCAACTGGTATCAGGAAGCAGCAGGGAACAGGGGAATCGAGCTGGACAAGATGGAAGCGCGCGAGATCGTCTATGGCATGCCCTATCCGGAATGGCAGAAGAAATACCAGAAGGAGGCCAGCCCGGAGCAGCAGAAGGCCTTCGCCGAAGCCCAGAAGGGCCATAAACACTAAGCTATGCACAGGTAACCGCTATTCCTGTGGATAAGTGACGGGCGGCCATTGGTCGCCTGTGACGCGCCGGTATAATCCGCGCCGACAGCAGTTCCCAGTCCCGAGGTTCCTTCCGCCATGGCCACCAAACTGATCTCCGGCAACTTTTCCGCCGACCAGCTCAACCAGATCGTCGCGCGCATCGAGCGGCTGGAGGAAGAGAAGAAGGCGCTGGCCGACGACATCAAGGAAGTCTATGCCGAGGCCAAGGCGCATGGCTTCGACACCAAGATTCTTCGCCAGGTGATCCGGCTGCGCAAGCTGGATCGCGCCGAGCTGGCCGAGCAGGAGAGCCTGCTTGAAATCTACATGGACGCGCTCGGCATGCAGGCCCATGCGGATGCAGACGCCGAAGCAGCCGAGTAGCTCCCGCATGACCGGCCGCATTCCGTATGTGGCCGCCTTGCTCTGCCTGTTCGCCGCTCCGGCCCTGGCGCAGGGGCCGAACCGGATCATCACCGATGACGCCCAGGCCTGCATCACCGTCGCCAACCTGACCGAATACAACTGGCCGATCGGCATCCGCCGCGAAGGACGGGTGCATTCCACCGTCAGCGTCAAGCCGCGCGAGGTGACGCGCTACTGCGCGCCGGACCGGCTGAAGCCCGGCGAGCACATCATCGTGCAGCTCAAGTCTTCGTGGTTCCCGATCGGCGAATGCAGCCTCAAGAATCGCGGCACGATGGAAATCTACCGCGAGAAAAGCGACAAGACCGACAGCGGCGAGGTCACTCGGGTCAAGTGCTACGAGGGGCGGTAGAGAGCCACTCGCGGATCAGCGGCAGCACAATCTGCGGCCTGCGCACCCAGCGGAAATGGTCGATCCCCTCGAAGCCGAGCGCCTTCGGGTCGAGATGATGGCGGGTCAGCCTCGCCTGCGGAAATTTGCCGATCAGCCCGTCCATGGCGCGTTTCGGGGCGAAGAAATCCGTAGCGAACGAGATCGCCAGCACCGGCAGCGTCAGCCCGGCCAGGATCGTGTCGTGATCCATGCGCGGTCTGCCGAAAATGAAGCGGCCGGTGCGCGCCTGGCGGCCCCAGTCGGCGATCACGCTGCGCGCCTCGCGGCCGGCAAAGCGGAATCTGTGGCCCGGGAAATGGCCGATCAGCTTTCCCATCAGCACCATGAGCTGGCTGTAGGGCAGGAAGGCCTTGGGCCAGAGCTTCCAGTAGACCGATGAGCAGGCGATCAGGATCAGCCCGGCCAGTTGCCGGGGATGATGCGCAGCATAGATGCTGCTGATCTGGCCCCCCAGGCTGTGGCCCAGCAGGTAGAAAGGTGCGTTGGGGAACCGCGCCTTCACCGCTTCCACCGCCTGCGGCCAGTCCTCGGTCAGCATCTCGTGATAGCCGAAATCGTAAGCCCTGCCGGGCTTGCGGCCGCCGCTTTCCTCATGGCCGCGCAGTTCGGCGACGGCGGTGTTGCAGCCGGCCGCGCAGAGCGCCTCGGCCAGCGGCGTGTAATATCCGGCCTTCACGCCCATGGCCGGTTCGATCAGGATCGCCGGCGCACCGGGATCGGCAGCGGGGAACAGCAGCAGCGCGAAGCTGGTGCCGTCCCGGCGTCCGAGAGTCATCCGCTCGGGCGCGGCGGCGGGTTTCGGCGTGGCGATATTCATGCCGCTATCTCGGCACGAACCGGGCGGGCTGGCAATTACCTTTCAGGTAATGCCGTCGCGGCATGCCGCTACGAAAATGGCCGGGCAGGCCCGGCCATTCCGATGTTACTCCGCCGCGGTCGCCATCGGCGCGGAGGGCGTGCGGAAGGCGGTCAGCAGCTTTTGCCACTTCTCCCGCGCGGCTTTTAGGTTGCGCATCTTGACATGACCGAAGCCGCGAATCTCGTCGGGCAGCGTGGCGAGCTGGACTGCCAGCGCGTGATTGTCCGGCGTCATCCCGGCGCTCAGCTCTTCCACCAGCGCGAAGTAATCCTCAACCAGCCGGCGTTCCGTCCTGCGCTCTTCGGTATAGCCGAAGACATCCAGCCTGGTGCCGCGCAGGCCCTTCAGCTTCGCCAGCAGCTTGAACAGCCGGAAGGTCCAGGGGCCGAATTCCTTCTTCTTGGCCTCGCCGGTTTCCGCATCGGGATGCGCGACCAGCGGCGGCGCCAGATGGAAGGTCAATCTGAAATCGCCCTCGAACTGGGCATTCAGCTTCTTGAGGAAATCGCCATCGGTGTAGAGGCGGGCGACCTCATACTCGTCCTTGTAGGCCATCAGCTTGTAAGCATAGCGGGCGACCGCTTCGGCGAAGCCGGTCATGCCCTTGGCCTTGCCCAGCTCGGCCTGCCGGGCGGTCTCGACCAGCGCCTTGTAGCGTGCGGCATAGGTCTCGTTCTGGTAGGCGGCCAGCCGCGGCGCGCGGTCGGCCAGCAGTTCGTCGACCGTGACGGCAAAGGCCTTGTCGTCGCGGGCGGGCAGGGTCGGCCGGGCGATCTCTTCCACCGCCTTCGGGTTCTGGGCATAGAGCCGGCCCCAGTTCAGCGCGCGGATATTGGCGTCGATGGCCGTACCGTTCAGCTCGATCGCCTTGAGCAGCGCATCCAGCGAGACCGGCAGCAGGCCGCGCTGCACGGCATAGCCGAGCATGAACATGTTGGTGGCGATCGCATCGCCCATCAGCGCGGTGGCCAGCTTGGTCGCCTCGACGAATTCCGACAGGTTCTCGCCGGCCGCCTTGCGGATCGACTGCACCATCTGGTTGTCGTCGTATTTGATGTTGGTGTTCAGCGTGAACGCGGCAGTCGGCGTCAGCTGGGTGTTGATCACCGCGCGGGTGACGCCGCGATGCATCTTCTCCAGCGCCTGCTCGCCCGCCGCCACCACCATGTCGCAGCCGAGCACCAGGTTGGCGCCGCCGGCGGCCACACGCACCGCGTGGATGTCGTCCGGATTGCGGGCAATGCGGACATGGCTCAGCACGGCGCCGTTCTTCTGCGCCAGGCCGGTGAAGTCGAGCACCGTGGTGCCGTACCCTTCCAGATGCGCGGCCATGCCGAGGATCTGGCCGATGGTGACCACGCCGGTGCCGCCGATGCCGGTGATCAGGATGTTGTAGGGCTGGTCCAGCGACGCGATCTCCGGCGCGCCAAGGCCGGCGAACAGGGCATCCACGTCATGCTCGGCCGGTCCCTGGTGCAGCTTGACCTTGGCGCGCTTGACCTTGCCGCCATGCACGGTAACGAAGCTGGGGCAGAAGCCTTTGACGCAGGAGAAATCCTTG
>CAYSCA010000242.1:0-4817 GCA_964429465.1 uncultured Rhodospirillaceae bacterium
CATAGGCGGAGGTGTCCTGCGAGATGACCAGCAGCTCCTTCACGCCGGCCTTGACCAGCCGCTCGGCCTCGTAGAGCACGTCGTTGCTCTGCCGGCTTTTGAGCTTGCCGCGCATGCTCGGGATGATGCAGAAGCTGCAGCTGTGGTTGCAGCCTTCTGAAATCTTCAGATAGGCATAATGCCGCGGCGTCAGCTTGATGCCCTGCGGCGGCACCAGGTCGACGAAGGGACCGTGGCTCGGCGGCGCGGCCTCGTGCACGGCCTCGACCACGGCCTCGTATTGCTGCGGTCCGGTGATCGCCAGCACATCAGGGAACAGGCCGCGGATCCGGTCCGCCTCGATGCCCATGCAGCCGGTGACGATGACACGGCCATTCTCGCGCATCGCCTCGCCGATGGCCTCGAGCGATTCCTGCTTGGCGCTGTCGAGGAAGCCGCAGGTATTCACCAGCACGACATCGGCGGCGTCATAGGAGCCGGAAATCGCATAGCCTTCGGCGCGCAGCTTGGTGACGATGCGTTCGGAATCGACCAGCGCCTTGGGACAGCCGAGGCTGACCAGGCCGACCTTGGGCGGCGCTGCATGGGCGGGGGCGGGTTTGTTCATGGCGGCGGCTTATAGGCCCGAATCGGGGCCCTGACCAGAGGCTGCGGCCTTACGCCGCTTCCACCGCGCGGAGCGGCATCTTGGTCCGCACCATCCGGCCCAGCAGCGAGACCAGCAGGATGGCGCGGTGGCCGTCCACCGCTTCCTCGAACAGCGCCTGGGTATCGGCCATCGGGCCATCGACGATGCGCAGGGCCTGGCCGCGGCGGAATTGCGGCGGGTTCAGCTGGATGAAGCCCTTGTCATCCTCGCGGCTGCGGATTTCCGCCATCACCGGCTCGGGTACCGGGATCGGCCTGTCGCCGCTCATCACCAGGCCGATCACCCCGCGGGTGCCGTTGACCGAGCGCCAGCGCTGGGCAGCCAGGTCGATGCCGGCGAACAGGTAGCGCGGGAATAGCGGCGCGGCGACGATCTGGGCCTTGCCGGCATGGCGGCGCAGCTTCTGGTATCGCGGCAGATAGACCGCGAAATCCTGGTTGCGCAGCTCCTGCGCCGCGAAGGCTTCCTTGCCCGGCTGGGTATAGACGGCGAACCAGGCGGTCATGCGGCCTTCTCCTGCTTCGCGGCGGCCGGCAGGGTGACATGCAGCAGCGGCGGCGCGATCAGCTGCGCGGCGGGCAAATCGCGGCTCAGCCGGTCGAAGGTCGCCTGCGGCGCGACATTGTCGCCGATCGCCACCGCCTCGGCGCCGAGCGCCAGCGCGCCGGCAAGGTCGCCCACCACCGGGCGGCCATGGAATTCCGCCTCGTTGCGGCCCGGCACGATCACCGCCACCACGCTCAGCCCGGCGGCCGAGGCCGAGAGCAGGGCGATCTCGGCCAGCTCCCCGGCGCCGGCGATGGCGACCCGGCGGATGCCGCGGGCGGCGGCCTGCGTGAAGGCCTCCTCATACTGGCTGCGGGCGCGCCGGAAGAAGGACAGCGACACGCTCAGGTATTCGGCCACCAGCCGGCTCTTCTCGGCGAAGCCCTTGGGCGTCAGGTAATAGGCATAGCGCCGGGCCGGGGCGGCCTGGATCTTGATCAGGCCCTTGGCGACGCAGCGCTTGAGCAGCGCATTGGCGAGGCCGAGTGCGATATCCAGCCGGCCGGCGAGGCTGCGCTGGGTATGCTGGTCGGAGCCGCCAATGGCATCCAGCAGGGCGGCCATGGTGGCGGCGTCCTGATGCTGCTCCGTCGATTTTCCGGCCGGCACGTTCATGGCCTGAACGATACGCGGCGCCGGTCGGCCGGTCAATGAATTTATCCCGTTGGAATCCTTGAGATTACTGCCTCTCGAGCAAGGCTTCGACGCCGGCGGCGATGCGCAGCAGGCGGTGATCCTGGCCATTGCGCGCCACCAGCATCAGCCCGACCGGCAGGCCGGTGACCGGCAGCGGCAGGGAAATGGCGCAGCAATCGAAGAAATTCCACACCGAGGTGTTGCGCAGCAGGGCGATATTGGCCCTGGTGAAGGCCTCGTCGCTGGCGACCAGGTCGGCGATCTTCGGCGCCGCGATGGGCGTCGTCGGCAGCACCACGGCATCGAGATCGGCCAGCCGGGCATCCATCGCCTGGATCAGCCGGGCGCGGCGCCGCTGCATCTCCACGTAATCCGCCGCCGTCATGGCGCGGCCGCGATCGATGCGGGTGCGCACCCGCGGATCGAAATCCGCCGCCCGGCTGTCCATCCAGGCGCGGTGGATCTGGAAGGATTCGGCCGCCGCGAAGCCGCCCTTGGCGTTCACCGCGGTCATGTCGTCGAGCAGGGGCGTCAGGTCCTGGTCGCTCAGAGCGGCGCCCGCGGCGCCGAGGCTGGCCAGGGCGGCCTCGAAGGCCTGCGCCACCTGGCCGTCCAGCCCCTCGAGCAGCAGGCCGCGCGGGATGCCGAGCCGCAGCCCGGCGACCGGGGCGGCCTGCAGGGCCGCCGGCGCCTCGCCGGCCATCACCGCGTCGGTCGCCGCGCAATCGGCGACCGTCTTCGCCATCGGGCCGATGCTGTCCAGCGCATAGGAGAGCGGGAAGGCGCCCGCGGTCGGCACGCGGTGCTGGCTCGGCTTCCAGCCGACGATGCCGCACATGGCGGCCGGGATGCGGGTCGAGCCGCCGGTATCGGAGCCGATGGTGAGCTCCGACATGCCGTCGGCCACGGCGACCGCGCCGCCCGAGGACGAGCCGCCGGGGATGCGGCTGCGGTCGGCCGGATTGCCCGGCGTGCCGTAATGCGGGTTAATGCCGACACCGGAGAAGGCGAATTCGGTCATGTTGGTCTTGGCCGCGATCACCGCGCCGGCGGCCCGCAGGCGGGCGATGGCCGGCGCCTCCGCCGTGGCCTTCGGTGCGTCGCGCAGGATCTTCGAGCCGGCGGTCGTCACCTCGCCCGCCACATCGAAGAGGTCCTTGATGCTGAAGATGCGGCCGTCCAGCGGCCCGAGTACCACGCCATCCCGGCGGCGCGCATCGGCGGCATCGGCGGCGGCGCGGGCCGCCTCGGCATAGACGCGCAGGACGGCGCGGCTGCCTTCGCCGGCCGGATCGGCGATGCGGGCCAGGCAGGCTTCCAGCCGGTCGCGGGACGATGTCTGGGGCATTGGGGGAACCTCCGGCGGCGGATTGTTTTTCGGCATCATCGCCGATTGGTCACAGGCCGCAAGGGCTGGGCGGCGCCGCGAATTGGTCCAGTATCCCGGGAAGCCGATGAATTTCGTCTCGATATACGGCCGCGTGCTCGGCCTGCTGCAGCCCGAGCGGCGGCTGGCGATCATGCTGGCGCTGGCCAATGTCGGGCTGGCCGGCGTCGGCTTCCTGGAGCCGCTGCTGTTCGGCCGCATCATCGATGTGCTGGCGCTGCCGCCCGGCTCGGAAGGCAGCTGGGAGGCGACGATCCAGCTGCTGGCGCTCTGGGCGGCGGCCGGCCTCACCGGCATCGTCGCCGGCATCATGGTGGCGCTGCATTCCGACCGCCTGGCGCATCGGCGCCGGCTGGCGGCGCTGGCCGGCTATTTCGAGCATGTGCTCAGCCTGCCGGCCGCCTTTCATGCCGGCACCCATTCGGCGACGCTGCTGAAGATCATGCTGCAGGGCGGCGACAACCTGTTCGGCATGTGGCTGTCGTTCTTCCGCGAGCATCTCTCCACCTTCGTTGCCGTGCTGGTGCTGCTGCCGCTGTCGCTGTACCTGAACTGGCGGCTCGGCATCCTGCTGGTCGTGCTGATCTTCGTCTTCGCCGGCATGAGCGCCTTCGTGATCCACAAGGCGCAGCGGGCGCAGGGCGAGGTGGAGGCCTATTATTCCGAACTGGCGACGCGGGCCTATGACGCGCTGGGCAATGTGGTGCTGGTGCAGAGTTTCGTGCGGCTCGCGCTGGAGGCGCGCGACCTGGCCGGCGTGATGGAGCGCCTGCTGGCGGCGCAATTCCCGGTGCTCAATCTCTGGGCGCTGATGACCGTGCTGAGCCGCATGGCCGCCACGATCACCACCATCTCGATCTTCGTGCTGGGCAGCTGGCTGCATGCCCAGGGCGAGACGACGGTGGGCGAGATCGTCAGCTTCATGGGTTTTGCCACGATGCTGATCGGCCGGCTGGAGAATGCCATGGGCTTCATCTCCAACATGTTCTTCCAGATGCACAAGCTGAAGGAGTTCTTCGACGTGCTGGACACCGAATCGGCGGTGCGCAACAAGCCCGACGCCCTGCCGCTTCCCCATGTGCGCGGCGATGTCGCCTTCGAGAATGTCACGCTGTCCTACAACGATGCCCGCCAGGCGGTGATCGACATGAGCTTCGAAATCCCCGCCGGCAAGACGGTGGCGCTGGTCGGGCCGACCGGCTCGGGCAAGACCTCGTCGGTGGCGCTGCTCAGCCGGCTGTGGGACCCGCAATCGGGCGTGATCCGCATCGATGGCGTCGATATCCGCGACGTGACGCTGGACTCCCTGCGCAGCCATATCGGCGTCGTCTTCCAGGACAGCGCGGTATTCCATCGCTCCATCGCCGACAATATCCGCATCGGACGGCCGGAGGCCTCCGACGCGGACGTGGAGGCGGCCGCCAAGAATGCCGAGGCGCACGACTTCATCCTGCGCCAGCCCGACGGCTACGCCACCCTGGTGGGTGAGCGCGGCGTGAACCTGAGCGGCGGCGAGCGCCAGCGGCTGGCGATCGCGCGCGCGCTGCTGAAGAATCCGCCGATCCTGATCCTCGACGAGGCGACCTCGGCGCTGGACGC
>CAYSCA010000243.1:0-4813 GCA_964429465.1 uncultured Rhodospirillaceae bacterium
GGAAGATCGAGGTCAGCCGCTTCAAGGGCCTCGGCGAGATGCCGCCTTCGCAGCTCAAGGAAACCACCATGAGCCCGAAGAACCGCACGCTTTTGCGGGTCCAGGTGCCGGTGGAGGAAGCCAAGGAGGCCGACGATCTGGTCGAACGGCTGATGGGCCGCAAGGCCGAGCTGCGCTTCCAGTTCATCCAGGAACGCGCAGCCTTCGCGACCGATATCGACGTCTAGCGCTCAGCGCTCCAGCCATTTCCGCAGCGCGGCGGCCACCTTGTCCGGCGTCTCCATCGGCGGCAGATGGCCGGCATCCTCGATGATCACCAGCTCGGCGCCGGGGATCAGCCGCGCCATTTCCTCGTGCACCTCGACCGGCGTCAGCGCATCCTCGCGGCCGCAGAGCACCAGGGTCGGCAGCCTGTAGTTCGGCAGGTCGGGGCGGCTGTCCGGCCGGCCCATGATCGAGGCCTGCTGCTTGAGATAGCCATCGCGGCCGATCGCGTCGGCCATCGCGATCAGGCGGTCGACCAGCGCCTTGTCCTGCAGGTTGTCGGGATGCAGCAGGTAGGGCAGCAGCTGCGGCGTGATGCCCTTGAAGCGGCCCTTTTTGGCCAGCGTGATGAAGTCGCCGCGGCGCTGGGTCTGTTCCGGCGTATCCGCCCGCGCCGAGGTATCGAGCAGGGCCAGCCTGCTCACCCGCTGCGGCGCCTGGCGCATGATCTCCTGGCAGATATAGCCGCCCATCGAGAGGCCGCAGAGCGCGAAGCTGTCCGGCGCCTCGGCCAGCACGGCGCGCGCCATGTCGGCCATGTTGTCCTGCGCGTACTGGCCGGACGGCACGATGCATTGCGCGACATCCGACAGTCGCGCTACCTGTTCGCGCCAGAAATCGTCGGTCAGCAGCAGGCCGGGAACGAGCACCAGCGGCTGGCGCATGGCGAATCCTTTCACGCGTTGAGAGACGCGTGATGTTAGCGTCCTGCCTCCGTGACGACTACCCCCGGCTCAGTTGCTGAGGAAGACCGGCACCGTCATGCTGCCCAGCACGGTTTCGGTGACACCGCCGAACACCACCTCGCGCAGGCGCGAATGGCCATAGGCGCCCATCACCAGCAGGTCGGCACTGCGATCCGCCACCGCCGAGAGCAGCGCATCGCCTGCGCCGATCTCGTCGGCCACGGTATGGGCGATCTCCACCTTGACGCCGTGCCGGGCGAGATGCCGCGCCAGATCGGCGCCCGGCGTGCCCCGGCTGCCCTCGGGATTGATGCCGAAGATAATGACCTGCCTGGCGCGGGTCAGCAGCGGCATGGCGTCATGCACGGCACGCGCCGCTTCGCGGCTGCCATTCCAGGCAACCATCACGCGGCTGCCGATGACCGGGAACTTGCCGGCATAGGGAATGGTCAGGATCGGTCGCCCAGCGCGCAGTGCCAGCTCATGTGGCAGGACATCGACACCCGCCGGCACTGTCAGCGGGTTCTTCGGATCCGGATCCGGCTGGCCGAGCACGATCAGGTCAAAGGCGCGACCGCTGACTTCCACGGCGTCGACGGGAAGGTGCTCACTCTGCAGCCATTCGGCCTTGACGCCATGGCGCCGGGCCGCGGCCTCGAAAGCCTCCTTTGCCTTTTCGCCGCGCAGCTTTGTCTCGTCAACCTGCTGCTGGATCACTTCGGCCGGGATGAATTCGCTCATGTAGTAGAACTGCTGCGGTGGCGGCAGGGTATAGAGCGCGGTGAGATGCGCGTCGAATTGCTGCGCCAGCAGCAGCGCCGCTTCAACCCTCACGCTGTTCCGAGGATCCTCGGTCAGGTGGACCATGATGTCGCGATAGGCCATGACGTCGTCCTTTGCAGATCGGTTCCGATACAGTCATGCTGCCCCCGGAAAGGTGTTCCGTCCTTGATCTGCGTCAAGCAGAAACGGTTCAGTTGCTCAGCAGGACGGGCAGGCTCATCGCCGACAGCACCGTCTCGGTGACGCCGCCGAACACCATCTCGCGCAGGCGGGAATGGCCGAAGGCGCCCATCACCATCATGTCGGCGCCGCGCGCCTGCGCTTCCGCCAGCAGGATCTGGCCGACCTTCTTCTGGCCGCTGCCATTGCCGTCGATCACCGCCGATTGCAGCCGCAGGCCATGGCGCTGCAGATGCTCGGTGATCTCGGCAAGCGGCGTGCGGCCCTTCTTCTCCGGCGCGACCACCAGCAGATGCACGGTTTCGGCGCCGCGCAGCAGCGGCATCGCATCGTGGACGGCGCGGGCCGCCTCGCGCTTGCCATTCCACGCCACCAGGATGTTGCGGCCGATCTCGCCGAACTCGCCGGCATAGGGCACCGCCAGCACCGGGCGCCCGGCCTGCAGCGCCAGTTCATGCGGCAGCACATCAGTGCCATAGGGGATGGAGGCCGGATCGTTCGGGTTCGGATCGGGCTGGCCGACCAGCACCACGTCGCTTGCCCGCGCCGCCAGCCGCAAGGCCTCGACCGGCGCCATGTCGCTGCTGAGCCAGCGATGCTCGACGCCGGCATTGCCGCATTGCGCGAGGAAGCTCTCGCGCGCGCCGACCGAGGCACGCTGGGCCTCGTCCATCTGCTTCTGGATCAGTTCGGTCGGGATATATTCGCCCATATAGTAGGGCACATTCGGCGGCGGCACGGTATACAGCCCGCTGACCCGCGCGCCGAACCGCCGCGCCAGAGTGATCGCCAACTGGGTCCGCGTCTGGTTGCGCGGATCGAGGGTGAGATGAACGGCAATATCGCGGTAACTCATCGCCCGGCCTCCTCGTTGTGGCCGTGCCGCTTATTCCCCCGGCGACATCGACCGATTTATCGGAAGTGCAGATGATTTACGCAAACGGGCCAGAACGCGCCCTGTATTCAATGTAGGCGCGCCGGCCGGCCGAAACAAGGCAGGCTGCGATGTCAGGCCGCGGCCTGGGCCTTCCAGGGCGGCAGGCGATTCTCCTCCACCGCATGGCAGGCGACCGCACCGCCCGGCACCGGAATGGCTTTCGGCACCTCGCGGCGGCAGCGCTCGTTGGCCAGCGGGCAGCGTGGATGGAAGCTGCAGCCCGGCGGCGGATTGAGCGGGCTCGGCACCTCGCCGGCCACCGGAATACGCTGGCGCCCCGTCATGTCGAGATCGGGAATCGCATCCAGCAGCATGCGGGTATAGGGATGCTGCGGCCGCGAGAACAGGCTGGCGGTATCTGCCCATTCAACCAGGCGGCCGAGATACATCACGCCGACCTTGTCGGAGACGTGATAGACCACCGCCAGGTTATGGCTGATGAACAGGTAGGTCAGGCCGAGCTTGCGCTGCAGGTCCTTCATGAGGTTGAGGATCTGCGCCTGCACCGAGACGTCGAGCGCCGAAGTCGGCTCGTCGCAGACCAGGAATTCCGGCTCGCCGGCCAGCGCGCGCGCGATCGAGATGCGCTGGCGCTGGCCACCCGAGAATTCATGCGGATATTTCTTGGCATCCACCGGCGACAGGCCAACCTGGGTGAGCAATTCGCCGACGCGGGCATCCAGTTCGGCCTTGCTCCGCCCCTTCATCAGGCCGCGGAAGCGGATCGGCTCGGCAATGATGTCGCCCACCCGCCAGCGTGGATTGAGCGAGGCGTAAGGGTCCTGGAAGATCATCTGCATCCGCGCCTGGATTTCCGGATGCCGGGCGCGCTGCGCCGCCGGGCCGATCTCGGTGCCCTCGAACTCGATCGAACCTTCGCTCGGCTCGTACAGGCCGACGATCAGGCGGGCCACGGTGGATTTGCCGCAGCCGGACTCGCCGACCAGGCTGAAGGTCTCGCCCGGATCGATCTCGAAGCTGACGCCGTCGACGGCGCGGACAAGAGTCTTGCCCTTGCCCTCCAGCAGGCGGTTCAGCAGGGGCGCGGAAACGTCGAAGTTGCGCTTCAGGCCGGCGGCCTTGAGCATCGGCGCAGTTTTCGCCTCAGGCATGAGCCGGCTCCTTCACAAGCCAGCAGGCAGCCAAGCTTTGGCCCGCCTGCATCGGGTCCGGACGTTCGACATAGCAGCGGTCAAATGCCTTCGGGCAACGCGGATTGAAGGCACAGCCTTTCGGAATGGCATTGAGGCGCGGCATCGAACCGTTGATCTGGGTGAGCCGCTCCACCTTTGCCGCCATGGTCGGGATCGCACCCATCAGGCCGATGGTATAGGGGTGATGCGGGCGCTTGATGACGTCCTGCACCGGGCCGATCTCGGCGATGCGGCCGGCATACATCACGGCGACGCGATCGGCCGTCTCGGCGATGACGCCCATGTCATGGGTCACCAGCATCACCGCCGTGCCCTTCTCGCGGCAGAGCCGCTTCAGCAGCTGGATGATCTGCGCCTGGATCGAGACGTCGAGCGCCGTGGTCGGCTCGTCGGCAACGATCAGCTTCGGCTCGGCCGCGAGCGCCAGCGCAATCACCACGCGCTGCCGCATCCCGCCCGAGAACTGATGCGGATAATGGTTGACGCGCTCGCCCGGCGAGGGGATGCCGACATCCTCCAGCAGCTGCACGGCGCGCGCCCTGGCCTGGTCGTGGGACATCGGCAGATGGGTCAGGATGGTCTCAACGAGCTGGTCGCCGACCTTGTAAAGCGGATTGAGGCTGGTCAGCGGGTCCTGGAAGATCGCGCCGATCTGCCGGCCGCGGATGCGGCGCATTTCATGGTAAGGCAGGTTGTCGATGCGGCGGCCTTCCAGGCGGATCTCGCCGGCGGCGATGCGGCCGGGCGGCTCCAGCAGCCCGATGATGGCCGCGCCGGTCATCGACTTGCCGGCGCCGGACTCGCCGACG
>CAYSCA010000244.1:0-4809 GCA_964429465.1 uncultured Rhodospirillaceae bacterium
TGCGCAAGGCGCCTTCCGCCATGGCGCGCGCCACCGGCTCGGAAACGGCGCCATGACCGACGATGATCTCGGCCGGCACGCCGATGGATTGCGATTTCGCCTCGTTGGAATAGGTCACGAAGCCGCGCTCGAACACGTCTGACGAGCCGGCGATCTCGGTCAGCGTGGCGGCGATCAGCCCGCCGGTACAGGATTCCGCCGTGGCCAGCATGAGCTTGCGGGCGCGGCAGCGTTTCAGCAGGTCTTCGGCAAGGCGCAGCAATGTGTCGTCCATGACAGTCACCAGAAATGCATCAGCACCAGCATCGTCAGCATGCCATAGATGCCGGCGAAGACATCGTCGATCAGCACGCCGGGCGCGCCGGTCAGTTCGCGGTCGGCCCAGGAGGCGGGCCAGATCTTGGTCATGTCGAAGAAGCGGAACACGACGAAGCCGATCAGGTAGAGCAGCAGGTCGGGCGGCACGAAAACCAGCGTCAGCCATTGCCCGCCGACCTCGTCGACCACCACCTCGCCCGGATCGTCGCCCGGCCAGTGCACCAGGAAATGATTGATCCCGACGATGGCGACGAGGCTGATCAGCACCGCCGCGACGGCGAGCAGCCACGGGCCGCCATAAAGCTGCAAGGCCCAGGCGAACGGCAGCGCGCCAAGCGATCCCCAGGTGCCCGGCACATAGGGCAGGCGGCCCAGGCCGAACCAGGTGCAGAAAACAAAGCTGAAATCGCGCGCGCGGGGCCGGCGGAGATTCGGGCGGCCCATGGTCAGGCCGGCAGCCGGATGGTGGCAAGCGCCATAGCGGCGATGCCTTCGCGGCGGCCGGTGAAACCGAGCTTCTCGGTGGTGGTCGCCTTCACGCTGACCCGCTCCGCCGCCACGCCGGCGATCGCGGCGATGCGCGCCCGCATGGCCTCGCGATGCGGGCCGATCTTCGGCGCCTCGCAGACGATCGTCACGTCGCAATGGGCCAGCATGCCGCCGCGCCCGGCGACCAGCGACACCGCATGGGCGAGGAAGGCGGCGGAATCGGCATTTTTCCAGCGCACGTCGGAGGGCGGGAAATGCTGGCCGATATCGCCCTCGCCAAGCGCGCCGAGGATCGCGTCGGTCAGCGCATGCAGCGCCACATCGGCATCGGAATGGCCGGCCAGGCCGCGCTCATGCGGCACGGCAATGCCGCCCAGCATCAGCTTGCGGCCGGGCTCGTCGCTGAAGGCATGCACGTCGTAGCCCTGGCCGGTGCGGATATCGGCAAGCTGCAGCAGCAATTGCCGTTCGGCGCGCAGGAAGTCCTCCGGCTCGGTCACCTTGAAATTCTCCTCGTTTCCCGGCACCGCACGCACCGCCAGGCCGGCCTGCTCGGCCACCGCGGCGTCGTCGGTGAAAGTCTGGCCGGCCGCCTGCCGGTGCGCTGCAAGGATATCGGCAAAGCGGAAGGCCTGCGGCGTCTGCGCCCGCCACAGATGCTGGCGCTCCGGCCCGCTGCTCAGATGTCCCCGGTCCTCATGTTTCAACGTGTCGACCACCGGAATCCCCAGGATGGCGCCAGGCACATCCTTCAACGCCGCCAGCAGCACATCGATACGGTCCTGCCGCAAAAACGGGCGGGCGGCGTCGTGGATCAGGACATGGGCGGGATTCTGGGGCGCCAGGGCCTCCAGCCCGAGCCGGACGGAATCCTGCCGGCTGGCGCCGCCGGAGCAGGGCGGCAGCAGTTTCGGATGCCCCTCCAGGCCGCTGGCCGCAGCCTGGTAGGCCGCCATGTCATCGGGGTGGATCACCACCAGCACCCGGCCGACGCCGGGGTGGCGCAGGCAGGCATCGAGGCTGTACCGGAGCAGGGCGCGGCCGCCAAGTTTCTGATATTGTTTTGGTATCTGGCCACCGGCGCGGGTTCCGCGGCCGGCGGCCACGATCAGCGCCGCATTCGTCATGGCGGCACCCTAGCCGAGCCGCCGGTTGCAGGCAAAGGCCGCCTCTTCAGTCTGAAAGGGATATTGCAGCGCAACAGCAAAACCGGTAGAGTGAACAACAAACGTGCATCCATGGATATTGATCAAAAAATGAGCATCAGCGTCGGTCCGGTCTCGATCGAGGATCCCGTCATCCTGGCGCCCATGTCAGGCGTGACCGACCTGCCGTTCCGCCGGCTGGTCAAGCGGCATGGCGCCGGCCTCGTCGTCTCGGAGATGATCGCCTCCGAGGCGATGGTGCGCGCCTCGCGCCAGTCGCTGAAGATGGCCGAGAACACACCGGAAGAATTCCCGATGTCGGTGCAGCTTGCCGGCTGCGAGGGCCATGTGATGGCCGAGGCGGCGAAGCTGAACGAGGATCGCGGCGCCGCCATCATCGATATCAACATGGGCTGCCCGGTAAAGAAGGTGGTCAACGGCCATGCCGGCTCGGCGCTGATGCGCGACCTCGAGCATGCCAAGGGCCTGCTCACCGCGACGGTGAAGGCGGTGAAGCTGCCGGTCACGCTCAAGATGCGCACCGGCTGGGACGACAACAGCCGCAACGCGCCGGAACTCGCCCGCATTGCCGAAGGCGAGGGCATCAGGATGCTCACCGTGCATGGCCGCACGCGGTGCCAGATGTATAACGGCCGGGCCGACTGGGGCTTCGTGCGCCGGGTGAAGGACGCCGTGACGATCCCGGTGATCATCAACGGCGACATCACCACGCTGGATGAAGCCAGGGATGCGCTCGAGCAGTCTGGCGCCGATGGCGTGATGATCGGCCGCGGCGCCTACGGCAAGCCGTGGTTCCTGCGCCAGGTGATCGAGTTCCTGAAATCCGGTACCCGGCTGCCCGATCCGCCTTTGCATGAGCAGCAGTCGACCCTGCTGGAACATTACGACGCGATGCTGGCGCATTACGGCGTGCAGACCGGCCTGAAGATCGGCCGCAAGCATGTCGCCTGGTATTCCAAGGGCCTGCCGGGCTCGGCCGAGTTCCGCACCCGCATCATGCAGATCGAGGAACCCGAACAGGTGCGCCAGACGGTGCGGGATTTCTACGCGCCGCAGCTGGACCGGATGGCTGCCTGATGGCGCTGCATGCCGAGCAGGACCTGGATGCGCCCGTGCTGGACGCCGCCCAGGTTCTCGGCGCGCTTCCCAATCCGATCATGGTGATCGACCGTGTCGGCGGCATCACTTACGCCAATCCCGCGGCCGAGCAGTTCTTCCAGTCCGGCGCGGCGGTGCTCTGCCGGCAGAACCTGCGCGATATCGTGCCGTTCGGCTCGCCGGTGCTGCAACTCGCCGGCCAGGTCTTCCGCGAGCGCTACAGCGTATCGGAATACGATGTCGATCTCGGCACGCCGCGGCTCGGCGAGCGGCTGGTCGATGTGCAGATCTCGCCGGTGCCGGAATCGCCCGACCTGGCGATCATGCGTCTCGACGAGCGGACCATGGCGGCCAAGATCGACCGCGCGCTGACCTATCGCGGCGCGGCGCGCTCGGTCACCGGCATGGCCGCCGTGCTGGCGCATGAGGTGAAGAATCCGCTCAGCGGCATCCGCGGCGCCGCCCAGCTGCTCGAGCTCAATGCCTCCCAGGCCGACCGCGAGCTGACCCGCCTGATCTGCGACGAAACCGACCGGATCTGCGCGCTGGTCGACGGCATGGAGGTCTTTTCCGACAAGCGGCCGATCGAGCGCGGCCCGGTCAACATCCACCAGGTGCTGGAGCATGTGCGCCGGGTGGCGCAGGCGGGCTTTGCCAAGCATCTGCGCTTTTCCGAGCGCTACGATCCGTCGCTGCCGCCGGTCTTCGGCAACCGCGACCAGCTGGTGCAGGTTTTCCTCAATCTGGTCAAGAATGCGGCAGAAGCCATCGGCGACGATCCGTCGGGCGAGATCACCCTGACCACCGCCTACCGCCACGGCGTGCGGCTGGCCGTCGGCGGCTCGCGCGACCGCCTGCATCTGCCGCTGGAGGTCTCCATCCAGGACAACGGCGGCGGCGTGCCCGACGATATCCGGCCCTATCTGTTCGATCCCTTCGTCACCACCAAGGCCAGCGGAACTGGCCTCGGTCTTGCATTGGTTGCCAAGATCATCGGCGATCATGGCGGCGTGATCGAATGCGACAGCCGCCCGCGCCGTACCGTTTTCAGCGCCCGCCTGCCGGTGCACAGCCCGGCGGCGGAAGGTTCCGGAGAGTCCGAATGACCCAGAAGGGCACCATTCTAGTTGCCGACGATGACCGCTCGATCCGCACCGTGCTGGACCAGGCGCTCGGCCGGGTCGGCTACCAGGTGCGGTCCACCGGGAATGCCGCAACGCTGTGGCGCTGGGCCTCGGAAGGCGAGGGCGAGCTGATCATCACCGACGTGGTAATGCCGGACGAGAACGGCCTCGACCTGCTGCCGCGCATCAAGCGCATCCGGCCCGACATCCCGATCATCGTGATGAGCGCGCAGAAGACCCTGCTGACGGCAGTGAAGGCGACCGAGCGCGGCGCCTATGACTACCTGCCCAAGCCTTTCGACCTGAAGGAATTGCTGCGCGTGGTCGAACGCGCGCTCAGCCAGCCCAAGGCGCCGCCCTCGGAAGAGGCCGAAGCCCAGGCGGACGAGGAAAAGCTGCCGCTGATCGGCCGCTCGCCGGCCATGCAGGAAATCTACCGCGTCATGGCGCGGCTGATGGGAACCGACCTCACCGTGCTGATCTATGGCGAGTCCGGCACCGGCAAGGAGCTGGTGGCGCGCGCCCTGCACGATTACGGCAAGCGCCGCAACGGGCCGTTCGTGGCGATCAACATGGCGGCGATCCCGCGCGAACTGATCGAGTCGGAGCTGTTC
>CAYSCA010000245.1:0-4775 GCA_964429465.1 uncultured Rhodospirillaceae bacterium
TCGGCTTCAGCCCCAGTTCGCGCATCACTTCCGTGATGTCCTTCGCCAGGCCGCCGATCACCGCCGCCTTGCCGGCCCAGTCCGGATCGCTGCGCAGCATGAAGCCGTAATCCTTCACCGTGGTGCCGCAGCCCGAGGCATTGATCACCACGGCATCCAGCCCCTCGCCCTCATATTCGCGATGCCAGGCGGCGATATTGGCCTTCGCCCTGGCAAAGGCATCATGCTCCTTGCCCATGTGATGGGTCAGCGCGCCGCAGCAGCCCGCGCCCTCGGCGACGATGACCTCGCAGCCATGACGGGTCAGCAGCCGGATCGTCGCCTCGTTGATCTGCGGGTCGAGCACCTTCTGGGCGCAGCCGGTCAGCAGGGCCACGCGCATGCGCCGCGGCCCCTCGGCCCTGAAGACCTGCGGCTGGTCGACGGCCGAGGGCTTCGGCAGATGCCGCGGCGCCATCGCCACCATGCCTTTCAGCCTGGCCGGCAGCAGGAAGCGGAACGGCCGCGCCAGTTGCGCGGCACGGAGCGACAGCCGGAACAGCTTCGGGTCGGGCAGCAGGCGGGCCAGCAGCGCGCGCAGCAGCCGGTCGAATAGCGGGCGTTTATACGTTTCCTCGATATAGCTGCGCGCATGATCGACCAGATGCATGTAATGCACGCTGCTCGGGCAGGTCGTCATGCAGGAGAGACACGACAGGCAGCGATCGACATGGCGCACGGTGTCCTCCGTGGCCGGCTCGCCACCCTCCAGCATCTGCTTGATCAGGTAGATGCGCCCGCGCGGGCTGTCGCGCTCGTCGCCGAGCAGCACATAGGTCGGGCATGTGGCGGTGCAGAAGCCGCAATGCACGCATTTGCGCAGCACCTCGTTGGAGGACTGGATCGCCGGATCGGCCAGCTGCGCGAGGGAGAAAGCGGTCTGCATGACTCAGGCTCCCACCGCCATGCGGCCCGGATTGAGGATGTTCATCGGATCGAAGCTTTCCTTCACGCGGCGCGACAGGGCCGCGAGCGCCTCCGGCTGCGGCTGGAACACCGGCACGGCGGCGCGGATGGCATTGGTTGCGCGGATGAGCGTGGCATGGCCGCCGCCCGCGGCTGCAACGGCCCGGCGCACCAGCAGCGCGCCGGCATCCTCGCGCGGCGGCAGCGTCAGCCAGACCAGGCCGCCGGCCCAGTCGTAGAAGAACTGCGCCTCGGCGGCTTCGGCCGCGATGGCGGCGGTCACCCGGTGCCCGGCCATCGGCGCCACCGAGATGCGCCAGAGCGGCCGGTCCTGCGGCAGCGCGAAGCAGGTGGCATCGCGGATCTCGCGCCACAGCCAGGCGGAATTCATCGAATGCAGTTCTTCCAGCGCGCCGTAGTCTTTCAGCAAAGCCCTGATCGCCTCGCAGCGCGCCTTGACGGAAACATCCGTGCCCTCGATGCGGATCGCCGTCACGCTCATGCCCGACTTGGCCAGATAGGCCACGCCGGACTGCGCCGCGATGGCTTCGGGCAGATGCGCCAGGCCGGAAACCTCATGCGGCGATTGCGCGGCGGCCGCCATCGCCTGCGCCGCCCTGGCGTCGTCCAGGCCGAAGACCAGCACGGTGCGGGTCTTCTCCGGCGCGGGCAGCACCTTCACCGTCGCCTCGGTGAGCACGGCGAGCGTGCCATAGGCGCCGCAGACCAGCTTGGGCAGGTCATAGCCGGTGACGTTCTTCACCACTTTGCCGCCGGCCCGGAAGATCTCGCCGCGGCCCGACACCGCTGTGAAGCCGAGCAGATGGTCGCGCATGGCGCCGGCCTTGAAGCGGCGCGGCCCGGCAAGGTTGCAGCCGATCGCGCCGCCCATGGTGCCGCGCTGCGCCGGCGCGCCCCAGAGCGGCCCGAGATCGGGCGGCTCGAAGGCGAGCATCTGGTTGCTGGCGGCCAGCAGCTTCTCGACGTCGCTGACCAGCGTGCCGGGGCGCAGGGTGAGCGTCAGTTCGGCCGGCTCGTATTCCAGCACGCCATGCAGCCGGCTCATGTCGAGCGCATAGGCGGTCTGCACCGGGCGGCCGAGCTGGCTCTTGCTGCGATGGCCATGCAGCTCGAGCGGCTTGCCCTCCGCGGCAGCCCAGCGGATCGCATCCACCACATCGGTGGTGCCGGCAGGGATGAAGGTTTCAGGCATCTCAGAACCTCGGCAGGTCGGGGAACGCCACCTGCCCCTTGTGCACATGCATGCGGCCGAGTTCGGCGCAGCGATGCAGCACCGGGAACACCTTGCCGGGATTGAGGCGGTGGTTGGGATCGAAAGCGCATTTCACGCGCTGCTGCTGCGCCAGGTCCTCCTCCGAGAACATCGCCGGCATCAGGTCGCGCTTCTCGACGCCGACGCCATGCTCGCCGGTCAGCACGCCGCCGACGCGCACACACAGGCGCAGGATGTCGGCGCCGAACGCCTCGGCGCGCTCGACCTCGCCGGGCCTGTTGGCGTCGAACATGATCAGCGGATGGAGATTGCCGTCGCCGGCGTGGAAGACATTGGCGACGCGCAGATTGTGCTTCACCGAAAGCTCGCCCATGCGGGTCAGCACCAGCGGCAAGGTCTTGCGCGGGATCGTGCCGTCCATGCAGAGATAGTCGGGCGAGATGCGCCCGACGGCGGGAAACGCCGCCTTGCGTCCGGCCCAGAAATTCAGCCGCTCGTCCTCGCTCTGCGAGACGCGCAGATAGACCGAGCCGCAGGCCTCGGCGATCGCCTGCACGCGGTTGAGCAGGTCGTCGACCTCCACCGCCGGGCCGTCCAGCTCGACGATCAGCAGCGCCTCGACATCGCGCGGATAGCCGGCATGGACGAAATCCTCCGCCGCATGGATGGCCGGGCGATCCATCATCTCCATGCCGCCGGGAATGATGCCGGCGCCGATCACCTTCGCCACGCAGTCGCCGGCCGATTCCGATGACGGGAAGCCGGCCAGCAGGGCGCGCTGGGTGGCCGGCTTGGGCAGGATGCGAACGGTGACCTCGGTGATCACGCCGAGCAGGCCTTCCGAGCCGCAGATCAGCCCGAGCAGATCGTAGCCCTCGGCATCGAGATGCTTGCCGCCGAGCCGGACGATCTCGCCATTCATCAGCACCATCTCGACGCCGAGGATGTTGTTGGTGGTGAGGCCGTATTTCAGGCAATGCACGCCGCCGGAATTCTCCGCCACATTGCCGCCGATGGTGCAGGCGATCTGGCTGCTCGGATCGGGCGCGTAGTAGAAGCCGCGATGCTCGACCGCGCGGGTGATGCCGAGATTGGTGACGCCCGGCTGCACCACGGCGCAGCGATTCTCCCAGTCGATCTCCAGCACCCTGTTGAACTTGCCCAGGCCCAGCAGCACGCCATCGGCCAGCGGCAGCGCGCCGCCAGACAGCGAGGTGCCGGCGCCGCGCGGCACCACTTTCACCTTGCGCTCGTTGCACAGCTTCAGCACCGCGGAGACCTGCTGCGTGTCGCTCGGCAGCACCGCGACCATCGGCAGCTGGCGATAGGCGGTCAGCCCGTCGCATTCGAAGGCCTTCAGGCTGGTCTCGTCGGCGATCACGCCCTCGCCCGGCACGATGCGGCGGAGCGCGGCGATCAGGTCGAGACGCTGGGCGATGATGTCCTGTTCGGGCGCGGGCATCAGCATCGGGTCAGTCCTTTCGCTTTACGGCGTCATGGCGGGCGGCGGCATGGCGGGCGGCTTCGTGGCGGGCGGCCGCCTGGCGGATATGGTCGCGCGCCGCGTGCGCCGCTCCCTCGCCCGCGCCGGCCTCGATGGCGGCCAGCAGCCGGGCATGTTCGGCCTGCGCGGCCCGGGCCGAGCCGGCCTGCATGGCG
This sequence comes from uncultured Rhodospirillaceae bacterium, assembly GCA_964429465.1. GTDB lineage: Bacteria > Pseudomonadota > Alphaproteobacteria > Ferrovibrionales > Ferrovibrionaceae > Ferrovibrio. The sequence continues at coordinate 3,839 of CAYSCA010000245.1, forward strand.
CCCGCTTTCCAGGTGACGGCGCGGGTGGCCGAGAAATGCTGCGCCAGGAAGGCGGCGAACTGCGCCAGATAGGGGTTATGGGCGGCGGCGGCGATGGCGGCATGGAAGGCATCATCCGCGGCAGACCCGTCGCGCCCCTCGGCCAGGGCCTGCTGCATCCCGTCATAGGCCTGGCGGATCGTGGCAAGATCGGACTCGCGGCGGCGCTGCGCCGCCAGCTCGGCCATGCCGGCCTCCATCACGGCGCGCAATTCGAAGATATGGCCCAGCTCGGTTTCGCCCAGCGCGCCCGGCGGATTGCCCGGCGCGGAAATCCGGAAGCTGGCCAGCCCCGGCTTTGCGGCGACGAAGGCGCCCGAGCCCTGCCGGGTCTCGACGAAACCATCGGTCTTGAGGCGGGCGATGGCCTCGCGCACCACCGTGCGGCTGACCGCATATTGCTCGACGAGCTGCTTCTCGGTGGGCAGGCGGGCGCCGGGCGGGAATTCCCCGGCGGCAATGGCGCTCGCCAGCCGCCCGGCCAGGGCATCGCCAAGGCCGACGGAACGGGCGAGAAGCGCTGCGGGGGTGTCAATCATCGCCCGGTAATTTGTACGACAACCTGACAAATCGCAAGACAGAAGCAGCTTGACTCGGCCGCATGTACGCTTTATGTTCTCTTTATTCTGATGAAGGCCGAAGGGAAAAGGTTAATTTAGTCAGGAATAAGACTCGAATAAGCGGAAAGTCAGTCCGGGTTGCGCGCGGCTTGCGACGACGTCAGTCCGGCGGCGACCCGTCGAAACGCGACAAGGAGCAGCAGGAGAAACCAGGCAGAGAAAACGGCGCCCGCCGCTATCCGGCGTTCCATCCCGCGGCCGCCCCGAAACGGCAACGGCCCGGCCGCTTGCGCGGCCGGGCCGTTGACAAACCTGGCTGCGATAGGGCCTTAGCCCTG
>CAYSCA010000246.1:0-4765 GCA_964429465.1 uncultured Rhodospirillaceae bacterium
CAGCATGGCGGTGTTCAGGCTCGGGCTGCCGTTCAGGTTGCCGGTCAGCCGCACGCCGCCGGCGACGGTGAACAGGGCGAAGAGCAGGATGATGAAGGGAATGTATTCGTGCAAAGCTACTTCCAGCAGCGCATGCGCCGTCTGGCCGGTCCCCAGGGTCAGCGCGAACGGCACCACGACGCACAGGCTCCAGAAGGCGGCGACCTTGCCGTAGTGATGGTGCCAGAAATGCGGAGTGAACAGCGGCATCAGCGCGATCGACAGCAGAATGCCGGCAAACGGCAGCACCCACAGGATACTCAGGGTCTTGCCGTCGATGGCGGCGGCATTGGCCGGCGCCGCCGCGAACAGGCTCAGCAGCAGGACAGACGCGCCGATGCGCGCGGCCGACAGATTGATCATTGGAATTCCCCCCGACTGACGCCTGTGTCTACCGATCGGCGGCTACCTTAGCGGCAGCCGCGGCCTGCGATCAACGCTTGCGCGTATCCGTCGGGCTCAGGTCGTGCGGCCGGCAAAGGGCGGCAGCGCCTCGGCCAGTCCTGCCGGATCCTGGTGGATGATCACCTCGGCGCCGGGAAACAGCGCCAGCAGCTCGGCCTCGATCTCGTCGCTGATGCGATGCGCCTCGCGCAACGGCATCTCGGGATCGAGCTCGAGGTGGAACTGGATGAAGGTCTGGTTGCCGGCCTGCCGCGTGCGCAGATCATGCATCGCCCTGGCCTGCGGATGGCGGCGGATCGTCTGCTTGATCCGCTCGCGGTCGGCATCGGCCAGTTCGCGGTCCATCAGGTGATCGAGCGCGCCGCGCACGATGTCGTAGGCGCTCTTCAGGATTACGCCGGCGACCAGCAGCGCGCAGGCCGGATCGATCCAGCCGAAACCCTGGCGGCCGGCCAGCGCGAGCGCGATGATCACCGTGAGGTTGGTCAGCAGGTCGCCGAGATAATGCAGACGGTCGGCGGTGATCGCCAGCGAGCCGGTCTTCGCCACGACATGCCGCTGATAGAGCACCAGCGCGCCGGTCGCCGCGACGGAGAGGATCATGACGGCGATGCCGGGCAGGGTCTCGGCCAGCGGCTGCGGCGTCAGCAGCCGGCTGATCGATTCGGCGATCAGGAACAGCGCCGAGCCAGCGATCAGCGCCGCCTGGCCCAGCCCGGCCAGCGCCTCCGCCTTGCCATGGCCGAAACGGTGTTCGCGGTCGGCCGGGGTGAGCGCATGGCGCACCGCCAGCAGATTGACCACGGAAGCCAGCGCGTCCAGCAGCGAGTCGATGAGCGAGGCGAGCAGCGCGACCGAGCCGGTGACGATCCAGGCGGCCAGCTTGGCGCTCACCAGGAGCAGGGCGACGCCCACCGAGGCATAGGTGGCGCGATGCAGCAGCCGCGCCCGGAGGCCGGGCTCGACGATCGACGCATGCGGCGCCGTGGTCACGGGAACAGGCGCTCGGTCTGCCAGGTCTCGACGCCGTCTGCGCCGCGCATGCGTCGGTAGACCAGCCGGTCATGCAGCCGGAACGGGCGATCGGCCCAGAACTCGATCGACAGCGGATTGATGCGGAACCCCGACCAGTATGGCGGCCGGGGCACGGTGCCGATCACATGCTTTGCGGCGGCCTTGGCGACCGCGGCTTCGAGCGCGAAGCGGCTTTCCAGCGGCCGCGACTGCGCCGAGGCCCAGGCGCCGATCTGGCTGTCGCGCGGGCGGGAGGCGAAATAGGCGTCGGCTTCGGCATCGCTGACCGCGCCGACGGCGCCGCGGATGCGCACCTGCCGGCGCAGGCTTTTCCAGTGGAACACGGCAGCCGCCTGCGCATTGCCCTGCAGCTCGACGCCCTTCTGGCTTTCCAGATTGGTGTAGAAGACGAAGCCACGCTCGTCATGGCCTTTCAGCAGCACCATGCGGACATTGGGCAGGCCGCTTGCGTCCGCGGTGGCCAGCGCCATCGCGTTCGGGTCATTGGGCTCGCTCTTTTCCGCCTCGTCCAGCCAGGCGGCGAAATGGGTGAAGGGTGTGGGGAAGGCTTCCATCGCGAAGGATACCTGTCTGGAACCGCTGGTTGCTCGCCCGCGGCGCACCCGCAGCATATAGCGTAGGTCGCAAGAATACCCAACCCTTGCCGCAAAGCCGCCGCAATCGATTCGCAATCTCGCTCTGTGCCCGGCAGGGGCATGTCACAGAGGAATTCACCATCATGGGTAGCCAGGGACTCAGCAGAATGGGTCTTGCCAGACGCTTGGTGCCGGTCGTCGTCATCGTCGGCATGCTCGGCGCGTGCGCCTCCGACAGCGGGCAGAAGCAGAATGTCGGCACCGTGCTCGGCGGTGTCGGCGGCGCGGTCGCCGGTTCGGCCTTCGGCAGCGGCACCGGCCGCCTGGTCGGCGTGGCCGCCGGCACCCTGATCGGCGCGCTGCTCGGTTCGGAAGTCGGCAAGTCGCTCGACCGCGCCGACCAGCAGTATATGGAGCGCGCCAACCAGCGCGCCTTCGAGACGGCGCCCTCGGGCACCCAGGTTTCCTGGCGCAATCCGGACAGCGGCAATGCCGGCACCGTGGTGCCGCAGCCGGCCTACCAGGCGAAGAATGGCGAGTATTGCCGCGAGTTCCAGCAGACCATCACCGTCGCCGGCGAGCAGCAGCAGGGCTATGGCACCGCCTGCCGCCAGCCGGACGGCAGCTGGAAGGTTGTCCAGTAGCGTCTTTACGATCCCTTAACCGTTTCCTTCCCCCCAACTGGCGCGGCGCATTCGCAAGAATGCGCCGTTTTTTTGTGGCGGAAGGGCGGTTTCTTTCTAGAATACGAGGGCCGGCAGAAGCCGGCAGACCTGAAGGAGGCCAGAATGGCCGCCACATCCATCCGCGAGGGCGCTCCAGCCCCGCTCACGGCCGCGCGCGATGCGCTTGCGCGTCTCTCCGTGCCGCGCAAGAAGACCGATGCCGAGCGCAAGCTCGACGAGATCCTGCGCGACCTCGACACCCAGAAGAGCAATGCCGCGAAGGAAGCGGCGCGCCGCAAGCTCGAGCGCATCAAGGCCAGGCTCGAGGCGCTGAAGCTGGCGGCCGGTTCGGCGGCGGCGACCGGCGATGCCCGGCTGGCGCGACGGGTGGCGAAGGAAATCCGCGATGCCGCCCGCGAACTCGGCCGCGCGTTGGCCGATGCCGGTGCCAGCGGGAGTGGCGCAGCCGCCGCTTCGGCCGGCGCGGCTGCCGCAAAAGCGGAAGCAGCCGCCGGCAGCGATCAGGCGCCCGGCGCGGCGAAAGCGGCCGGCGAACAGATCCGCGGCAATGCCGCGGGCGACGATCTGGCCAGCCTGAAGGGCGAGGCCATCGGGCTGGTGAAAGAGCTGAAAAAGATCATGCGCAAGCTGCGCGAGACCGCGCTGCATCCGTATCCCGGCCGCAGGGACCGCGCCGAGATGGAGAAGATGTTTGCCGAGGCCGACCGCGAGCTGGCCGGCCTGCTGGCCGCGGCGGCGCCCTCGTCCGGCATGACGGTGAACCTGTCGGTCTGAGCGCTAGGCGCGGCCGACGATCAGCGCGGCATTGACGCCGCCGAAGCCGAAGGCATTCGACATCGCATAATCGATCGTCTTTGCCTTCGCCTGGTGCGGCACCAGGTCGATGCCGGCGCAGGCCGGATCGATCCGGTCCAGGTTGCGGGTCGGCGGCAGCATGCCATGCCGCACGGCCTGGATGGCATAGATCGCCTCGACCGCGCCGGCGGCGCCCAGCAGATGGCCGATGGCCGATTTGGTCGACGACATCGCAAGCGTGTCGAGCGTTCCGGCGAAGACCGCCTTTACGGCGGCGATCTCGGCGGCGTCGCCCACCGGCGTCGCCGTGGCATGGGCGTTGATGTAGCCGATCTGCTCGGGCCGCAGGCCAGCGCCTCGCAGGGCGATCTGCATGGCACGCTTTGCGCCTGCACCGTCCTCGGGCGGCGCGGTGATGTGATGCGCATCGCCCGTGGTGCCATAGCCGCAGAGCCGCGCGAGAATCGTGGCGCCGCGGGCTTTCGCATGCGCTTCCGATTCCAGCACCAGGATGCCGGCGCCTTCGCCCATCACGAAGCCGTCGCGATCCGCATCGAAAGGGCGCGAGGCGCGCTCCGGGTCGTCGTTATGCGCGGTGGCCAGCGCGCGCGCCGCGCCGAAGCCCGCCAGGCTGACGCGGTCGATGCAGGCCTCGGCGCCGCCGGCCACCATCACGTCGGCATCGCCTGCGCGGATCAGCCGCGCCGCATCGCCGATCGCCTGCGCCCCGGCGGCACAGGCCGTGACCGGACAGCCGAGCGGGCCCTGCAGGCCATGGCGGATCGAGACATGGCCGGCCGCCAGGTTGCCGAGGAAGGACGGGATGACGAAAGGCGACAGGCGGCGCGGCCCGGCGCGCTCCACCGTCCGGGTCGCCTCCGCGATGGCGGGAAAGCCGCCGATGCCGGTGGCGATGATGCAGCCGGCGCGCTCGCGCGCAGATGGAGCGCCCGGCTGCCAGCCGGCCTGCCGGATCGCTTCCTCCGCTGCCGCAAGGGCGAACAGGATGAAGCGGTCCATCTTGCGGCGGTCCTTCGCCGGCGCTGCCCGCTCGGCATCGAAGCCGTCCGCGTCCTCGGCGATATCAGGCACGATGCCGGCCACTCTGGCGGCCAGATCACCCGTCTCGAAGCCAGTGATGCGGCGCAGGCCCGAGGCGCCTGCGGTGAGGCGGTGCCAGTTGACCTCCACTCCGCTGCCCAGCGGGGTCACCATCCCCATGCCGGTGAT
>CAYSCA010000247.1:0-4647 GCA_964429465.1 uncultured Rhodospirillaceae bacterium
ATCAGCGTCAGCCGGCCCGGCTTGTTCTGCGGGTTGAGGATGTCGATCAGCCGGATCAGCTCGTCGGGATCGGTGGTCGGGCCGCATTTCAGGCCGAGCGGATTGAGCACGCCGCGCAGGAATTCGACATGGGCGCCGTCGGGCTGCCGCGTGCGGTCGCCGATCCACAGCATATGCGCCGAGGTATCGACCCACTCGCCCGAGGTGGAGTCCACGCGGGTCAGCGCCTGCTCGTAACCGAGCAGAAGCGCCTCATGGCTGGTGTAGAAATCGACGCTGCGCAGTTCCGGCGACTTGTCCGGGGCGATGCCGCAGGCCTCCATGAAATCCAGCGCCTCGGTGATGCGGGCGGCGAGATCCTGCCAGCGCTCGGCCTCGGGGCTCTTGGCGACGAAGCCGAGATTCCAGCCATGCACGCGGTGCAGGTCGGCATAGCCGCCGCTGGCGAAGGCGCGCAGCAGGTTCAGCGTCGCGGCGGCCTGGCTGTAGGCCTGCAACTGGCGCGCGGGATCAGGCACGCGGTTGGCGGCGTCGAAATCCATGCCGTTGATGATGTCGCCGCGATAGCTCGGCAGCTCGACATCGCCGCGCTTCTCGATATCCGACGAGCGCGGCTTGGCGAACTGGCCGGCGAGGCGTCCGACCTTCACAACCGGCAGGGCGGCGCCGAAGGTGAGCACGACGGCCATCTGCAGCAGGACGCGGAAGGTGTCGCGGATGTTGTTGGCGCTGAACTCGGCGAAGCTTTCGGCGCAGTCGCCGCCCTGCAGCAGGAAAGCCTTGCCTTCGGCCACCTGGGCCAGGCTGGCGGTCAGGTTGCGCGCCTCGCCGGCGAAGACCAGCGGCGGATAATGGCTGAGCTTCTCTTCCGTCGCGGCCAGGGCCGCGGCGTCCGGGTAATCCGGCACCTGCCGGATCGGCTTGGCCCGCCAGCTGTCGGGCGTCCATTTGCGCGCACTCATCTCAACCTCACGACCTAACTGCTTCGCATGCCTGCAGTTTCCGGGTTCCAGAATAGAACCGCGATGCCGGCTTTTCCAGTCGCACTGCAGCAACCGGCCGTCGATTCCTGCCGCGGGGCAGCAAAAACAACCGGATAGCGGCGCTCAGGCCTGCGGGGCCGGTTCCCTGGCCTTGAGCGGCCGGGCCGGATTGCCGGCCACGGTGGTGAAATCGGCCACGTCCTTGACCACGACCGATGCCATGCCGACCAGGGCGCTCTCGCCGATGGTGATGAACGGCCGGATCGCCGCGGCGCCGCCGATGAAGGCATTGCGGGCGATGGTGACATAGCCCAGCACGGTGATGCCCGAGGACAGCGTGGCGAAATCGCCGACGGTGGAATGGTGGTTCACCACGGTATTCTGCAGGATGATGACGTGATCGCCCACCGTCGCCTCGGCGCAGATCACGCTGTTGGCCATGATCGCGGTGCCGACGCCGACCCTGGAATTGGGCGAGACGGTCGCGGTCGGATGGATGATCGACTCATACATGTCCTGCGGAATGCCGGCGCGCGCATTCACCTCGGGCTTTCTGGTGTAGCTGGCGGCGCTGGCAATGCCGTTGATGAAGCGGCATCCGGAGAAGTCGCGGGCCTGGTCGATGCGGCCGAGCACCGGATAGCCCAGCACCCGCTTGCCCTGGTTCTCCGGGATATCGTCGAGGAAGCCGCGCAGGTCGTAGACCGGGCCGCGCAGGCTGCGGCGGTTGATCTCGTCGACGGCATCGAGGATCGACAGCGAATTGCCGCCGGCGCCCAGGATGATCAGCGGGATGGGTTTCATGCCGGGGCCTCCTCCGGTTTCTTCACATCGGCCAGCACGGCGAAGAAGCGGTCGGCCATGCGCCTGGCATCGGTCAGATAGCGACGGTAGTAATCCTGCCCGGCCAGCCCGGCGGCGCGGCGGAATTCCGGATCGCGCGCCAGCCGGCCGGCAAGCGCGACATATTCGTCGGCATTGGCCGGATAGAGCAGCGGCGCCGGGGCGGCGCCGGGATCCAGCAGAGCCCGGATCGTTGCCGCGGCCGCGCCGTTTTCCACCAGGGGGCGCATGAAGTGCATGCCATACTGGGTTACCGGCGCGGCATAGGACAGGAAGGCGGTGCCCGCCTCCAGCGCCTGCATACCGGTCAGGCCGCAGCCGAACGGAAAGCTTTCCAGGAAGACGTCGAGCACGCGCGCGTAAAGCGGCGTCTCCACCCAGCCGATGAAATGGCAGCGTTCGGCGACGCCGGCCTCTTCGAAATGCAGCTGGATGCCGCCATGCCGCTCGCGGCCGGTCCAGAGATATCCCGCGCGCGGGTTCTCGCGCAGGACGCGGACCACGGCATCGAGGAACGGCGCCGCATTGATCTTCTCGGTACGGGCCAGGGTTCCGAACAGCACATCATGCTGCGCGAATTTCGCGCGGGCCTCGGCGACCCGCGCCGCATCCACCGCGGGCAGCGCCTTGGAGACCATGAACGGCACGACCTGCCATTCCTCGCCATGCTCGATGCGCCGCTCCTCCGACCAGGCGCCGTAGGTGACATAGCCGTCGACCTCCGGAATCCGGTAGCAATGGAATTTCAGCGTCCAGAAGATCTGGGCCGGCGCCAGCCGCATGGCCAGGCAGAATTCCGACGTGCTGGGCGCGGATACCCAGACCAGATGGCTGACCCCGTCGCGCGCGATGAATTGCCGCAGAAGCTCCAGCCGCTGAGTGTACTGCGCGGCCTCGCCCTGCATGTTGATGATGCGGGCGCCGGTCTTCTCGACCAGTTTGTTCAATGCCGGCAGGTTGCCTTCCAGTACATAGACCACCGGCTGATCCGCCCAGGGCATCCCGCGCGGCCGGTGGCTGAGGACTTCGAGCATCGCCTCGGTATGGCCGAGCACCGATGCATTCTGCAGCAGGAAAGCCGCGCGCCAGGGCCGCTCCGCCGTCGGACGCCAGAGCGGGACGGGCAGCTCGCGGCTCTGGAATTTGCGCGCATAGGCGGTCACCGCCGGCACCCAGGACTGAAAGCAGGCCCGCGTATGCTCCTCGGTCTCGATCTTCTTGACGAAATTCATGTAGATCGCCGCCAGCAGGGCGAAGAGCTTTTCCGGCGCAACCTCGCTGGCGATCAGGCTGTGCAGCAGATAGACGGTGTGCTCCCGCATCTTGGCCGCGGAATCGTGCATGCCGTAATCGTGCAGCAGGCCGCCGAGCTTGATCGCGTCGGCGATGCTGCCGGGATTCTTGCGGGCAGCGTCGATGGCGGCGGCCAGATCGGGCGGCGGCGCCGCCTGCTGCTGGATAGCGCTCACTTGCGGTATTTGCGCTGTACCGGCCAGGCCGGCGGACGGCGCTCCCTGCGCTCCGCGACCACGTAAAGCGCCGCATTGCGCTCGGACTCGAAGCGGGCGAAAGGCTGGACGGAAAACGGCTTGAAGCCGTTCACGAGATCGCAGGTCACACCGGTCAGCAGATGCAGGGCGAAGCCGTTCGCCTCGAAATAATCCGGGTAGACCGTGGGCGAGAAATTCCAGAAACCGTGATTGTAGCGGTTCATCGGCGCGGCATGGACCAGGAAGCCGCCGACCTTGACCGCCTCGCAGGCATTGCGGAAAGCGACGCCGACATTGAAACAATGCTCGCAGGTGCCGGTATCGATGACGAAATCGAACTGCGCCACGAGGTCTTCGGGCAGCGGCTCGTTGAGGTCGACGATGCGTTCCATGCCGCGGGCCGCCACGATGTCGGTCACCGTGACATCGATCCCGAGCGCGTCGAAAATGCTGAGCGAGTCATACAGCGGCTCGCGGCAGCCCTTGAGCCCGTGCCAGCTCCAGATCGCTTCCGCGTCCTCGCGGATCGGAGTCCGGGCGAGCAGATCGGCGCCGAGCAGCTGCTCGAGCGCCGCTTTCGGCACCAGCAGGTCGGGATAGGCCAGCGCCAGCGCCGACAGCCGCGCGCCCTCTCCCACCGATTTGCGGCGGAGCCGTACGGTCTCCACCAGCATTTTCAGGTAAACTGCTTCGATCGCCATGGCCGCTTTGTCCGGAATCCACCACCGGATATGCCCGGATTGCGTTAATAGACCCCTAACCGCGGGCCCGGCCGCCGGCCTCAGATGCTGAAGATCTTGCCCGGATTCATCAGGTTGTCGGGATCGAGCGCCTTCTTGATCGCGCGCATGACGCTGACCGCCTCGCCATGCTCGGCAGTGAGGTATTTCATCTTGCCGCGGCCGATGCCGTGCTCGCCGGTGCAGGTGCCCTCCATGCGCAGCGCGCGATGCACCAGCCGCTCGTTGAAGGCCTCCAGCGTCTCCACCTCCTGCGGATTGTTGCGGTCGACCACCACGGCGAGATGGAAGTTGCCGTCGCCGACATGGCCGACCAGCGGCGCGATCAGCCCGGTCTTCAGCACGTCTTCCTTGGTTTCGAGGATGCATTCCGCCAGCCGCGAGATCGGCACGCAGACATCGGTGGCCATGATCTCGCAGCCCTTGCGCAGGGCCTTCGCGGCATAGGCGGCGTCGTGGCGCGCCTGCCACAGCTTGGCCCGCTCCTCCGGCTTGGTCGTCCACTGGAAATTGTTGCCGCCATGATCGGCGGCGATCGCCTGCACCATCTCGGCCTGCTCGGCCACGCCCGCCTCGCTGCCGTGGAATTCC
>CAYSCA010000248.1:0-4601 GCA_964429465.1 uncultured Rhodospirillaceae bacterium
ATTCCTTCGGCCGCTTGACGCGCGCGATATGGTCAAGGCAAAGCCGGTCGAGCGCTTCGGCCGAGAGCGCCGCGCCGTCGCGGGCGACGACGAAAGCCACCACCGCCTCGCCCCAGTCCGGATGCGGCCGGCCGACCACCGAGACCTCGCTGACATCCTGATGCTGCAGCAGCACCTCTTCCACCTCGCGCGGATAGATGTTGCTGCCGCCGGAGATGATCATGTCCTTCGAGCGGTCCTTCAGCGTCAGCCAGCCATCCGCGTCGAAACTGCCGACATCGCCGGTATGCAGCCAGCCGCCGCGCAGGGCCTGCTGCGTCGCTTCCGGATTGTTCCAGTAACCCGCCATCACCACCGGGCCGCGGCACACCACCTCGCCGATCTCGCCGGGCGGCAGGGGCCGGTCCTCGGCATCGACCACGCGCACCTCGACATCGGTGCGCGGCACGCCCGCCGAGCCCAGCCGCTGCAGGTAGCGCGGATGGCCATCGTCGAGATGCATGGCCTTGTCCATGCCGGTGATCGTCATCGGCGCCTCGCCCTGGCCGTAGATCTGCGCCAGCTTGGGGCCGAGCATGTTCATCGCGTCCTGCAGGTCGGCGACATACATCGGCCCGCCGCCATAGACGAGCGTCTTCAGGTTGGCGGTCCGCGCAGTCCCGATCTGCGGCGCATGGATCAGGCGGTGCACCATGGTCGGCGCGAAGAAGAAGCTGCAGCCCGGCCAATGCGCAATCAGGTCGAGCGTCTCGGCCGGATCGAAGCCGCCGCTGTCCGGGATCACCTGATTGGCGCCGCGGGCCAGATGCGGCATGCCGTAGAGGCCCGAGCCATGGCTGATCGGCGCGCAATGGATGATGGAATCGGTCGGCTCGACGCGGTCGACGTCAGCGTAATAGTTCATCGTCGCCGACCAGATATTGGCATGGCTGAGCATGGCGCCTTTCGGCCGCCCGGTCGTACCCGAGGTGTAGAACAGCCAGGCCAGCGCATCGGGGCGAATCGCGGCGGCCAGCGGCATGGGTTCGGCGTCATAGAGCCGGCGGAACTCCGCATCCTCCAGGATCAGCAGGCGCTTTAGCGTCGGAATCTCCCTGGCCAGCGGCAGCAAGTCGCCGCTCAGCTCGGCCGAAACGACGGCCAGTCTGGCTTCCGCATTGCCGATGATCCAGGCGGCTTCGCGGGCATGCAGCTTGGCATTGATCGGCACGGCCACCAGACCGGCATGCCAGATGGCGAACAGCAGCTCCCAGTATTCCGGACTGTTCTTCAGCAGCAGGGCAACCCGGTCTCCCGGCTTCAGATTGCCGGCGGCCACCAGTCCGGCCGCCAGCTTGGGCACCCGCATACCCATCTCGGCGTAGGACAGCCGCGCCTCGCGGCCGACCGACAGGGCCGGGCGGTCGCCCCAGATTTGCGCCGATCGCTGCAGCAGATACGCTAGATTCATCGCCAGTCCCGGTGTTCGTTTGCTCGGGCTGCGATGTTAGGCGAGTTGAAGCGGCGCCGACAACCGGCGCTGCGGCTCAGGCGTGGTATTCGGTCAGCACCAGGCCCTCGTCGGGCGAGAAGCGGTTCTGGTATTTCGGCGCGATCCGCTCGACCGGCAGCAGGATGAAGACATCGGTGGTGCCGAACTGCCGGTCGATCACGGCGCCGTCGCCGATATAGGCCCCGAGCCGCAGATAGCCCTTGATCAGGGGCGGCAGGGCGTGCAGCGCGGCGCGCGGGCTGATCTGGTCGGGCAGCAGCAGATTCATCGGCACGTAGCGTTCCTGCAGCGCCCGCACCCGCCACTCGGCCGGCGGCAGGTGGTGGTAATGCAGATAGCTCAGCGGCAGCGCATGCGCCTGCGGATCGGTGCCGGGGAAGGATGCGCAGCCGAACATGAAGCTGATGCCGTGATCGGCCACATAGGTGGAGATGCCGCGCCACAGCAGCTGGATGGTGGCGTTGGTCCGGTATTCGCGATGCACGCAGGAGCGGCCCAGTTCAAGCAGGCCGCCGCGCGGGCCGACATAATCGAGCATCGGCTGCAGATCGTATTCCGAAGACGAGTAGAAGCCGCCATGCAGGGTGGCGATCTCGCGGCGCAGCAGCCGATAGGTACCGACGGCCTGCTCGCCCTCCGGCCGGCGGCGGTCGAACACCATCAGGTGGTCGCAGAGCCGGTCGAACTGGTCGAAGTCGAGGCCGAGCTGGGCCATTTCCGGGGAGGGCTCGGCCGCCATCTCCTCGTAGAAGACGCGGTAGCGGAGTCTCTGTGCCGCCGCGATGTCTTCCGGCGCCCGGGTCAGCCGGACCTCGAAACGGCCATCGGCAGAGACGCATTGCCACCCACTTCGTGGCGTACGCGCCGCAGGTACGGCCAACGGAACGGAGAGCGGTAATTGCATATTCATGGCTCCGACTATCGCCAGACTCTGTGTACCAAACATGTCGAATATATGACAGATCGGCTAAATTGGGCGATAGTATAGAAGATGTGGTGAGTACAGGGAGAGCTGGTATCCAGATTTGGTAGGTAAGACCATTTCACGCAGGATCAATCCTCCGCCAGCACCGTCCCGTCCCGGCGTGGCATCACTCTGGTCGCCGCACCGCGACGGGTAAGCCAGGCCAGCAGCAGCAAGCCTGGCAGCGCCGCGACCGCGGTAGCAACGAAGAAGACGGGCCAGCCGAGCCACTCGGCAGCAAAGCCCGCATAGGACGACAGCAGCGTCCGTGCCACCGCCGTGAGCGAGGACAGCAGCGCGTATTGCGTCGCCGTATAGGCGACGTCGCAGAGCGCCGAGAGATAGGCCACCAGCGCCGCCGTGCCCATGCCGCCGGCCAGGTTCTCCACGCCGACCGTCAGCGCGAGGAAACCAAGATCGTGCCCGCGCACCGCAAGCAGGGCGAAGAGCAGGTTGGACCCCAGCTGCAGGATGCCGCAGACCCAGAGCGAACGGTACAGCCCGACCGCCTGCATCAGCCAGCCGCCCAGGAACAGCCCGGCCATTGTGGCGGCAAAGCCGTAGAGCTTGCTGACCTCGGCGATCTCGGCCTTGGAGAAGCCGAGATTGAGATAGAAGCTGGTCGCCAGCACGCCGGCCAGGCTGTCGCCCAGCTTGAACAGCATCACGAAGAGCAGGATGGCAACCCATCCCTTGCGCGTCATGAACTGCAGGAAAGGCCCCGCGACGCTGGCATAGAGCCAGGCCATCAGCTTGCCCGTTCCTCCCGCCAGATGCGGATTGCGGGCCAGCCAGGCCTCGGCCTCGGCGAACCGGCGCTCGGCGTCGCCGCGCGGCCTTGCCGCCGGCTCGCCGACCAGCAGGACGGTGATCGCACCCACCGCCAGCATCGCCGCCATGGCGAGATAAACCAGCGGCCAGGCCAGAACGGTGGCCAGAAACAGCGCGCCGGCGGACGAGACCAGCATGCCGACGCGATAGCCGAAGACGATTGCTGCCGCGCCGGCGGCAAGCTGGCGCTCCTCGAGGATTTCCACGCGCCAGGCGTCGATCACGATATCCTGGGTAGCCGACGCAAACGCCACCGCCACGGCGCAAAGCGCGGTGAGGACCAGGGCATCGGCCGGCCTGCTGAAGGCCAGCGCGGCGATCGCCGCCATCAGCAAGGCCTGCGAGAAGATCAGCCAGCCGCGGCGGCGGCCGAACAGCCGGGTCAGGCCGGGCAGCGGCAGGCGGTCGACGAGCGGCGCCCAGAGGAATTTCAGCGTGTAGGGGACGCCGACCAAGGCGAACAGGCCGATCGACTTCAGCGACACGCCCGACTCAGTCAGCCAGGCCTGCAGGGTCTGGCCGGTCAGCGCCAGCGGCAGGCCGGAGGCAAAACCGAGGATGACAATGGCCAGCACGCGCCGGTCGCGGTAAACCGCGAAGGCAGCGAGCCAGTTCCTCAGCCGGGTGGCCGCATCCACGCCCTTACTGCCGTTTCGCGTAACCGAGCGACTGCAATGCCTCCGAGATCTCGCTCAGAATGGCGGGATCGTCGATGGTGGCGGGCATGCGGTATTCCTGCGCGTCGGCAATCTTCTGCATCGTGCCGCGCAGTATCTTGCCCGAGCGCGTCTTGGGCAACCGTTTCACCACCACCGCCTGCTTGAAGGCGGCGACCGGCCCGATCTTTTCGCGGACCAGCCGCACCAGGTCCTGCAGGATCTCGCCTTCGGGCCGCGTCACCCCGGCCTTCAGCACCACGAAGCCGAGCGGCACCTGGCCCTTGAGCTGGTCGGCGGCACCGACCACCGCACATTCGGCGATATCGGGATGCGACGAGAGCACCTCTTCCATGCCGCCGGTCGACAGCCGATGGCCAGCGACATTGATGATGTCGTCGGTGCGGCTCATGATGAAGATGTAGCCATCCGCATCGATATAGCCGGCATCACCCGTATTGTAGTAGCCGGGAAAGCGCGCGAGATAGGCTTTCTTGAAGCCCTCGTCATTGTGCCACAGAGTCGGCAGGCAGCCCGGCGGCAGCGGCAGCTTGATGGCGATGTTGCCGAGCTTGCCGTCGGGCACGGGATGGCCGTTATCGTCGAGCACGCTCACGTCGTAGCCCGGCATCGCCAGCGTCGGCGAACCGCGCTTGAC
>CAYSCA010000249.1:0-4599 GCA_964429465.1 uncultured Rhodospirillaceae bacterium
TGCCGTTCGAGGCATGCATGTTGTACGCCTCGCGGTAGTTGATGGTGATCCAGTAGGCGTAAAGCTTGGCCACAGCATAGGGGCTGCGCGGATAGAAGGGCGTGGTTTCGCGCTGCGGGGTTTCCACCACCTTGCCGAACAGTTCCGAGGTGGAGGCCTGGTAGAACCGTACCCGGTCTTCCATTTTCAGGATGCGGATCGCCTCCAGCATGCGCAACGTCCCGAGCGCATCGGTATTGGCCGTGTATTCCGGCGTCTCGAAGCTCACCTGGACATGACTCTGGGCCGCGAGGTTGTAAATCTCGGTCGGCTGGATCTCCTGGATCAGCCGGATGATGTTGGTCGAATCGGTCATGTCGCCGTAGTGCAGGAAGAACCGCACGCCAGGCTCATGCGGGTCGCGATACAGATGGTCGACGCGCCGGGTGTTGATCGAGGACGACCGCCGCTTGATGCCATGCACGGTATAACCCTGCTGGAGCAGAAATTCCGAGAGGTAGGCGCCGTCCTGGCCTGTGGCTCCGGTAATGAGTGCGACCTTGTCGACCATGATCTTTCCTCTGTGGTTGATCAAATCCGGGGTTCTGGTTTCTGTTTTTCGCCGGTGCCGCCGGGCGGCACCCGTTTGTTATTCAGACATACGCCATCCGGCGTGCGGCGATTTCCCAGGAATAGGATTGCAGCACATGCTGCTGCCCCCCTTCGCCCATATCGGCCAGGCGCTGCGGGTTCGCCATCGCCTGCACGATCGCCTCGGCGAGGATATGCGGGTCGGCTGCGTCGACCAGGAAGCCGTAGCGGCCATTTCCGGTAATCTCGGGCAGGCCGTTGCGATGCAGGCCCAGCACGGGCGTGCGCGACAGCAGGGCTTCGAGATAGACCTGCCCCCAGGGATCGTTGAGCATCGGCTGGGTCAGCAGGCTCGCATCGCGGAACAGCCGCTGCAGTTCCGGCAGCGGAAGATGGGCGCGGAAATCGACCTCCAGATCGGCGGGGATGAAGCTGCGGCTGCGCTCGTCGCCGACGATAGTGAGCACGAGATCCGGCCTCTGCCGCCTGGCGAGGCGGAAGGCTTCGAGCAGGAGAACGCCGCCTTTGGCCGCGAACAGGTGCTTGGCGACAAACAGCAGGCGCGGGCGGGTATAGTCCTTCGGGCCATGATAAGGCTCGATATCGCCCATGCCGGACCCGACGGCGGTGACCCGTGCGGGGGAGATGCCGTAATGGGCTACGATATGGTCGCGCACATAGGTGCCGAAGGTGAAGATGTGCTCGGCGGAGGCCAGCGAATCGCGTTCCAGAAGCTCGAAGGCTTCGATCGCCCGCTGGCTGTAATTGGCGAGATCGGGCCGGTGCAGCAGCGACAGCGCCCAGGTGTGGTCGCAGTAGATGTAGTGCTTGATATCGGGCGCGATGGCCGAGGGCAGCATGTCGAGGCTGCCGGTATGCAGGACATGCTCGATCTGCCGCAGCTTCAGTGCTGCGGCCAGGCGGTCGGCTGCCCGGCGGCGGGCGGCCGCGGTGCGCAGCACGGCCTCGCTGTTGCGCGGCGTGCCATAGCCCGAGAGGCTGTAGCGGGACGCCAGCAGCGCCAGTTCCCCCCGCGACCCGCCGGAATGGATGCCTTCGACGGCGATGCCGAAGTTCTGCATGCATCGGGCGATGTTGTAGGGTGCCGCGGACCAGGTGCGGCGGTCGAGCGGATTACCGAAGACGCTGCTGACGGCGATCCGGTCAAAGCGCTTCTGCAGGTCTCCGGAATGCTCTGCGAGCTGTTCGGCCGGTTCGGCAATCGCAATCACGTCCACCTCGCGGGAAAGTGCGGTCGCCGAGATAGAACATTAGCCTCAGTAGGCTAGCCAGTGATCAACCTGTGACTGGATTCGCCCGATTCGGCTTGCAAAACCGGGACTTGGCGATGGCCGGGCACAGCTTGATCACAGGTGGGGAAATGCCGGGTGCGGGTAAGATGATACGAGTGCCGTAATGCCGCGCAGAGGCCTCACACGTAGCGATGAAAACCGTCCTCCTCCTGACGCCGGATATTACGGATACCAGCAGCACCAAACGCGGCGAAGCCCTGATAGCGCAGGGCTGCCGCCTGCTGATGGTCGGATTCCGGCGCGAACGCTACAACCAGGATTATCGACCGACCTGGCCGTACCTGCTGCTCGGCCGGACGGAGGACGGACGTTACGGCCAGCGGCTGCGGACGCTGCTGCGGGCTCTGACGGTGCTGGCCGCCAATCGCGGGATGCTGAAGCAGGCCGATGTGATCTATGCGCGCAACATCGACCAGATGATCCTGGCGCTGTTCATCCGCGTGCTCGTCGGCCGCCATATTCCGACGGTATACGAGGTGCTGGATATCCAGCCGGTCTTTGTTGGCCGGAGTCGCCTGTCGCGCGCCATACGCGCCGCCGAGCGCTACGCCCTGAAGCATATCAGCCTGCTTGTCCTCTCGTCGCCGGCCTTCCTGCGCCACTATTTCGCGGGCATGCAGGGTTACCGGCGCTCCTGGTTCCTGCTGGAGAACAAGCTGCCTGCATCGGTGACCAGGAATAAGGCTGCGCTCAGCGGCCGAAACCGGGCCGAGCGCCGCAACGGATATCGCTGGGTCGTTGCCTATTGCGGCCTGATCAGGGGCCAGGACACGTTTGATCTGATCGTGCGGCTGGCGGAACGCCTGCAGGGTGTCGTGCAGTTCCGGTTCCACGGGGTGCTGACGACGGTCGACCGCCGCCGGTTCGAAGAGGCCGTGGCCCGTCTGGACAATCTCGTCTACGAGGGGCCTTATGTGAATCCGCGCGATCTGGCGAAAATCTATGCCGGCGTGGATTTCGCCTGGGCGCTCGATCTCGAGAATGTGGAGCACAATTCGCGCTGGCTGTTGCCCTGCCGGTTCTACGAGGCCGGCTTCTTCGGCGTACCCTGCCTGGCGGCGCGCGGCTTCGAGGTCGGCGCGCTGGTCGAGGATCTGGGCGTCGGCTGGAGTTTCGAGCCCTCGTATGAGGAATCGCTGGTGCGTTTCCTGTCATTCCTTTCCGAAGAGGAATATGCGCGTCGGCGTCGCCGCCTTCTGGAAATGCCGGCCAGCCGGTTTGTCGGAGGCGAAGACATGGTGGCACTGCTTCAGGCGCTGGACGCCACGGACGGGCCGGCCGGAGATGCGGTTGCGGCCGGCGCAATGCACAGGCCGGCCAATGACGAGGTTCCGGCAACGCGCGCGGCCGCCGATGCGGGCGATGAAAGCGGTTATCGTCCCGCCATACCCTGAGATGGCGTCTCGGGATTAAATCCCCGCGGCCGTTTGCATCGGGCACCATCCGTTCCTACATAGACTCTACAACCTCGGTGATGCGCGCGGGTTGCGGCGTTGTTCTGCGAATAATGGAGCAATGCCGGATTGGCGGCGTTTCCACTGATAATTCTGACTGCGCGAGGTGGAGAATGTTGCATGTGCGGCTTTAGCGGCGAAATCCGTTTTGATGACAGGCAGGCGGATGTCGCGGCCGTAGCGCGCATGACCGACGTCATGACCCGGCGCGGACCGGATGCAACCGGCCTGACGGCGCAAGGCAGGGTTGCGCTTGGTCACCGCCGCCTGAAAATCATCGATCTGAGCGAACGCGCGCAGCAGCCCATGGTGGATGCAGAGCTCGGCCTTACGCTCGCCTTCAACGGCTGTATCTACAATTACAAGGACCTCCGGCGCGAACTCCAGGGGGCCGGCTACCGCTTCTTTTCCGACGGAGATACCGAGGTCGTCCTTAAGGCGTGGCATGCCTGGGGCGTCGATGCGCCGAAACGCTTTCACGGCATGTTCGCCTTCGCGATCTTCGAGCGCGATTCGGGACGGCTGGCGCTGGGCCGCGATCGCCTGGGCATCAAGCCGCTGTATCTCGCGGAGGAGGCCGGCCGCAGGCTGCGCTTTGCCTCTTCGCTTCCCGCGCTGCTGGCGGCGGGCGACGTAGATACCGGGATCGATCCCGTCGCCCTGCATCATTATATGAGCTTCCATGCAGTGGTGCCTGCACCCTTCACGATCCTGAACGGGGTGAAGAAGCTGCTGCCCGGCTCGGTCGCGATATTCGACGCGGCCGGCCAGCGCCGCGACCACGTCTACTGGACGCTGAACTTCAACCGCGATGCGGAGGATATCGCGACCCCGGCGGAGGCCTGGCAGCAGCAGGTCCGGACAGCGCTGGGCAGGGCTGTCGAGCGCCGCATGGTGGCCGATGTGCCGGTTGGCGTGCTGCTTTCCGGGGGGCTGGATTCCAGCCTGATCGTGGCCCTGCTTGCCGAAGCCGGACAAAGCGGCCTGAAGACCTTCTCCATCGGCTTCGAAGAGGCGAATGGCGAGAAGGGCGATGAATTCGTCTATTCCGATCTCGTCGCCCGACATTTCGGCACCGAGCATTACAAGATCTTCGTCAAATCGCGGCGCCTGCTGGATGCCCTGCCGAAGGTGATCGGTGCGATGTCGGAGCCCATGGTGTCTTACGACAATGTGGGTTTCTTCCTGCTGTCGGAGGAAGTGTCGCAGCATGTCCGCGTGGTGCAGAGCGGGCAGGGCGCCGACGAGATATTCGGCGGCTA
>CAYSCA010000250.1:0-231 GCA_964429465.1 uncultured Rhodospirillaceae bacterium
GCTTGATGTGGCGGGTGTTCGCGCGGCGAGGCGCTTCGATCTGACGAGCTGTGATCCGCTCCGGCTCTAGGGCCTTCAGGCCATAGGAGCCGAAATTCAGGTCAGTGCCACCCTTGGCGTCGCCCTTAATCCGGCCCTTGAAGGCCTTGCGGAACTTGGTTTTCTTTGGTTGCAGCATGGTGCTTCTCTATCCTGAGCTCAGCGGCGCTATCAACGAGCCGGCCGGACGCC
>CAYSCA010000250.1:241-4588 GCA_964429465.1 uncultured Rhodospirillaceae bacterium
GAGGTCTGCGCCTCGAGCATCAGGCGGTCCTGCGCCATCGGGTCATGGGCGAAGATCTCGCCCTTGAAGATCCAGCACTTGATGCCGATGATCCCGTAGGCGGTCAGCGCCTCGGCTTCGGCATAGTCGATGTGCGCGCGCAGCGTGTGCAGCGGCACGCGGCCTTCGCGATACCATTCGACGCGGGCGATCTCGGCGCCGCCGAGACGGCCGCCGCAGTTGATGCGGATGCCGCCGGCACCCAGACGCATCGCCGACTGGACGGCGCGCTTCATGGCGCGGCGGAACGCCACGCGGCGCTCGAGCTGCTGGGCGATGTTCTCGGCCACCAGCTTGGCATCGAGCTCCGGCTTGCGGATCTCGACGATGTTCAGGTGGACTTCCGACTTGGTCATCTTGGCCAGATCGGAACGCAGCTTCTCGATATCGGCGCCCTTCTTGCCGATCACCACGCCCGGACGCGCCGAGTGGATGGTGATGCGGGCCTTCTTGGCCGGCCGCTCGATCACGATGCGGGCGACGCCGGCCTGGGCCAGGCGCTGCTCGAGATACTTGCGGATCTCCAGATCCTCATGCAGCAGGCCGGCATATTCCTTGTCGCCGGCGAACCAGCGGGAATCCCAGGTGCGGTTGATGCCGAGACGCAGCCCGACCGGATTGACTTTCTGACCCATTACGCCTGCTCCCCGCTCTGCTGTGCCTCGGCCGGCTTCGACTTCGCAGTCTTGCCCTTGGCCTTCGGCGCCGGAGCTTTCTTCTCTTCCTCGCGCTCACGCACCACGATGGTCAGGTGGCTGAACGGCTTCAAAATCTTCGCACCCCGGCCACGGGCGCGGGCATGGAAACGCCGCATCACCAGGCCCTTGCCGACGCTGGCCTCGGCGACGACCAGGCGGTCGACGTCGAGCTGGTGGTTGTTCTCGGCATTGGCGATCGCCGACTGCAGAACCTTGCGCACATCCTTGGCGATGCGACGCTTGGAAAAGGTCAGCTCCGAGAGGGCCGCTTCGACCCGCTTGCCGCGGATCAGACCGGCTACCAGACCCAGTTTCCGCGGGCTGACCCGGATGTTCCGCCCAACGGCCATCGCCTCGCTTTCGCCAAGGCGGGATTCGCGCGCCTGCTTACCCATGGCTACTTCTTCGCCTTCTTGTCGGAGGTGTGGCCGTGGAAGGTGCGGGTCGGCGCGAATTCGCCGAACTTATGCCCCACCATTTCCTCGGTCACCAGCACCGGGATGAACTTGTTGCCGTTATGCACGCCGAAGGTCAGGCCGACGAATTGCGGCATGATCGTCGAGCGGCGCGACCAGGTCTTCACGACCTCCTTGCGGCCCGACGATGCGACCTTGTCGGCCTTGTTCAGCAGATACCCGTCGACGAACGGGCCTTTCCAGACAGAACGTGTCACGATCTACCTCCTAGCCCGATCAGCTATGCTTGCCCGACGGGCGGCGGCGCAGAATCATGCCCTGCGTCCGCTTGTTGTTACGCGTGCGCTTACCCTTGGTGTTCTTGCCCCACGGGGTCACCGGATGACGGCCACCCGAGGTACGGCCCTCACCACCACCATGCGGGTGATCGATCGGGTTCATCGCCACGCCGCGGACGGTCGGGCGAATACCCAGCCAGCGCTTGCGGCCGGCCTTGCCCAGCTTGGTGTTCTGGTTGTCGGGGTTCGACACCGCGCCGATTGTGGCCATGCATTCGGCCTGCACCAGACGCTGCTCGCCCGAGGTCAGACGCACCAGGGCCATGCCCTGATCCTTGCCAACCAGCTGCACGAAGCTGCCGGCCGAACGCGCCATCTGACCACCCTTGCCGGGCTTCATCTCCACATTGTGGATGATGGTGCCGACCGGGATCGACTTCATGGGCATCGCATTGCCCGGCTTGATGTCGGCCTTCTCGCCCGACACCACGCGGTCGCCGGCCTTCAGGCGCTGCGGTGCCAGGATGTAGGACAGCTCGCCGTCGTCATACTTGATCAGCGCGATGAAGGCGGTGCGGTTCGGGTCGTATTCGATCCGCTCCACGGTCGCGCCGACATCGAACTTGCGGCGCTTGAAGTCGACCAGACGGTAACGGCGCTTGTGGCCGCCGCCGATATGGCGGGTCGTGATGCGACCGGCATGATTGCGGCCGCCGGTCTTCTTCAGACCTTCGGTGAGTTCCTTGACCGGGCGGCCCTTGTAGAGCTGCGAACGGTCGATCAGGACCAGGCCGCGGGTCGACGGCGTAACCGGCTTATAATTCTTCAGCGCCATGTCAGATCCCCGTCGTCACGTCGATCTTGTGGCCTTCAGCGAGGGTGACCATCGCCTTCTTCCAGTCCGAGCGCTTGCCCGGCTCGCCACGAAACAGTTTGACCTTGCCCTTCGCGCGCAGCGTGTTCACGGCCTTCACCTTGACCTTGAACAGGGCCTCTACCGCCGCCTTGATCTGCGGCTTGGTGGCGTCGAGCGGCACCCTGAAGGTGACCTGGTTGTACTCGGAAGTACGGGTCGCCTTCTCGGTGATCACCGGCGCCAGGATCACGTCGTAATGGTTCAGATTGCTCATTTCAGGCGAGCCTCCAGAGCCTCGACCGCGGCCTTGGTCAGAACCAGGGTGTCGCGGCGCAGGATGTCATACACATTGGCGCCCTGCTCCGGCAGCACGTCGACATTGCGGAGCGAGCGGACGGCGCGAACGAAATTCTCGTCCACCGCCTTGCCGTCGATCACCAGCGCGCTGTCCAGGCCCAGGCCCTTGAACTTGCCGGCCAGTTCCTTGGTCTTGCCGGCCTTCAGAACCGCCTCGTCGACGATCTTCAGCTTGCCTTCGGCCAGCTTGGTCGACAGCGCGGTCTTCAGCGCCAGCTTGCGGACCTTCTTCGGCAGGTCGATGGCATGGCTGCGCACGACAGGGCCGAAGGCCTTGCCGCCGCCGCGGAACTGCGGCGCGCGGATGCCGCCGTGGCGGGCGCCGCCGGTGCCCTTCTGCTTGATGATCTTGCGGGTCGAGCCGGCAACTTCACCATAGGTCTTGGTCTTGTGGGTGCCCTGCTGGCGCTTGGCAAGCTGCCAGATGACGTAACGCTGCAGCAGGTCGGCGCGCGGCGGCAGGCCGAACACGTCCTTGGACAGCGCAAGCTTGCCCGAGTCCTTGTTCTCCAGCGTCGTCACCGCGATTTCGATGGTCTCAGCCATTGTTTTCTACCCTTACTTCGCGGCGGCCTTGAGCGCGGCCGGCATCGGCAGGTCCTTCGCCTGCGGCTTCTTCACCGCGTCGCGAACCAGCACATAGCCGCCTTCCGAGCCCGGAATGCTGCCTTTGACCATGATCAGGCCGCGGGCGGCGTCGGTGCGGACCACCTGCAGGTTCTGCTGGGTGCGCTGACGGTCGCCCATATGGCCGGCCATCTTCTTGCCCTTGAACACCTTGCCCGGATCCTGGCGCTGGCCGGTCGAACCGTGGCTGCGGTGGCTGATCGACACGCCGTGGCTGGCTTCCAGACCGCGGAAGTTGTGCCGCTTCATGACACCGGCAAAGCCCTTACCGACCGTGGTGCCGGTCACGTCGACGAACTGGCCGACGATGAAATGCTCCACCGACAGCTCGGCGCCGACATCCACCAGGCCTTCGGCGGGGACACGGAATTCCACCAGCTTGCGCTTCGGCTCGACGCTGGCCTTGGCATAATGGCCGCGCAGCGCCTTCGTCACGTTCTTCGGCTTGGCCGCATCGACACCGAGCTGGATGGCGGTATAGCCATCCTTCTCCTGGGTGCGCTGCGCCACCACCTGGCAGTTATCAACCTTCAGCACGGTGACGGGCACATGCGTGCCGTCCTCCGTAAACAGCCGGGTCATGCCCAGCTTGCGTGCAACCAATCCGGTCCGCATGGGTCCAATTCCCCTTACAGCTTGATCTCGACATCCACGCCGGCGGCAAGGTCGAGCTTCATCAGCGCGTCCACCGTCTGCGGGGTCGGATCGACGATGTCGAGGAGCCGCTTATGGGTGCGGATCTCGAACTGCTCACGCGACTTCTTGTCGACGTGCGGCGAACGGTTCACGGTGAACCGCTCGATATGGGTAGGCAGCGGGATCGGGCCGCGCACGCGCGCCCCGGTCCGCTTTGCGGTGCTGACGATCTCGCTGGTGCTCTGGTCGAGCACGCGATGATCGAACGCCTTGAGGCGGATGCGGATATTCTGGCTGTCCATAATCTTCTATCCCAGCTCGACGGCCGCTTACGCGATGATCTTTGCGACGACGCCGGCGCCGACGGTGCGGCCGCCTTCGCGGATCGCAAAGCGCAGGCCTTCGTCCATGGCGATCGGCGCGATCAGCTCGACATCCAT
>CAYSCA010000251.1:0-4575 GCA_964429465.1 uncultured Rhodospirillaceae bacterium
TCGAGATGAACAACGGCTGCATCTGCTGCACCGTGCGCGGCGACCTGATCCGCATTATTGAAGGCCTGATGAAGCGCAAGGACCGCTTCGATGCCATCATCGTCGAGACCACCGGCCTGGCCGATCCCGGCCCGGTGGCGCAGACCTTCTTCGTCGACGACGAAGTCGCCCGCCGCACCAAGCTCGACTCCATCGTCACCGTGGTCGATGCGCGCCACCTGCCGGCGCGGCTGAAAGACAGCCGCGAGGCGGAAGAGCAGATCGCCTTCGCTGACGTGATTGTCCTCAACAAGACCGATCTGGTCAGCCCGGAAGAGCTGGCCGAGGTCGAGCGCCGCATCCGTGCGGTCAATGCCTATGCGCCGATCCATCGCGCCGCCCGCTGCGATGTCGCGCTCGACAAGGTGCTGGATCGCGGCGCCTTCGATCTCAACCGCATCGTCAGCCTGGAGCCGGATTTCCTCAAATCCAATCCGGCGCATGGCGAGCCCGGCCATGTGCATGACGAGCATTGCGAGCACGATCACGATCATCACCACGGCCATGATCACCATCCTCACGACCATGGCAGCGGGCTGCACGACACCACCGTGCGCAGCGTGTCGCTGAAGCTCGACGCGCCGGTTGATCCGCGCAAGTTCGACGCCTGGATCGGCGAACTGCTGGCGACGCAGGGTCAGAATATCCTGCGTGCCAAGGGCATCCTCGATCTCAAAGGCAGCGACAAACGCTTCGTCTTCCAGGCCGTGCACATGATCAAGGACGGCGATTTCCAGCGGCCCTGGCGCGCCGACGAGAAGCGGTTTTCCCGCCTCGTGCTGATCGGCCGCGACCTGGACGGCGCCAAGCTGCAGCAAGGCTTCGATGCCTGTCGCGTCTGAACCGAAGGCCGCGGGCGGCCAGATCGGCTTCCGCGCCTATCTCTGGCAGTTCAAGGCCGGCATCGTCGCGGCGGCTGCCGCGGAAGAGGCGGGCGTCGCCGGCTTCGGCCTGGGCGACGGCTCGATCGCGCTCCGCAGCTTCGACGAGCCCGAGGCGCCGACCACGCGGCGGCTGATCGCGCATCCCGATGCCGCCCTGCTTTGCATGGCGGCCGCGCCGGATGGCGACGGCTTCGTCTCGGGTGGTGATGACGGCCGGCTGATGCAGACCGGTGTCGCCGGCGAGGGCCGCATGCTGGCCGAGATGCCGCGCAAATGGATCGAGCATGTCGCCGTGGCCGATAACGGATCGGCGATCGCCTGGAGCGCCGGCAAGCGGGTCGGCCTGCTGCGCGGCGACGGTGCCGCCATCGCCACCTGGGACGAGCATCCGAGCACGGTTGCCGGCCTTGCCTTCAACCCGAAGGGCAAGCGGGTCGCCGTCGCCCATTATGGCGGCGTCAGCCTCTGGTGGACCAAGGCCGAGGCGCAGCAGCCCAAGCGGCTGAACTGGAAGAGCTCGCATGTCGCCGTCACCTGGTCGCCGGACGGCAAATTCGTCATGACCGCGACGCAGGAGAACGAGATGCATGGCTGGCGGCTCGCCGATTCCGCCGACATGCGGATGAGCGGCTATCCGGCCAAGCCGAAAAGCTTCTCCTGGTCGCGCGACGGGCGCTGGCTGGCGACCTCGGGCGCCGATGTGGTGGTGGTCTGGGACTGCAAGGGCAAGGGCCCGATGGGCAGCAGGCCGGAAGAACTGAACCGCGGCGCGCCGGTCACCGCCGTGGCCTTCCATCCGCGCCACAATCTGGTGGTGTCCGGCCATGCCGACGGCCTGCTGCAGCTCGGCCGGCTGGCCGACAATTCCAGCACCATGCTGGAGCAGGTCGGCAGCGGGCCGGTGACGGCGCTGAGCTGGACCCGGAACGGCCGCTATCTGCTGGCGGGCGGCGAGGACGGCGCGGCGGGAATCCTGGATTTCGGCGCGGGCTGAGGCCTAGCGCGAGACACGCGCGGCCCTGGCGATGCGCAGCAGCGCGTCACCGCAGGCGGCCGCCGCCGGCATGCCGGTGCTCTTGGCCGTCAGCTCGGCATCGGTGAGGATCTCCAGCGCGCGCATCAGGCGCTCGCTGGACCATTGCCGCATCTGCCGCTCGAAGCCGGCCTTGCGCGTCCAGTGCACGCCGAGCCGCGTCGGGTCGATCCGTGCGCCGCTTTCCTGCTGGGCCGCGGCCAGATGCAGCTTCTGGCCGTGCTTCTGCGCCACGCGCAGGATCGCCACCGGCGACTCGCCGGCGCTTTCGCAGCGGGTCAGCGCATCGGTCAGCTGGGCGAAATCGCCGCCGAAAGCCGCGAAAGCGGCATCATCGAGGAACAGGGTGGCGCTGTCGCCCACCACCGCCTCGCAGTCTTCCAGGCTGACCGGCGTCGGGTCGTCGCCCTTGTAGAGCAGCAGCTTGGCGATCTCGCCGCGGCTGACCATGCGGTCGGCGCCGAGATTGTCGGCCAGGTAGGCCAGCGCGTCGGCGGCAATCTTCTTGCCGGCCTCGCGCGCCATCTCCTCGATCAGGCCGCGCAGGCTCTCGGCGCTGTCGGCATAGCAGCCGAGCGCCGCGGCATTGGCGGCCGATTCGAAGGCGCCGCGTAAGCTCGAGCGTGCCGCGAGCTCGCCGGCCTCGACCACCAGCAGGGCATCGCCCGGCATGGCGTCCATAAGGCTTTCGAACAGCTTGGCGTTGCGGTCGCCGGCGCCCGAGACCATGACGACGCGGCGGCCGCCGGTCAGCGCCATGGCGCCGACCTCGTCGGCGAGCCGCGCCGGATCCTCCTGCAGCTGCGCGCCGGTCAGGCTGGAGACGCGGAAGGGATCATTCAGATCGGCGACGACGCTTTTCGCGATCGTCTTGGCGCGCTCGCGGATCATGCCGGCATCGCTGCCGAACAGCAGCACGGCGCGGATATCGGGCCGCGGCTTGCGGACGAAAGCCTCGACCTCGCGGGCCTGCAGCTTCATTGCACCATCGGTGCCGGCTGCGGCAGCGGCTGCAGTGGCAGGGCTTGCGGCGGCGGCTCCTGCCGCCAGCGGTCGAAATAATTGGCGAGCCGGATGCGGAGCTGCTCGGCGGCATCGCGGAGCGCGCGGTCGCGGGCATCGCGCTCGCTGATCAGGTTGGCGTAATCGTTGGTGGTCTGGTTGAAGGAGGCCCGGCTGTTGGTGCCGATGGAGAACAGGACCTGGCCGCTGTCATAGTCATGCAGGTAGGCAGATATGCTGAGCTGCAGGTTGCTGCGGATGATCTCCTCCGAGCGGGTGACGAGAACCGAGCCCAGCGATTCGGTGATCTTGTATTTCAGCAGGTAACGCGGGCGGTCGGGCGTGCCTTTCGGCGTCAGGATGTCGAGCAGCCGGTTGCGGAACAGCTGCTCGCCGCGATCATTGGGCTGCTCGATGACGATCTGGGAGAATTCCGGCACGACATCGCCGCCCACATCGCGGCCGTAGAGCGGCCGGAAACCGCAGCCGGCCAGCGCCGGCAGCAGCAGGGCCAGCAGCAGCGCGGCAGCGGCCGGCCTAGACCACGACATTGACGATCCGGTTGGGCACGACGATCACCTTGCGCACCGGCTTGCCTTCCATGGCGCGCTGCACGTTGTCATTGGCCAGCGCCAGCGTCTCGAGCGCGGTCTTGTCCATGTCGCGTTCGACGTCGATCGTGGCGCGCAGCTTGCCCGAGACCTGCACGGCGATGGTGACGGTCTCGTCGCGGGCGAGATCGGCATCGGCCGCCGGCCAGGGCTGCTCCAGCAGCAGGCCTTCGCCGCCCATCGCCTGCCAGATCTCCTCGGCCAGATGCGGCACCATCGGGCCGATCAGGATGGCGAGCGTCTGCAGCGCTTCGCGCCGCGCCCAGGCGGTCGCGGCATCCTCGCCCCTGGTCGCCTCCAGCAGGTTGGCGAATTCGTGAATCCGCGCCACCGCCTTGTTGTAGTGGAATTGCTCCAGGTCCTGGGTCAGCGCGGCAATCGCCTTGTGCAGACCGCGGCGCAGCTCCAGCGCCGCCTGCGGCCACTCGGCGGGTTTCGCTGCGTCCTGCGGGGCGACCGGCCCTTTCGGCTCGGAAACCAGGCGCCACAGGCGCTGGGTGAAGCGCCAGGCACCCTCGACGCCCGATTCCGTCCATTCCAGGTCGCGGTCGGGCGGGCTGTCCGACAGCATGAACCAGCGCGCGGTATCGGCGCCATAGGTGTCGATGATCAGGCCGGGGTCGATGACGTTCTTCTTCGACTTCGACATCTTCTCGGTGCGGCCGACCGTGACCGGCTCATTGGTGCGCGCATGCACCACCTTGTCGCCGTCCTTTTTGATCTCGGTGGGCTGCAGCCAGCTGCCGTCGGCCGCGCGGTAGGTCTCATGGCAGACCATGCCCTGGGTGAACAGCCCGGCGAAGGGCTCGCCGCTGGGCAGCGACAGATGTCCGGTGTCGCGCAGGGCGCGGGTGAAGAAACGCGAATAGAGCAGATGCAGGATGGCATGCTCGATGCCGCCGATATACTGGTCCACCGCCAGCCAGTAATCGACATCGGCCCGGGTCATCGGCTCGTCGGCGCGCGGCGAGCAGAAGCGCGCGAAATACCACGATGAATCGACGAA
>CAYSCA010000252.1:0-4544 GCA_964429465.1 uncultured Rhodospirillaceae bacterium
CTGCGGTTCCGGCCCGATCCGCACCATGCCGGTCCATTCCGGACCGTTCCGTTCCATTGCGGACCGTTTCTGCCCGTTCTGGCCCGTTTTGAACCGTTTTGAACCGTTTTCGGCTATTTCGGATAACGGGCCGTAACGGCGGCTAACGTCCGCTATCGACGGAGCGGGATTCCTAATTAGAACATTATGGCAACATTTCTGATGGAAGTCAAGCCAGGCTTCTTCGCAAGCCGTTGACGTAACGGCAGTTTCCCGGATTCCACTTGCCTTCCCGCGCCGCTGTGCTTCCCTGTTCCGGCAAGACACCGGAACCACCGCCATGGACTACGCCCCGCATCTGGCCCAGTTCCGCCGCCTGCTGGCACAGATCGAAAGCGCCGAGGCGCGCGAGGCCGACATGCTGGCCGAGCCCTTCCACATGGCGCCCGACATCTACTGGCGGCCGGAGCGGCATCGGCTGGAAACCGACCGGCTGTTCCGCCGCGCCCCTTTGCTGCTCGGCCATGCCGGCATGCTGCCCAGGGCCGGCGACATGCTGGCGCTGGACGTGATCGGCCAGCCCCTGCTGCTGGTGCGCGGGCGCGACGGCGAGATCCGCGGCTTCCTCAATGTCTGCCGCCATCGCGGCACGCGGCTGTGCAACGGCGAAGACGTGCAGCGCCGCGGCCAGATCACTTGCCCCTATCACAACTGGGTTTACGATCTCGACGGCCGGCTGAAGCATGTGCCGCTGGAGGAAGGTTTCCCCGGCCTCGACCGCGTCGAACGGGGCCTGCGGCGGATTCCGCTCGGCCTGCGCGAGGGGCTGATCTTCGGCGTGGTCGATCCGGATGCGCCGATGGAACTAGACGGATTCCTCGCCGGCCTGGACCACGATTTCCGCATTTTCGGATTCCGCGACATGCCGTTCTTCGCGCGTGCCGTGACGAAGCGGAAGACCAACTGGAAGCTCATCATGGATGCCTTCCTGGAGAGCTATCACATCCAGCGGCTGCACAAGAACACCATCGCGCCCTTCTTCACCGACAACCGTGCGGTGTTCGACCGCGTCGGGCCGCATTTGCGCAATGTGGTGGCGCGACTGGAATTCCCCGAGATCGCGCGGCTGCCGGAGGCCGAGTGGGACCCGCGCCGCCACAGCACCTTCGCCTATCTGCTGTTCCCCAACACGATCCTGGTGCTGCATCCCGATTACACCTCGATCCTCACGATGTATCCAACCGCGCCGGACGAGACCCTGTTCAGCCATGTCATGCTGACCCCGCATGCGCCGCGCAACGCCGACGAGGCGGCGCATTGGCAGCGTTCCTTCGAACTGATCGAGGGCGGCGTGTTCCAGGCGGAGGATCTGTTCATCAGCGAACAGGCGCAGATCGGCATGGCCTCGGGCGCCAACCGGACGATGATCTACGGCCGCTTCGAGCGTGGCATCCGCATCTTCCACGAAACGCTGGACGAATGGCTGGGAACGCGGAGCGTTGTTTCCGGGACATAAAGCGTCATCCCGGCCGGGCTTTGGTGATCAGAGGGAGGGATGAGGACTTGAAGACGCAAGGAGTCGCGCTTCACCCCCGCTGCCAGACGGCGCTCTCGGTCACCACGGAATCGACGCGGCCCTCGCGCAGCAGGCGCAGTACATCCTTGGGCGCATCCAGCGGTGCCTCGCCGCCGATCTGCATCGGCAATCCGAGCAAAGCCGGTATTCCGGAAGCGGCGGCATAGGCGTCGAGCAGCAGGGCGGCCAGCGGCGCGGTTGCGTCATCGACCGCCTGCATCCGGCAGAGGAAATCCGGCGTCAGCGCCGCCGGCAGCCGGGCGCGCCAGGGCGTGGCGAGCGGCGCGGGCAGCGCCATTCCGCCGGGCAGGATCGACGATGCGGGATCAACGAAGCGCGGCATCTCCTCCGGCCGCAGATACAGCACCGGCGGCAGGAAGGTCGGGCGATCCAGCCGGCGGTTGATCTCGCCCGCCATGCCGGGATGCTCGCCGGCGAAGAGGATGCTGCGTTCGGGACCGGCCTGCAGGCCGGCAGATTGCCGGCCGTAAAGGGCGATGCATTTCCCGGCCAGCAGCTGGGCTGCGGCAGTCTCCGCGACATCGCGGCTGACCAGCCGGCAGCCCGCATTGCCGAGCACCGGATCGATATCGGCGGCGTAATCGCGGCCCGAGGGACAGGCGGGAAACGGCCGGCGCTGCCGCAGCCAGGTCGCCAGCCCGTCGCGCGCCAGCAGGAAATCCAGCGCGCCGCCCAGAGGCAGGCCGCTTTCGCCGGATGCCGGATATGTGGCCAGTCCGCGCGGTGCCAACCGCATGGCGAGACGGTGCTGCAGGCGCGGATCGGCCAGCAACTCGCCGCCAAGGACCAGATGCGCGACGTCGTGGCGCCGCATCATGCGTTCGAGCGCCGATGCGACGCTTTCCTCGACCAGTTTGAACAGGGACGCGGCGAGGATGGCGGGCGGATGGCCTTCGGCCAGACGGCGCAGCCAGGATTCGGCATTGCCATCGCGGCTGAAATCGGTGCGGATGCTGCCGTCGTCGCCGATAGCGACATGCGAGAGCAGGGCCTGGGCCAGGATCGGCTCGCCATAGGGCGCGAGGGCGAACAGAACCGCCGCATCGGGCAGGCCGAGGCCATCGACGGCCAGCGCGACCAGATGCCCGAGGCCTGCATCGCCGCGCGGCCCTGCGGCGATGACCGTCAGCCTGTCATGCTTCAGCAGCCGCGCTTCATATGCCGCCGTGCCGCCGCCGGCTTCGGCCCCTGCTTCGGCACTGAACAGCAGGACGCCTTCCCATCGCGTCTGGAACAGCGGCAGCAGCGACAACGCGGCATGGCGATTGCAGACATGCACCGGCAGGGTGCGGCCGAGCCCGAGCGCGCCGGGCAATGCAGCTTTGTCGATCAGCGTGGCGGCATCGCGGTTGAGCAGCCTCGCCTGCTCCGCCAGGCTGAGCATCGCGTCGCGGCCGAGCAGCGCATGCAGGCCGCGCCGCAGGCGCTGCCGCAACGACAGGCCGGTGAAGCAGCGCGCGGGGAAAATGCCGGGCGAGACGACAAGCGCGCCGATCTCGGCGGGATCGCGGCCGGCAATCGCGAGACATTCGGCGACTGCGTCGACCGGCAGGCGGCCGCCGGCGCGCGCCATGCCGGTCAGTCGCCCCAGCGGCACGGCCGCCAGCGGGCGGTAATCCTCGAACAAGGCAGCCCCGGCATCCTGCCAACCGGAATGGATGCCGAGGATCAGCATGGCGGGCCCGCTATCCGCGCAGCACCGCGCCGCAGGCCTTCTCTGCCGCGGCGACGACCTTCTTGGCCACTGCCTCGATCTCCGCATCGGTCAGGGTCTGCTGCTGCGGCTCCAGACGCACGGTGAGCGCCAGCGAGGTCTTGCCCTCGGGGATGCCGGCGCCGGCGAAGACGTCGAAGACCGAGACCTTCGCGATCAGCGCCTTGTCGGCGCCGCGCACCGCCTTGATCAGCGTATCGGCGGCCACCGACCTGTCGACGATGAAGGCGAAATCGCGCTCGACCGCCTGCAGCTCCGACAGCTTCAGCGCCGGCTTCGTGCGGCCCGCTCCCTTCGCGCGCGGCTGCGGGATGCGGTCGAGGAAGACCTCGAAGCCGACCAGCGGGCCCTTGACGTCGAGCGCCTGCAGGATGCGCGGATGCAGTTCGCCGAAATTGGCCAGCACGGTCTTGGGTCCGAGCCGGAGCGTACCCGAACGGCCGGGGTGATAGCAGTCCGGCGCGCCGTCCATCACCATGAGCTGCTCGACCGCCACGCCGGCCGCCGCAAGCGCCGCCATCGCATCGGCCTTGGCGTCATAGGCATCGACATTGCGCGGCCGCTCGCGCCAGTGGCGCGGCCCGGTCTGGCCGCGCCGGATGCCGCTGGCCACGATCATCTGCCCCTCCACGCCGAGCCCGTGATATTGCGGCCCGACCTCGCAGAGCGCGATATCGGCGAAGCCGCGATCCATGTTGCGCCTCAAAGCGGCGATCAGGCCGGGCAGGATCGAGGGCCGCATCGCGTCCATGTCGGCGCTGATCGGATTGACCAGCAGCAGCGCGTCCTGGCCGCCGCCGAACAGCTCGGCCTCCGACCGCTTGATGAAGGAATAGGTCACCGCCTCGACCAGGCCGCGGGCGGTGAGCGCGCGCCGGGCCAGGCGCACGCGGCGCTGGCCCAGGCTGAGCGCCGGCAGAGGCACGGCGCGGAGCGGCGGCAGCGGCTCGGCCGGAATGGCGTCGAAGCCATGCAGACGCGCGACCTCCTCGACCAGATCGGCCTCGCCGTCGATATCGGAGCGCCAGGAGGGCGGCGCGACCGTGAGCGTATCGCCCTTCGCCGTCACCTCGAAGCCGAGTGCCTGCAGGATGGCGGTCTGCTTCCCGACCGGCAGGTCGAAGCCGACCAGGCCGTTCAGCCGCGACGGGCGCAGCGTAATGCTGCGACGCCAGTCGGGTTCCTGGCCGTCGACAACCACCTCCGACGGCTCGCCGCCGCACAGATCGAGGATCATGCGGGTGGCGGCCTCCA
>CAYSCA010000253.1:0-4529 GCA_964429465.1 uncultured Rhodospirillaceae bacterium
GGACAAGCAGCTGCAGGCGTGCGGCGAGGCGCCGTTCTATACCCTCGGGCCGCTCGTCACCGACATCGCGCCGGGCTACGACCACATCACCAGCGGCATCGGCGCGGCGATGATCGGCTGGTTCGGCTGCGCGATGCTCTGCTACGTCACCCCGAAGGAGCATCTCGGGCTGCCCGACCGCAACGACGTGAAGACCGGCGTGATCACCTACCGCATCGCGGCCCATGCCGCCGACCTCGCCAAAGGCCATCCCGGCGCGCAGCGGCGCGACGACGCCCTGAGCCGGGCGCGGTTCGAATTCCGCTGGGAGGACCAGTTCAACCTGGGACTGGACCCGGAAACCGCGCGGGATTTCCACGACCGCACCCTGCCGAAGGAGGCGCATAAGACGGCGCATTTCTGCTCCATGTGCGGGCCGAAATTCTGCTCCATGAAGATCAGCCAGGAGGTGCGCGACGCCGCCCGGCAACAGAACGACGTGGCCCGGCAGGGCATGGCGGAAATGGCAGAACGCTTCCGCCGCGAGGGCGGCGAGATATATCATCCGGAGCGATGACGCCGCCCGATTTCGATCCGACCTTCCAGGAAAAGCTGCGCGAACTGATGGTCTGGCGCCGGGACGTGCGGCATTTCCGGCCCGATCCGGTCGACCCGGCGCTGCTGCTGCACCTGCTGGAACTGGCGGCGCTGGCGCCCAGCGTCGGCAACAGCCAGCCATGGCGCTTCGTGCTGGTGGAAGACCCGGCAAGGCGGCGGAAGATCGTCGCCAATTTCGAGCGCGAGAATGCCGAAGCGCTGGGCGACTATCGCGGCGCGCAGGCGAAGCTTTACGCCTCGCTGAAACTGGCCGGCCTGAAAGAGGCGCCGGTGCATCTCGCCGTCTTCTGCGACGAGGGCACGGAGCAGGGCCACGGGCTCGGCCGGCGCACCATGCCGGAGATGCTGGACTATTCCTCGGTGATGGCGGTCTACGGCTTCTGGCTGGCGGCGCGCGCCCGCGGCCTTGGCGCCGGCTGGGTCTCCATCCTCGATCCCGCGGCGGCCTGCCGCGACCTGGACGTGCCGGCGGCCTGGCGGCTGATCGCCTATCTCTGCGTCGGCTGGCCGCAGGAGCAGGCCGACGAGCCGGAGCTGGAACGCCGCGGCTGGGAGCATCGCCGGCCGGCGACGGACACGATCCTGAAGCGGTGATGCCTGCAACCTGCAGTATGCGGTGTTAGCCGTTTCCGGCCTGCGGGGATCACGCTATCCTGCCACTGGCAATTGATTATACGGCATTTGATAAATCGCCGTCGGGGGAACCTCCATGCATCAGACGCAGACTATGTTCGGCCTGTTCGAACTGCCCTTCCTGTTCATCGCGGTCTTCTTCGCCTTCCGCGTCGCCACCAAGCTCAAGGGCGGCGCCTTCGGGGCCGGCATGCAGATGCTGGCCTGGGGCTTCGTCGTCATGGCGGTCGGCCATCTCCACATGCAGATCCAGCAATACACCGGGATCAATCTCTTCGGCTCGATCTTCGGCAATTTCGGCGGCGACCTGGTCTGGGTCCTCGCGCTGGCGGCGACCTGGGGATTGTCGGCCTATGGGTTCCAGCAGATCTACAAGGCGGCGAAAGGCGGCTGACGCCCCACCTCGCTAAATGTTCCGCAGGCTTCTTTCCCGTTTCATCGACCCCGGCCGGCCGGCCGATATTCCGGTCGATGCCGAACTGGAAGCCCTGCTGATCGATCTCACATTGCGGCTGCCGGCGGCAGCGCTGCCCGAGCTGCAGCCTGACATCGGCGCCCTGCGCGCGATGCGGCCCGGGGAAAGGCTGCGCGACCTGCCGGCGCTGTTCTGCCGGGCCGAGGATATCCTGGCCGAACGCTCCGGCGATCCGCGGCGCTTCCGCGCCGAGTTCCGGATGCAGACGGCGCGGCGCTGGCCCGCTTTGGCGGCGACGGAGGAGATGGCGC
The DNA here is from genome assembly GCA_964429465.1 of uncultured Rhodospirillaceae bacterium. GTDB lineage: Bacteria > Pseudomonadota > Alphaproteobacteria > Ferrovibrionales > Ferrovibrionaceae > Ferrovibrio. Next base: position 1,957 of record CAYSCA010000253.1, read on the forward strand.
TGCCGCTGCTGCATCCCGACCGGCAGGAGGTCGCGCTGCTGCGCCATTTCCTGCAATCGGTGGCGCAGAGCCTGCGGCCGGTGCTCGGCAATGCGGGCGGCGATCGCCTGGGCGCGCTGCAGACCTGGCTGAATCAGGGTTTCGCGCGGGGACTGCCCTGTCCTTTCATGACGCAGGCCGCCGGCGAAGAGGCGCCCGGCGACACCGAAATCCTGCATCGCTGTTCGCAGGACTTTTATGCCTGGGCCTACCAGATTCTCGGCGCCCGGGCGCGCGCGGCCTATGAGGACGCCTACCGGATGATGGCGCGGCAGTTCGGCGCCATCGACGGCTTCCCGATCCTGCTCGGCATGCTGCCGAACGAGCTGATCACCGCCGACAAGCTGAGCCTGCTCCGCCGCAGCCAGATCGAGGCGGTGCTGCGCGAGAAGATCGCCCAGCTCGAAGGCGCGAACCGGAACATCCGCGATGCCCATGACACGCTGGAGCAGCGCGTCCGCGAGCGCACGCTGGAACTGCAGGCCGCCAACCGCGAGCTGACCAAGAGCCTGGCGGCGCTGGCCGAGGCGAAACAGCAGAGCGAGGCGGCCAGCCGCGCCAAATCCGACTTCCTGGCCAATATGAGCCACGAGCTGCGCACGCCGCTGAATGCCATCATCGGGTTTTCCGAGGTGCTGATGGATCCCGCGCTGCAGGCCATCGCCGCCGAGCGCTTCGCCGAATACGGCAAGCATATCCATGTCAGCGGCATTCACCTGCTCAACATCATCAACGACATCCTCGACATCGCGAAGATCGAGGCCGGGCGGCTCGAACTGGTCGAGGAGGTGCTGGCGATCGGCGAGGTGGTGGAGGCCTGCCTGACCACGGTGGGCGGCGCCGCGGCGGAGGCCGGCCTGACCCTGCATTCCGCCATCGACCCGGCGGTGCCGCCGGTCTTCGCCGACCGCCGGCTGCTGACCCAGATGCTGCTCAACCTGCTCAGCAACGCGATCAAGTTCACCGGCTCCGGCGGCAAGGTGCGCATCGACGCGCGGACCGAGGCGGATGGCGGGCTGGCGCTCGCCGTGCAGGATACCGGCATCGGCATCGCGCAGCAGAATCTCGCCCTGGTGCTCGAGCCGTTCCAGCAGATCCGTTCGGCCTATCGCCGCAACGCCAAGGAGACCGGCACCGGACTGGGCCTGGCGCTGGTGGTCGGCATGGCGCGACTGCATGACGGCGATTTCAGCCTGGTCAGCGAACCGAATATCGGCACCACCGCCACCATCCGCCTGCCGCCGCACCGCATCCTGCCGCGCCAGCCGGCGCGCGCCGCCGGCGACTGAAGAACGTGCTATTCACAATGTCCGACAACAAGAAACAAAACAGGTACATTAACCGCAAAAATCAAGGCCCGGTCCGGGCCTTGAAATCGGGCCCCGGCTCAAGGCCGGGGTGACGATCGTGTTACGCCGCCGCTTCCAGCATCGCGGCGAACTTGTCGACCTGGGCCTGGCAGCGCGCCCTGGCGTGCTCGTCCTTGGCATCCTCGCAGTCTTCCTGCGCGTCTTTCAGCTGCTGCGCCACCTTGGCGCGGTCGAGCTTGGCCACCGGCACGGCCTCTTCGGCCAGCACGGTCAGCTTGTCGTTGGCGACTTCGGCGAAGCCGCCGGCGACGAAGATGCGCTCGGACACCTGGCCGTTCACGGTCACCTCGATGACGCCGTTGCGGATCGTCGAGATCACCGGCGAATGGCCGGGCAGCACGCCGAAATCGCCGGCCTCGCCGGGCACCACCACCATCTCCGCGTCGAGCGAGAGCAGCAGCTTCTCCGGCGATACCAGTTCGAACTTCACGGTCTCGGCCATGGGCCTGCTCCTTTACGCCGTCAGCCTCAGGCCGCCTCGGCGGCCAGCTTCTTCGCCTTGGCGATCGCCTCGTCGATGGTGCCGACCATGTAGAAGGCCGATTCCGGCAGATGGTCGTGCTTGCCTTCGGTGATTTCCTTGAAGCCGCGGATCGTCTCGGCCAGCGGCACCTGCACGCCGGGCGAGCCGGTGAAGACCTGCGCCACGTCGAAGGGCTGCGACAGGAAGCGCTGGATCTTGCGGGCGCGGGCGACGGTGAGCTTGTCCTCTTCCGAGAGCTCGTCCATGCCCAGGATCGCGATGATGTCCTGCAGCGACTTGTAGCGCTGCAGCGTCTGCTGGACGTCGCGGGCAACGGCGTAATGCTCCTCGCCGACGACCTGCGGGTCGAGCATGCGCGAGGTCGAGTCGAGCGGGTCGACGGCCGGGTAGATGCCCTTCTCGGCGATGGCGCGGTTGAGCGTCGTCGTCGCGTCCAGATGGGCGAAGGAGGTCGCAGGCGCCGGGTCGGTCAGGTCGTCGGCTGGCACGTAGATGGCCTGCACCGAGGTGATCGAGCCCTTGGTCGTGGTGGTGATGCGCTCCTGCAGCGCGCCCATGTCGGTGGCGAGCGTCGGCTGGTAGCCCACGGCGCTGGGGATGCGGCCGAGCAGCGCCGACACTTCCGAGCCCGCCTGGGTGAAGCGGAAGATGTTGTCGACGAAGAACAGCACGTCCTGGCC
>CAYSCA010000254.1:0-4501 GCA_964429465.1 uncultured Rhodospirillaceae bacterium
CCAGCCCGTCCTGCAGGCGGCCGGAACCGATCTCGCGGTAGATCGTCTCGACGCAATCGGCAAAGCGCCGCGGCGCCAGCTTCAGCTGGCTGGCCTGGGCCACGGCATTCTTCTCGTTGAGCAGGTATTCGCCATTCAGCGCGAAGATCACCTGGCAGAGACAGGCAAGGGCGCGGAAGGCGCAACCGGCGATGTAGTGCACGTCGCCGCGCGGCAGGCTCTTCTCGGCATTCGCCAGCGCGAATTCCGCCTCCCACAGATAGCCGCGCGTCAGCGTATCGCGCAGCGGCTCCGGATAGGACAGCGTCAGCCGTTTCAGCGCGGCGAAGGCATGGTTCGGATCCCACAGCGCGCGGCCATGCGCCACCTCGCCGAGATAGATGGCCGATACGAAGGCATGCGGATGGCCGGGCTGGTAATGCGGCGTCGCGCGGCCCATGCAGCAATCGTCGATGACATGCCGCACCTTGTGGAGGTCGCGATAGAGCAGGTCGACGCGCTGGCCATCGACCTTCAGCCAGGCGCCGCCATCGATCCAGGGGCCCCAGTCGCCGACCTTCGTGACTTCCGGGCCGCTGCCGTCCAGCAGCGTCACCGCGCGCTGCAGGGCTGCCTGGTCGAAGGGATGCTGGCTGTCGTAGTAGAGGCCGATGTCGAAATCGGAAGCGTCCAACGCCTGACCGCGGGCACGGCTGCCGCCCAGCACGATGGCATGCAGGCCGGGTACGGGAGAAAGCGCATCGACGATGCGCTGCAGCAGTTTTTCCTCGCGGCTCTTTTCCATGCGCCGCGCAACCGCCTACTCCGCCGATACCAGCGCATAGGCGCGCTTGAAGCGCGCGCGCGCGCCGCGCTCGATGGCGGCGGCATGCAGGCGTTCGACGCCGAGTTCGTGGCGCAGCATTTCCAGCCAGCGCAATTCCTCCTGCCGGCCCTGGCCGTCGACGGCGACGATGTCGCAGGCCAGTGCGTAAGCCGTCTCGCACCAGTCTGCCGGCAGGGCTTCCTTCACCAGGCCCAGCGCCGCCTCGATGCCGTCTTCCTCGTCCAGCAGCGCCACGCAGTCGCCGGTCGCGATCCGCATCGCATCCGTGGTGTAATCCTGGAAGATCGGCAGATGCCGCACCGACATCTCGATGGCGGCCACTTCCGAATCCTTCAGCCGGCCGTCGGCGACGGCGGCGATCACCATGGCATAGACGAGAGCGTTCTGCGGCGTGATGGTGGACATGGCCCTGCTGCTGACTGGGGGATTGGTCCGGCAATCATGCGGGCGGATGCCTGCTGCCGCAAGAGGGTTGCCGGCGCGCTGCACCGAATTGTGCGCCGGTCACACTTTTGCCATCCTGACGCGGTGGTGTGGCGGACTCAGGCGCTCTGCCTTGCTGCCTGCGCGCGCATTGTGCCGAGGAAGTTGCGCGTCTCGCTGACGGCTTCGGCAACGCCGATGCGGCGCACCTCGACATCCGGCGGAAAGGCGGACAGCAGCCGCGACGGCAGCTGCGCGTCCAGCACGACGAAGACGCCGTAATCCTCGGCGCGGCGCAGCAGCCGCCCATAGGCCTGCTTCAGCTTCAGCCGCGTCAGCAGATCGTCATAGGCCTGGCCGCCGAAGGCGGCGCGGCGCGCCTTGTGCAGCAGGTCGGGCCGCGGCCAGGGCACGCGATCGAAGACGACGAGACGCAGCGACGCGCCGGGCACGTCGACGCCGTCGCGCATGGCATCAGTGCCGAGCAGGCAGGCCTGTTCCTCGGCGCGGAAAATATCCACCAGCGTCGCATTGTCGAGCGGATCGACATGCTGGGCATAAAGCGGCAGGCCGGCTGCGGCCAGCGGCTTGAGGATGCGCTTCTGCACCGCGCGCAGGCGGAAGATCGCGGTGAACAGCCCGAGTCCGCCGCCGCCGGCGGCCAGGAACAGCTCGCGATAGGCCGCCGCCACCTGGTCCATCGCGTCGCGCCGCACATCGGTGACCACCAGCACGCGGGTGCGCGCGGCATAGTCGAAGGGCGAGGGAAAGGCGGCGCGGCGCGTTGGCAGCGGCAGATGGCGCGCGCCGGTGCGGATCTCGGCGGATTGCCAGGCGGCATCGGGCGCCGCATCCGCCTTGGCCGGCGCGAGATCGCGCAGGGTCGCCGAGGTGATCGCCACGCCATGCGCAGGTTTCAGCACCGCGGCGGCGAAGGGCTGCATCGGATCGAGATGATGGCGATAGAGGCCGAGATCGAAATCGCGGCCATCGATGCGCTCCAGCGCGAACCAGTCGACAAAGGCCGGCGGCGTCTCGGTCTGCAGGTCCAGCAGCATGCTGCGCCAGGCATCCAGGCTCAGCTTGCGCCGCAGCAGGCTGCGCATCGCGCCCTCGATCCGCGTGCGGGTCGTCGTTTCCAGTTCGGCGGTCTCGTCGGCCAGCAGGTCGCCCAGGATCTTTGCCAGCCGGTTGATCGGCTCGAGGATGCGTTCGATGCCGGCGGCGAAAGCCTGCGCCGCATCCAGCAGGCCGGCAACCGGTTCCCTGGTTGGACATTCGATGCCGTAGGGACTGTCCGGCTGCGGCGCGCGGGCGAGAATCTGCTGCCGCACCCTGGCCAGGAAGGCTTCGCCGGCGCCGACCGGATTGCCGTCCGCCAGCCGCGCCATCCAGCCATCCGAGGGCAGGGCGCGTGCCGCTTCCAGGATCGCCTCCAGCGCATTGCGGCCGCCCTCGTTATCGGCGACCAGATCGCCGATGCGGTTGGCCAGCCCGCGGGCGCGGCTGCGCCTGCCGCCTTCCGGGCCGCGCAGCCAGCGCCGCAGCTCGACGCCTTCCTGGCCGGTGAGATGCGCGGCAAAGGCGCTGTCGGCGGCATCGAAGAGGTGATGGCCTTCATCGAAGATGTAGCGCAGCGGCTTCTGCGCGTCGTCCTCACCCCCGGAAATGATTCCTTGGGCGGCCTGGATCATCACCAGCGCGTGGTTGGCGATCACCATCTCGGCCTTGCGCGACTTGCGCACCGCGCGTTCGATGAAGCATTTGCGGTAATGCGGGCAGCCGGCATGGATGCACTCGCCGCGCTGGTCGGTCAGGCCGAGCGTGCGGTTGCGGCCATGCAGGTCGACCGCCCAGGCGGGGAAGTCGCCGCCCGCCAGATCGCCGTCGCGGGTTGCCGCGGCCCAGCGCGCGATCAGCGCCAGCGGCAGCATGTCCTGCGGCCGCGCCGCGCCGCCCTGCGTCGCGTCTTCGAGATTGAGCAGGCAGAGATAATTCTCGCGGCCCTTGCGGATCACCACCCTGGCATTCTTCTCGGCCGGATCGGGGAACAGGCGGTCGAGCTCGCGATCGAGCTGCCGCTGCAGGTTCTTCGTGTAGGTCGAGAGCCAGACGCTGCCGCCATTCTTCTCGGCCCAGATGCTGGCCGGTGCGATATAGCCGAGCGTCTTGCCGATGCCGGTGCCGGCCTCGGCCAGCACGCTTTCGGGCATGCCGATCTGGGCGCGCGGCGCGAAGGCCTGCGCGGTGGTCGCGGCATAGTCGGCCTGGCTTTCGCGCAGTTCCGCGGCAGAGCCGAGCAGCTGCGCCAGCCGTTCGCGCGCCTCGGCCGGCGTCACGCTCTGCGTGTCGGGCGGCGCGGGGGCGGCGTAATCCACCCATTCGGGCAATTCCTGCCAGACATCGAAACCGCCGAAGCCGCCGGCCGGCACGGATGCATGCTCGGGCCCCAGCGCCATCAGGATGTAAGGCGCCCAGGGCCAGCCGGCCTTCTGCAGCACCTGCGCCAGCCGGGCCGAGCGTTTCAGGGCGCGCGGCTGCTGCTGCGGCAGTTCCGCCAGCAGGATCTGCGCCGCTTCCTGCAGGTCGAGCGCGGCATCCTCGTCATCGGCGGCGGTGAGGCCGAGGCGCGACAGCAGGCCCTGCGGCGTCGGCAGGCAGAAGCGCGCCGGCCGGACGAAGGCGAACAGCTCCAGCAGGTCGAGAGCGGGGAAGCGCGGCACGCCGAGGCGGCGGGCCACCTGCGCCGCATGGCACAAAAGCGGCGCTCCCAACCCGCGCAGCGCGCCGCGCGCCTCGGTCAGCTTCAGGCGCTGCATTCCGCGTCCCGGAATGTCCACCGCCGCCTCGCGCAGCGAAACCGCCACCGCCGGGCAATCGGCGATGCTGGCGGGGCGGTGGATCAGCAGGGACGGCTCCATGGCCGGACTATAGCCTTGGCGCAGCCCTGCTGCATGGCTTGCCGCATTGACGCCCCGGAATGCGGGCCCTAGTTTCCCGGCACTGATCGAAAGGGCGAAATGTGACGAGCAACGAACGCGCATTGGCGGAAAACGCCCGGTCCTGGCCGTTCGAGGAAGCGCGCCGGCTGGTGGAGCGCATCGGCGGCACGACGCCGGACAAGGGCTATGTGCTGTTCGAGACCGGCTATGGCCCGTCCGGCCTGCCGCATATCGGCACCTTCGGCGAGGTGGTGCGCACCACCATGGTGCGACGCGCCTTCCAGCGGCTGTCCGACATCCCGACGCGCCT
>CAYSCA010000255.1:0-4461 GCA_964429465.1 uncultured Rhodospirillaceae bacterium
CAAGCTATCAGAGGGCGGACAGGTGCTGATGCCGCTGAACGCTTATCCCTTCGCCAAAAGATACGGCTGGTGCAACGACCGTTTCGGCGTGAGCTGGCAGATTAGTTTTTCGATACAATAGAGCTGTTGAAAGACGGGAAAGTGAAGGGTGGCAAGACGAGTGAATGACTCTGATCCGCTGTGCAGCAGCGTGCACTCAAAAGGCAAGCGAACGCCGACCTAGATGGCCCATACCGGGTTGTGGGGCCGAAGGTGCGACACATTTGATTGCCAGCTAGATTAAACTTTGGGCGATAGTTGATGCCTTTTTCCTTATTACGTCTTTTTTATATGTGCTGAGCAGCTTGTTGGCAAATTGAGCGGTCTTTTGCGGACTCTTTAGATCAGATTTGTAATCGAATTCATCTCCACGCTCTTTAACTTCTAGGTTGAGATCAACCACGATGCCATCAAGAATCTCCTTGACTGCCCTGAAGAATTTTTTGGCTTTCTTCTTATCTAGGAGGAGGTTGTTTGGCGCTTGACTGATTTGCGCACCCTCGACGTCGTCACGCATAATCTGTGAAACTAAGTAAAGCAAAAAATACTTTGTCAGTCGGTAGTTGCCAAACGGCTTGTTCTCAACTCAATCTCAATTGTCCTTTCATGCATTGCGGCAACAACACCTCCGCCAACGCCATCACCTTCGGCGTCGGCGTTTCCTTGCGCCATAGCATCAGGGTCTGCGCCTTGTGGAAGGGCGGCGGCAGCTTGTGGGTGCGGAGCCGGTCGCGGTCGCTGAAATTCTCCAGCACGCTGGCCGGCATCAGGGCCACGCCCATGCCGGCGGCGATGCAGCCCAGCATGGTGTGATAGGAGGCGAGCTCCATGATGCGGCCGGGGCTGGTGCTGGCGCGGGCGAACCGGGCTCTGGACCCGGCGGTGCTGCGACCTAACTGGCTGGGTATCAGCACAGGAGGACGGAGCCATGGCAAATGCCGCGCATAAGATCCCCGGTCCCGAGCATCCCATCACCGTCACGCCCCATGCCGGAACCGTGCGGGTGATCTTCAACGGCCAGACGATTGCCGAGAGCCGCCGCGCGCTCGAGCTGCGGGAAGCCAGCTATCCGCCGGTCTATTACATCCCGCGCGAGGATGCCGATATGGGCGCGCTGCGGCGCACGGCCCATGCCTCGCATTGTCCCTACAAGGGCGACGCGGCCTATTACTCGCTGCTGGTCGCGGGGCGCGAATCCGAGAACGCCGTCTGGAGCTACGAGGAGCCGTATCCGGCCATGGCGGAGATCAAAAACCATCTCGCCTTCTATCCGAACCGGGTGGACCGGATCGAAACGGCGTGACGTTCAGCCGCTGCGCCGGTAGCTGCCCGGCGACGCCCGCATGGTGCGGCGGAATTCGCGGTTGAAGCTGGAGAGATCGCCGAAGCCCTCATCGAAAGCGATGGCGGCGACTGTCGCGCCGTCCTGGCGCAGCCGGGTGGCCGCGCGCCGCAGGCGCAGGTTCAGCAGATATTCATAAGGCGGCATGCCGACGATCTGCCGGAAGCAGCGCAGGAAATGATACTTGCTCATGCAGGCCACGCCGGCCATGGCGTCGAGGCCGAGCGGCTCGGCCGCATTCTCTTCGATATGGCGCAGGGCCGCGGCGATGCGCCTGTAGTCGCGCGGCGAGGGCGCCACGGTCGACGGCACCTGGCCCGACAGCGCGGTCAGCACGGTTTCGGCCAGGGCGATCGCGGTCTCTTCCATGCGCGTCGGCCGGTCCATGCCTGTCGATGGGGGCGCGGCGGCGAGCGCCTCCAGGCCGGCGATGCTGGGCGTGAGATGGCGCAGCGCCGGCAGCATGGCGTGACTGAAGCGGAAGCGGGCCGAGCCGGCGCGGCTGGCGGCGATCTCGGCAAAATAATCCGGCTCATAATGGAAGGCGATGCAGCGGTCGCCGCGGCTGTGGTCATGGCCGCATTCGAAGCAGGCGCCGGCCTGCCCGAGCAGCAGCGCGCCGGGATGCAGCAGGGCCGTGCCGGCCTCGGTGCGGTACCTGAAGGTGCCGCCGACCACCGCCGAGATCGAGACCGTTGCGTGGCGCTCCTCGAAAGCGCGCTGCTCCGGCCCGGCGCGGCAGATGACCTCGCGCACCATCCAGCCGGCGCCGGCGGCAACCGGCCGCGAGCTCAGGATTTCGGGGGCGCTCTCCATGCCCGCAGAATAGCAATATTCCCCAAGTCGCGGAACGGCCGTTGCGGCATCCTCGCCCCGTCAGAAACCACCTCAGACGGAGCATTGCCATGTTCAACCACATCTCCATCGGCGTGCGGGATATCGGACGCGCCAGGGCCTTCTACGATGCCGCGCTGAAGCCGCTGGGCTATGCCTGCCTCAGCGCGGGCGAGGATTCGCTGGGCTATGGCGGCAAGGCGGTCGGCCTGTGGATCGGCGTGACGAAGACGCCGGTGCCGGCCGATCCGGCCTCGGGCCTGCATGTCTGCTTCGATGCGCCCTCGCGCCAGGCGGTCGAGGCGTTCCATGCCGCGGCGCTCAAGGCGGGCGGCCGGGATAACGGCGCGCCCGGCCTGCGGGCGGATTACGGGCCGGATTATTTCGCCGCCTTCGTGGTCGATCCCGACGGCTATCGCCTGGAAGCCTATCATGGCGGGAAGGCCTGACATGGAATTGCGGCAGAGCACGGGGCTGGAGAGCGAATACCTGATGACCTGGCATGCGCCGGGCGGCGGCCCGCCTTACCAGATCGATTCCAGCCTGACGATCTTCCATACCGGAAGCGACGGCCGGGTCAGCGGCCCGAAGGTGAACGGCAGCATCCGCCAGCCGACCGCCGACTGGCTGCGCAGCATGCCGGGCGGCAGCCTGCGGGTGGATGCGCGCATGATCATCCGCACCGACGACGAGGCGCTGATCTATGCCAGCTACAGCGGCGTGATCAGCGTCACGCCGGAGAATTTCGCCCGCATGTCGGCGGGCGACATGCTCACCGAGGCCGACATGTATTTCATCATCACGCCCGTCTTCCAGACCGCGCATCGCAAATATGCCTGGCTCAATCAGGTGCAGGCGGTCGGCAAGGTGGCGGGCCTGAAAGGCGGCGCGGGCGGCTATGTCGCCTACGACATCTTCGCGATCCGCTGAGGTTTTTCGCGGTCACGGATGTAACCGGGCGATAACCTCTGTGACATGGACGGGACGGAGAGCTAAAGACTCGATAACGCGGCTGACTTGAAACCTTCCGGAACAGCCCTGCCTGCGGCGATATGCGGCAAAGCCGGTCCGCGATTGCGGGCCGGTTTCTTTTGGCCCCAGATTGAGCAGAGGCAGACATGGCAAAACCCCGCGTCCTCATTTCCACCGATATCGGCGGCGCCGATCCCGACGACATCCAGTCGATGGTCCATGCCTTCCTGTATGCCGACAAGGTGAACCTGGTCGGCCTGGTCTCGACGCCGAGCAAGCATGGCGGGCGGACCACCCAGATCAACCAGGCGATCGACGCCTATGCGAAGGACTATGCCAAGCTGAAGACCTGGTCGGGCGATTACCCGACGCCGGATTACCTCAAGTCGATCACCAAGCAGGGCAACATCAATGTCGCGCCCTCGCAGGGCTGGTCGTCGCCGACCGAAGGCTCGAAGCAGATCATCTCGGCCGCCAAGGCGGCCTCGCCGTCGGACCCGCTCTGGGTGCTGACCTGGGGTTCGATGACCGACCTGGCCCAGGCCCTGCATGACGATCCCTCGATCAAGAGCAACATCAAGGTCTATTCGATCGGCGCCTGGAACACCCAGCAGGATCCGGCCGCGCGCAACTACATCTACAACAGCCACAAGGACCTGTGGTGGATCGAGAACAACTCGACCTTCCGCGGCATGTATGTCGACGACAACGGCAACGGCAGCAACAGCTGGAAGATGGGCGACGCGCAGGGCCATGGCGCGCTGGGCGAGCATTTCTACAAGGCGATGCCCTGGGGCCTGAAGATGGGCGATACGCCCTCGCTGCTGTATCTGCTCGACCAGGCCGACAACAACAATCCCGCGGCCGACAGCTGGGGCGGGTCCTTCGTGAAGACCGGCCATGGCCCGAATTACTGGACCGACAATTCGGCGTCCAATCTGCGCAACGGCAGCTATAACGGCTCCGAGACCGTGCAGAAGCACCAGCAGGCCTTCTACCAGGACTTCGCCACGCGCTTCGACCACGCCAAGGCGGCGAAGTCCGGCAGCACCCCGACCGAACCGAAGCCGGCCGACCCGGCTCCCACCGATCCGGCGCCGGCCAATCCGGCGCCGGGCGGCGGCAGCGGCAATCCGGTCGTCGCGGGCGACGACAATTACAAGGTCGGCGTCAACCAGTCGCACTGGTTCAACACCAAATATGTGCTGATGAACGACACCGGCAAGGATGGCGGCCTGCATGTCACCAACGTCGCGGCGAAGAGCGCCGCCGGC
>CAYSCA010000256.1:0-4450 GCA_964429465.1 uncultured Rhodospirillaceae bacterium
GGGAGGTCTGGTGCGACGGCATGGAGGTGACGCAGTTCACCTATTTCCAGCAGGTCGGCGGCTTCGACTGCTCGCCGGTCTCGGCCGAGATCACCTACGGGCTGGAGCGGCTGGCGATGTATGTGCAGGGCGTGGAGAACGTCTACGAACTCGATTTCAATGGCCGCGGGGTCAAATACGGCGAGGTCTTCCACCAGGCCGAGCGTGAATTCTCCGCCTACAATTTCGAGCATGCCGACACCGAGCAGCTGTTCCGCCGCTTCACCGATGTCGAGGCCGAATGCCACAGACTGGTCGCTGCCGGGCTGGCGCTGCCTGCCTACGATCAGTGCATGAAGGCCAGTCACACCTTCAATCTGCTCGATGCGCGCGGTGTGATCAGTGTCACCGAGCGCGCCGCCTATATCGGCCGGGTCCGCGCGCTGGCCAAGGCCTGCTGCGCGCAATGGCTGAAGTCGCGCGGTCATCTGCCCGCCGATGCGGCCGCCGAGGGCGCGTGATGCTCGGCGAACTCCTGCTCGAACTGCAATCGGAGGAAATTCCCGCGCGCATGCAGCAGCGCGCTGCCGAGGACCTCGCGCGGCTGGTCGCCGACGGCCTGAAGAAGGCGGGCCTGGCATTCGAAAGCCATCAGGCCTATGTGACGCCGCGCCGGCTGGCGCTGGTCGTCACCGGCCTGCCGCGCAGCCAGCCCGATCTGCGCGAGGAAAAGAAAGGCCCCCGCGTCGGCGCGCCCGAGGCCGCCGTGCAGGGCTTCCTGCGTTCGGCGGGCCTGACCTCGCTGGATCAATGCGAGAAGCGCGCGGTCGGCAAGGCGGAATTCTGGTTCGCCGTGGCCGAGAAGAAGGGCGAGGTGACGGCCACGGTGCTGGCCCGCATCCTGCCCGAGGCGCTGGCGCAGCTGCCCTGGCCGAAATCCATGCGCTGGGCCGACCGTGGCCTGCGCTGGGTACGCCCGCTGCATGCGATCGTCTGCCTGTTCGAGGGCCAGGTGGTGCCGTTCACCTTCGGCCATCTCACCGCCGGCGACAGCACCAGCGGCCATCGCTTCCAGTCGCCCGAGCGGTTCGCCGTGCGCGATGCCGCCGATTACCTGCGCCGCCTGCGCCAGGCCTATGTCGAGCCGGATTTCGCCGCGCGCCGGGCCGCCGTGCTGAAGGATGCCGCCTTCGCGGCGGGCAACGAGGGACTGGAGCTGATCGAGGATGCCGGACTGGCCGACGAGGTGACCGGCCTGGTCGAGCAGCCGGTCGTGCTGCTCGGCGCCATCCCGCAGGAATTCATGAGCGTGCCGCGCGAGGTGCTGACCACCACGATGCGCGCGCACCAGAAGTATTTCGCGCTCAACACGAAAGAGGGCGCGCTGGCGCCACGCTTCGTCATCGTGGCCAATACGCTGACCGACGATGGCGGCAAACAGGTGATCGCTGGCAACGAGCGGGTGCTGAATGCGCGCCTGTCGGATGCCAAGTTCTTCTGGGACCAGGACCGCAAGCAGTCGCTGGAAAGCCGCCTGCCTGCCCTGAAGGATATCGTCTTCCACGCCAAGCTGGGAACGGTGGCGCAGAAGGCCGAGCGCGTCGAGCGCCTGGCCTACGAGATTGCCGGCGGCATCGAGGCCGATGCCAGGCTGGCCCGCCGCGCCGCGCGGCTCGCCAAGGCCGACCTGGTCAGCGGCCTGGTCGGCGAATTCCCCGAGCTGCAGGGCATCATGGGGCGGTATTACGCCCTGCATGATGGCGAGCCCGAGGCGGTGGCGGACGGCATCGCCCAGCATTACGCGCCGCAGGGGCCGAATGACCGCTGCCCGAGCGACCGCGTCGCCGTCGCCGTCGCGCTGGCCGACAAGATCGACACGCTGGCCGGCTTTTTCGCCATTGACGAGAAGCCGACCGGCTCGAAGGACCCCTATGCGCTGCGCCGCGCCGCGCTGGGCGTCATCCGCCTGATCATCGAGAACCGGCTGACCCTGCCGCTGCGGCCGCTGTTCCGTTCCGCGCTGTCGCTGCAGCTCGCGCCGGCCGCCGGAGAGCGGAACGTCGTGGAAGAGCTGATGCAGTTCTTCGTCGACCGCCTGAAGGTGCATCTGCGCGAGAAGGGCGTGCGCCACGACCTGATCGCCGCCGTGTTCGCCAAGGGCGGCGACGACGACCTGGTGCGCGTGCTGGCCAAGACCGAGGCGCTGAGCCGTTTCCTGGCCGAAGCCGATGGCGGCAATCTTCTCGTCGCCTATCGCCGCGCCAACAATATCGTGCGCGCCGAGCTGAAGAAGACCCCGGATCTGCAGCTGGGCGAAGTCAACGGCAACCTGATCCAGCAGGACGAGGAGCGCGCGCTGGTGGCCGGCCTTGCCGAGTTCGGCGATGACAAAACGGGGGCCAGCCAGGACGAAACCGGCTTCCGCCACTATCTCGCCACACTTTCGCGGCTCCGTGCCCCCGTCGACGCTTTCTTCGACCGTGTGACCGTGAACAGCGACGACGCTGCCGTGCGTCGCAATCGCCTGAGCCTGCTTTCGGCCGTCGCCGGCAGCATGGACCGTATTGCCGATTTTTCCCAGATCGAAGGGTGATGGAGCTATGGCCAAGCCGAAGTCAAAAAAGACCACCAAGCTCAAGAACAGGAAAGCCGCCAAGCCCGCCGCCAAGGCGAAGAAGGCGACGGTGAAACTCAAGAAGGCCATCCGCGGCGTCGCCCGAAGCGCCGCCAGGCCCGCAGCCGCGCAGAAGGGCAAGCTGGTCTACGCCTTCGGCGACGGCAAGGCGGAAGGCCGCGCCGACATGCGCAACCTACTGGGCGGCAAGGGCGCCAACCTGGCGGAAATGTCCAATCTCGGTCTGCCGGTGCCGCCGGGTTTCACCATCACCACCGAGGTCTGCACCGCCTATTACGATAACGGCAAGAAATATCCGGCCGCGCTGAAGGCGCAGGTCGACACCGCGCTGGCCCGCGTGGAGAAGCTGGTCGGCGCGAAGTTCGGCGATGCGAAGATGCCGCTGCTGGTCAGCGTGCGCTCGGGCGCGCGCGCCTCGATGCCCGGCATGATGGATACCGTGCTCAATCTCGGCCTCAACGACACGACCGTCGAGGCGCTGGCGCGCCAGTCCGGCAACGAGCGCTTCGCCTGGGATTCCTACCGCCGCTTCATCCAGATGTATTCCGACGTCGTGCTCGGCGTCGGGCATGAGCATTTCGAGGAGATCCTCGAGATGCACAAGGAAGAGCACGGCCTGATCCTCGACACCGACCTGAAGGCCGATGACTGGAAGCTGCTGGTCGGCGCCTACAAGAAGCGCGTGCAGCAGGAGCTGGGCAAGCCCTTCCCGCAGGATGTGCGCGACCAGCTCTGGGGCGCCATCGGCGCGGTCTTCTCCAGCTGGATGAACCAGCGCGCCATCACCTACCGCGCGCTCAACCACATCCCGGCCTCCTGGGGCACGGCGGTGAACGTGCAGGCGATGGTGTTCGGCAATATGGGCGAGACGTCGTGCACCGGCGTCGCCTTCACCCGCGACCCCGCCACCGGCGAGAAGACCTATTACGGCGAATACCTGATCAACGCCCAGGGCGAGGACGTGGTCGCCGGCATCCGCACGCCGCAGCAGCTGACCAAGAAGGCGCGGCTGGCGGTCGGCAACGAATTGCCGTCGATGGAAGAATCGATGCCCGGCACCTTCAAGCAGCTGGTCACGGTGTTCCAGAAGCTGGAAAAGCATTACCGCGACATGCAGGACATCGAGTTCACGGTCCAGCAGGGCAAGCTGTGGATGCTGCAGACCCGTTCGGGCAAGCGCACCGCCAAGGCGGCGATCAAGATCGCCGTCGATATGGTGAAGGAGAAGCTGATCGACCAGGCCGAGGCCGTGTCGCGCATCGATCCCGCCTCGCTGGACCAGCTGCTGCATCCCACGCCCGATCCGAAGGCCGAGCGCAAGGTGGTTGCCAAGGGTCTGGCGGCCTCGCCGGGCGCCGCCTGCGGCAAGGTCGTCTTCCTGGCGGACGAGGCCGAGCAGATGGCCGGCAAGGGCGAAGACGTGATCCTCTGCCGCGTCGAGACCTCGCCGGAGGACATCCACGGCATGCATGCGGCCAAGGGCATCCTCACCGCGCGCGGCGGCACCACCAGCCATGCGGCGGTGGTGGCCCGCGGCATGGGCCGGCCCTGCGTGTCCGGCGCCGGCGGATTGCGCATCGATTACGGCGCCGGCCGGATGACGGTGGGCGATACCGTCATCAGCAAGGGCGACGTCATCACCATCGACGGTTCCACCGGCGAGGTGATCCTCGGCGTCATGCCGATGATCGAGCCGCAGCTCTCGGGCGATTTCGGCCAGATCATGACCTGGGCCGACAAGCTGCGCACCCTGAAGGTCCGCACCAATGCCGAGACGCCGGCCGACGCGGAGACCGCGGTGCGCTTCGGCTGCGAGGGCATCGGGCTGTGCCGCAC
>CAYSCA010000257.1:0-4382 GCA_964429465.1 uncultured Rhodospirillaceae bacterium
AGATCCGCGTCAGCATCAGGGCATAGCCACGGCGCCGGCGCGGCTGGGCGAAGCTTTCCACATCGACGCCGTTCTCGATCGTCGCGACCAGCCGGCCAAGCGCAGTCCCCCCGCGCGCCTGGCTGGCCGAGACGCAATTGAGCCAGGTATCCGGCCGGGAGGGCTGCAGGGCGGCCGCCGGATATGAATCCAGTGGCAGATGCAGGGTCGCCAGCGCCGGCGGTCCAGACGGCGGCAGATAGGTATGGAAATCGACGCCATGCAGATGGATCAGGTCGACGGGCCAGCGCCGCAGGGCGGCCGCAATCGCCGCGCGATGCCGGGCCTGCGCCCGCCGCATGGTCACCTCGTCGAACATGCCGGCTTCCGCCGGCATGCCGACCAGGCGGCCGGCAACCGCCGAACCCTGCCGCGCGATGACGATCGACCTGTGGCCGGCCGCGACGAGCGCGGCATCCAGCCGATGCAGGACCTGCTCGGCCCCGCCCGCCGCGCCCGGACCGACCGGCGCGAAGGGATAGGCGACGCTGAGGATCGTCAGGCTCATGGCACGGCCTGCGGCGGTGAAAGCGCCTGCAGCGCGCCGCGGACTTCCCGCTGCCATTCGGCGCCGGTGAGGCCCCAGGCCTGCCGCTCATAGAGCAGCCGCCCGTCATTGGGCAGTTGCGTGAAATCGTAAGACGGCGCCGGCCGGAAATACTCGGCTGCCGTATCGAAGGCGGCGAGCACCGCCTGCTGGCTGGCATGGGCCGCGATCATGCGGCTTTTGCGGGCGCGGTCCTGCGGCGACAGCCGGACCTCGACCGCGTGATCGCCGGGAAATGCGAAACGCTGCGTCACCATACCGTCGCGCCCCAGCCGGTAGAACGGCATCTCGGCAATGGCGATGCGGCCGCCCGCCGCGCGGACGGCCATCTGCGCGACGAAGGCGGCCGCATCATGGTCGGGATGCCCGCCCTCATAGGCATGGGTGAGCAAAAGGCGCGGCTTGATGCGCCGCAGCAGCGTCGCGAGCCGGCCGATAAGCGAAACGAGTCTTCTTGCCGCAGCCTGGTCTGCGACACCCAGCCGGATCACCTCGACCCGGCATGCCCCCGCCGCCAGCGCGGCATCCAGCTCATGCGCCCGCACCGCCGCATAGGCCTCCCAGGTGTCGAAGCCATGGGCTTTGGCGTCGATCAGGTCGCGCGGCGCGCCGTCGGTCAGAACGATGAGCGCGGCATCGGGCAGATACTTCAGCAGGGCGCCGCAACCGATGGTCTCGTCATCGGGATGCGCAACGACCACGACGGATTTCGGCATGCCGGCCATGGCGCATCCCGCTACTCCGCCGCGGCGATCCGTTCGCCGCGCGCAAAGCCGATCTGAGCGGCATAGCGCCGCACCATCGCGGCGCAGAATTCGGCGAACTCCTCCTTCACCTGCGGCGGCGAGGTATGGTGCGGCGCGATGCCGCGATGCTCAGGCGTGAAGCAGAAGGTGAGCGTGACGTCGAATTCGGCCAGGGCGTCCATCTGGCGATCGAACCAGTCCAGCGCATTGGGCCGGAAGCTGTCGGCCCAGGAGAGGCCGGTGCGCAAATGGCGCACGCCGAGCCGTTTCAGCCAGGCGACCGCATCGTCCAGCCGGTGATCCTCGAAATGGAACCACTGGCAGATGCCGAGCGCGCCGTCATAGCGGGGGAACAATCCGGCCGCCGGCTTCGGCGAGCCGTCCTCGCGCAGCAGCCCCATGTAGAAATGCCGGTAATAGGAGGAACCCTCGGCCTCGCGGTGCCGTGTCGTCGCCACCCAGGCGCGCGGCAGGTCGTAGAGGCTGTACCAGTGAATGCGCGGCGCCGTGCCGATCAGCAGCTCGGCGGTGCGCTCCAGCCCCCAGGCCTGCACCTCCTCGGCGCCGAAGCTGGAGACCCCCACCTCGGTGACCCAGACCGGCAGGCGGGTCACCGCCTGGATTTCCGAAATCCGGGCCGGCCATTCGTGGATCGGCCAGAGATTCCAGTCGAGCGGAAAGCCGTGCACGGCGACGACATCGACATGGTCCAGCACGCCGCGGCTCGCCATGTTGCCGATGAAGCCGGGATCGATCGGCGAGATGCCGCCCAGCACCCGGGTCAGGCCGGGCGCTTCGGCAGCCATCGCCTGCCCGGCGGCAATCGCCGTTTCGGCAAACAGCCGCCAGTCGGGATCGATCTCGGGGTCCCAGTGAGACTTGTTGTTCGGCTCGTTCCAGATCTTGACCGCCTCAATCATGACCGTTGCCCCCCTGCCGCACCGCCTGCGCGGGGTAGACCGCGCCCGGTTTTGCCTGGGCCGGGTTGCAGCGGCAGATGAAGACCTCCTCTTCCGGATTGGCGAGGATGTCGAAGCCGGCGCTGCGCAGCATCGCGGCGGAACAGGCCCGGTTGGGCGCCCACCAGTTGGTCGGGTCGCCGGCATAGCGATGCTCGATGAAATGCAGCTTGGGGAAACCCGGCTGCTCGAACATGTCCATGTCCCAGAAGCCGTAATCCTCCTCCAGCTGGTCGACCGCCGCGCTGCCGCGCTGCAGCGACTGGAAGACCAGCAGGTCGCGCGCGACCTGCTCGCGGATCAGGTCGAGCGCCAGCAGGGGATGGCGCAGGTGATAGAGCACGCCGAGAAACAGCACGACATCGAAGCGCTCGCCCAGCGCACCCACGTCGTAGACGGAGAGCCGGCGGAACTCGATATCAAGCCCGCTGACCTCCGCGGCGAAGCGCGCCTGGCGCAGATAATCCTCGTCGAAATCGATGCCGAGCACCCGGTCGGCGCCGCGGCGCTTCATCTCCAGCGAGTAGAAGCCGCCATTGCAGCCGATATCCAGCACGCTCCTGCCATGCAGGTCTTCCGGCAGCGCCGTGGAGAAGCGGCGCCATTTCACCGCCGGGTAGTCGCCGAGGAAATGCTGCGGCGCGGTGGGCACGCCCTGCAGGTCGATATTGTGGAACCATGGCCCCAGCGCTTCGGCCTGGATGCGGATCTGCTCGCGCGAGATGTCTGTCATCTTCACTGGAGTCCCTTTTCCGTTGCCTGCGAGGCCGCCGCCCTGCCGGCGGCGGCCGGCCAGCCGAGCGTCGCCCGCGGATTGCCCGGGACGCCGGCATGGTCGGCCGCGCTGGCATCCAGCAGGTTGATCGCGGCGCGATAGCCGTTGAGCGTCCCGACATCGACATAGGCGCTGCCCGCCTTGACGCCGACCGCCCTGCCCCCGGCCGCCAGATAGGCATTGACCAGCGTGCCGATATATTCGTCGCGGCGATCGCGGGCGATCCACAGCCGCTGCAGCTCGTGCAGCACCCGGCCGGGCAGCTTGAACGCACCCCAGATCCAGTGCGAGGCGGCATCCTTGCGCTTGACCTGGATCTCGCGGATATGGCCCTGGCCGTCCATCACCACGGCATCGAAGAATTCCGGATGCGCCACCGGAAACAGCAGGAAGGACAGCGCGTCGGGAAGCTCGGCCAATGCCGTCTCGGGGAACCAGACCGTATCAGGCAATCCCACCAGCACCGGCTCGTCGGCGGCGATCAGCGGGGTGGCGCAGAAGATCGCATCACACAGGCCGACCGGCTGCGGCTGCACCACATAGGCGATGCTGGCCGGCCCGTACTGGCCGCCGAAATACTCGACGATATCCGCCTTGCCGGGCGAGATGACAAAGCAGATCTTGTCGGCGCCGCCGCTGATCATGCGTTCGACCAGATATTCGGCGACGGCGCAGGGCCGTTCGGTCGCGCCATCCAGCCGGCTGCCGACCGGCAGCAATTCCTTGGAGAAGGCCAGCGGCTGGATGCGGCTGCCCCGGCCGGCCGCGGGTATGATGCCCCACATCTCACGCCTCCATTGCTGCCACCGCCGGCGGGCAGGCGTTCGGCTGCTCGAGCGCGGCGAGCAGATCGCGCGCCCGGTGCATCGAGGTGTGTTCCGCCAGCACGCGCTCGCGCGCTGCAGCCGCGATGCGCCCGATCTCGGCATCGCTCAGATCCAGGGCGGCAATCGCGTCATCGCTGTCGCGGGCGACGATGATCTCCCGGCCGGGCAGGAAGAAGCTGTCCAGCCCCTCCCAGTGATCGCTGAGGATCGCGGTGCCGCAGGACGCTGCCTCGAACAGCCGGCCGGACGGGCACCAGCCCATCTCCGCCATCGCCTGCCGCGTCACATTCAGCGTCATGCGCGAAGACGAGAAGAAGGCCGGATGGTCGGCCGGCGCGACATGGCGCACGAAGTTGATGTTGCGTGCCCAGGGAAAATCCGCCGGATACTGCGCGCCGCCGATCAGGAAGGTGCGGGCCGGGCGCCGGGTGGCGGGCACAAGGAACAGGCGTTCCAGCATGGCCTGGCGGTCGGCGGCATAGGTGCCGA
>CAYSCA010000258.1:0-4373 GCA_964429465.1 uncultured Rhodospirillaceae bacterium
CTTCGGCGCCATCGACCAGAAGGTCGTCAGGTATGCAGGGCCTTAATCCCTCACCCTCCCGCTGCGCGGGTCCCTCCCTCTCCCTTAGGGAGAGGGGCGGGGTGAAGGCCTAACCAGAAATCCCCAGCGCGCGGTCCGAGACAAACGGGTTGTTCACCCGCTCCTGCCCGAAGGTCGAAAGCGGGCCGTGGCCAGGCACGAAGGTGATGTCGTCGCCAAGCGGGAACAGGCGCTCGCGGATCGAGCGGATCAGGTCGGCGTGATTGCCGCGCGGGAAATCCGTGCGGCCGATCGAGCCCTGGAACAGCACATCGCCGACCAGAGCCACGCGCGACGGCGCATGCACGAACACGACATGACCCGGCGTATGGCCGGGGCAATGCACGGTATCGAGCTTCAGGTTGCCCACCTCCACGACGTCGCCATTCTGCAGCCAGCGATCGGGCGTGAAGCTGCGGCTGGGCGGGAAGCCGTATTGCTTCGCCGCATTCGGCATGCCGTCGATCCAGAATTTGTCATCCTCATGCGGCCCTTCGATGGGCAGCCTGAGCTGCTCGGCAATGTCCATCACCGCGCCGGCATGGTCGAGATGGCCGTGGGTGACTAGCAATTTCTCGAGCGTCACGCCGCGGCGCCTGGCCGCCTCCAGCAGGCGCTCGGGCTCGCCGCCGGCATCGACCAGGGCGCCGTGCATGGTTTCGGGGCACCAGATCAGCGAGCAATTCTGCTGGAACGGCGTGACGGGATTGATCTCGCAATGCAGGCGAGGCGCTTCGGCGGTCATGGAACGGAATTAGCCCGCGGCAGCAGCGGATGCAATGCCTGCGTCAGATGCGGCTGTCGATGAACTGACCGACGCTTCCCGGGCCGAAGCCGGATGCACCGAAACGGGTGCCCGGCGGCTGGAAGCCGAAGCGGCCTTCCTCATCCTGTATGCCCGGCGGCCTGACCACAAAGCTGTCGTCCTGTTCAGCCTCGCTCCGGATCACGAAACGGTTCTGCTGGTCATCCTCATTGGCCGGAGGCGCCGCGAGCACTTTCACGCTCGGCACCGGATCGGGCGGCTGCGCCAGCTTCTGCAGCGGCTTCAGACTTTCCTGCACCGAATTGTAGATCGTCACCACGCGCTCGGCGATCTCCACCCGCGGCACCAGAGTGGTTTCCTGCAGGATCGTCAGCGTAGTCTGGCCCGGCGTCGCGGGCACGGCCGGCTCGCCCGGGGTCACCGTCGTCGTGGTGCGGGTGGTTACCGTTGCGTACTGGTCGATGATGCCCTGCACGGCATCGCCGGTCTCGTCGCGCAGCCGGTCATCGGCATCGCCGGAAATATCCTCGAGATTGCGGACCGCCTGCAATGTCTCCTGCAGCTTTTCCACCGCGGCGAGATCCAGCCCGCCGATCTGGAGATCGGCAAGCACCTCGTCGAGCAAATCGGCAATCCGCGTCGCATAGGCGTCGCCGCTCTGCGGCGCGCCGCCGATGCGGTCGAGGAACTGCTCGAGCGCCGGGGTCGCATTGCCTTCGTCGTCGAGCGCGCGCCGCAGGCGGTCGATCGCGGAGCCGATCGCCTGCACGGAATCATTGTGCGGGTTGTCGTCATGCAGGCGCGGATGCCCGAGTTGCCGGATCACATCCTCCAGCGCGTCCGCGGCCTGGTGGTTGGTGCCGGCCGAGAATTCGATCAGGCCGAAACCGATGCCGAGGAAGAGGCCGGGGTCCTGGAAAAAGTCCCCGAGGTCGAAGCCGTCGCCCAGCACGCTGGTTTCGATCCGGCGGATCACGCCTTCCAGCGCCTCGCGCGCATCGTCGCCCAGCACCTCCCCGAATTCTTCGAGTTCCTCGCTGAGCAGCGGGACGAAGCGCGAGGACGAGCCGGAACCGGCATTCCGCAGATTGTCGATCACGCTTTGCAGGTCGCTGAGCGCCTGCGGGTCGAGGCTGCCTTCGCGGATGGAAATGGTGTTGAAGCTGTCCGGCGTGCCGGGGCGTCCGGGCGTGCCGCCCGTCTCGGTCACCTGGATGCGCTGCCGCAACTCGGCTTCCAGAACCTGCCGCTCTTCCCGCGTGGTGATCCGGCGCGTCTGGCTGAGCAGCGCGCTGTCCTGCAGGGTCGAGAAGACGCTGGGGCTGACGCGCGGCACATCGAAATACAGAATCGCTGAGTCCCGCTGGTTGGCCCTTTGCTGGGACAAATTCAACGGGGTCGGCAGCAACGGATTCTTCCGGTTGCTTGTCTGGTCCGCCGCGGAAATTCCTGTCAGGGAGGCAAGCGCTGCTCGCCCCGTGACTGCGTCAACCATAACGTCGTTAATAGCGGATTCACCAAACCCTTGAAATACCGCAGTTTCGAGCGGATATCGGCCTTTATACAACCAAGGCGGGCAGCAAAAACTCTCTCTGCGGGTGCGCCGGAAATGCCGTTCCGACCCGCAAAAATGATGTTTTCACGTGAAACATTGCAGCAACGCAGCCTCGCCAGCCGATGTTTCACGTGAAACATCTCCGGAACCGCCACTCTGGTTCGGACATATCCCCGCCCGATCAACGGGTTGCCCGGCGCGGGCCGATAGTGTACGGCAAGGCGCTCGGGTTGGATGGAGCATTTACAAGCATGGCAAGCCAGCAGAAGCAGCCGGAAGCGGCCCGGTCGACGTCCGGCAGCCGGACGGTTTACGTGCTGAACGGCCCGAATCTGAACATGCTGGGTCTGCGCCAGCCGGAGATCTACGGCCGCGAAACCCTGGCCGATGTCGAGGCGATCTGTCGCGAGGCCGGCGCCCGGCTGGGCCTGAACATCGTGTTCCGCCAGAGCAATATCGAGGGCGAGCTGGTCGGCTGGATTCACGAGGCGCGCACCGAGGCGGCGGGGATCGTGATCAATGCCGGCGCCTATACCCATACCTCGATCGCCCTGCTCGATGCGCTGAGCGCCGCCGAAAAGCCGGTGGTCGAGGTGCATCTGTCGAACGTGTACCGGCGCGAGACTTTCCGCCATCATTCCTATATCTCGCAGGCGGCCAAAGGCGTGATCTGCGGCTTTGGGCCGAAGGGATATGTGCTGGCGCTGGAAGCGCTTGCCGACATCGTCTGACAGGCCATTCACTCGACGCTTATTCGATACAGAGGAGTTTCCCATGGCGTCCGCGCCGAAGGACAAGACCGGCAAATCCGGCTCAAGCCGCATCGACCAGCAGATGATCCGTGATCTGGCCGACCTGCTCAACGAAACCGGCCTGACCGAGATCGAGTGGAGCGAAGGCCCCCTGAAAGTCCGCGTCACCAAGGGCGGCGCGCCGGTCTATGCCGCCTCCCCTGCTCCGGCCTATGCCGCGGCACCGGTTGGTGCCGGCGGTGTGAGCGCGGCGCCTGCAGGCGAGGCCGGCGATGCGGCCAATCATCCCGGCGCGGTGAAGTCGCCGATGGTCGGCACGGTCTACGTGGCGCCCGAACCGGGCGCGGCACCTTTCGTGAAGGTCGGCGACAGCGTCAATGCCGGCCAGACGCTGCTGATCGTCGAGGCGATGAAGACGATGAATCCGATCACCGCCCCGAAGGGCGGACGGGTCGCGAAGATCCTGATCGAGAATCAGCAGCCGGTCGAATTCGGCCAGGCGCTGCTGATCATCGAATAACGGGCCGGGCGCCACGATGTTCGACAAGGTGCTGATCGCCAACCGCGGCGAGATCGCGCTGCGTATCCACCGCGCCTGCCGCGAGATGGGCATCCGCACGGTGGCCGTGCATTCCACGGCGGATGTCGATGCCATGCATGTGCGCATCGCCGACGAATCCGTCTGCATCGGCCCGCCGCCTTCGGGCCAGAGCTATCTCAATATTCCCGCCATCATCTCGGCGGCCGAGATCACCGGCGCCGACGCGATCCATCCCGGCTACGGCTTCCTGTCGGAGAACGCGAAATTCGCCGAAATCGTCGAGGCGCATGGCATCACTTTCATCGGCCCGACGTCTGAGCATATCAAGATGATGGGCGACAAAATCACCGCCAAGGAAGTGGCGAAGTCGCTCGGCCTCCCCGTCGTGCCTGGATCGGAAGGCGCCATCGAAGATGAGGCGCAGGGCCTGAAGCTCGCCAATGACATGGGCTATCCCGTGCTGATCAAGGCCACCGCCGGCGGCGGCGGCCGCGGCATGAAGGTGGTGCGCTCGCCGGCCGAGTTCGGCCCCGCGCTGGCGCAGGCAAAGAACGAGGCGCGCAACGCCTTCGGCAATGATTCCGTCTATGTCGAGAAATACCTCGCGCGGCCGCGCCATATCGAGATGCAGATTTTCGGCGACAGCCACGGCAATGCCGTACATCTGGGCGAGCGCGACTGCTCGCTGCAGCGCCGGCATCAGAAGGTGCTCGAAGAGGC
>CAYSCA010000259.1:0-4349 GCA_964429465.1 uncultured Rhodospirillaceae bacterium
TGGCGGCCAGTTGAGTCCCGTTGGGGGCCAGGTGAATCCCGTTGCGCGCCGGTTCAGTCCCATTGAATCCTGTTTTGGCACAATCAGCGGTTGCGACCGTGCATACGATTTTATGCAAGCTGCCGTGGCAGAGCGGCCTGGGCGGTCGGATGCACGATGTCCAAGAGCAAAACGGAACAATAGTAGAACACAGGCGGCGAGAAGTCAAGCCAGGGGTCCTGTCGCAGCCGGCCCGGACCCGCCCCTCCATGCGCAACCGTCCTATATCTCAATATCGCGATCCGGATCAGCGAGGCATCCGCCATGGCCATCACGCTCAACCACACCATCGTGCCCGCCCGCGACAAGATCGCCGCGGCCAAGTTCTTCGCCGATCTCTTCGGGCTGGAATGCGGTGAGGCGGGCTTCTTCGCGCCGGTGCAGGTGAACGGGGAACTGCATCTGCTGTTCGACACCGATACCGGTTTCAAGCCGCAGCACTACGCCTTTCATGTCAGCGATGCGGAATTCGATGCGATCTTCGCGCGCATCACGGCGGCCGGCCTCGCCTATGGCAGCGAACCCGGCGCGCCCGATAACGGGCGGCTCAATCACTGGGGCGGCGGCCGCGGCGTCTATTTCCGCTCGCCCGACGGCCATCTCTACGAACTGATGACGGTGGCGCAGTAGGGCATATCTTGCCCTCACCCTCCCATTGCTGCGCAGCGGGGCCGCTCTCCCTCTCCGCGAAATGGCGGGACGGTGAGGGCGATTGCATCGCGACAATTTCAGGCCTGACGGCAGTCGGCGGCTATGGCTAAATTCGCGCCGCCCAATAACAGACGAGCCTCCCATGAACACCTTCGCCCTGCTGCCGGCCGCCAACTGGGCTGCCTTCGCCGCCGTCTCGCTCGGCATGGTTCTCACGCCGGGGCCGAACATGATCTACCTGATCTCGCGCTCGATCTGCCAGGGCCGCCTGGCCGGGCTGATCTCGCTCGGCGGCGTGGCGCTCGGCTTCGTCGTCTACATGCTCTGCGCCGCCTTCGGCATCACCGTGCTGCTGCTCGCCGTGCCTTATGCCTATGAGGCGCTCTGCTATGGCGGCGCCGCCTATCTGCTCTGGCTCGCCTGGCAGACGCTGAAGCCTGGCGGCCGCTCGCCCTTCCAGGTCCGCGCCCTGCCGCAGGATTCGCCGCGCCGGCTGTTCGCGATGGGATTCGTGACCAACCTGCTCAATCCGAAGATCGCGATGCTCTATCTCTCGCTGCTGCCGCAGTTCATTTCGCCCGACCAGGGCGACGTGCTGCTGCAGTCTCTGCTGCTCGGCGCGACGCAGATCGCCATCAGCATCTCGGTCAATGCGGTGATCGCGCTGGCCGCCGGCAGCATCGCCGGCTTCCTCGCCGGCCGTCCGCTCTGGCTGCTAGCGCAGCGCTGGCTGATGGGTACGGTGCTGGCCGGGCTTGCCGTGCGGATGGCGATGGAGGCGCGGCGGTAGGAATGGAGAAATTCCCGGCGGAGTTTCAGCCATGGCGGGCCGCGGCATGACGGCCGCAGCGGATGGCGCTAAGGTTGCAGCATGACCACGCCCATCCTCTTCGGCGCCGCCTACAGCGTCTATACGCGGATCTGCCGGCTGGTCTTTGCCGAGAAGGGCGTCGCCTACCGTTTCGAGGAGGTCGATGTGTTCGGCCCGGATGGCGTGCCGGCCGCGCAGCTGCGGCGCCAGCCCTTCGGCCGGATTCCCGCCTTCGAGCATGACGGCTTCGCGCTTTACGAAACCGGCGCCATCACCCGCTATATCGACGAGGTCTTTGCCGGCCCGGCGCTGCAGCCGGCCGGGCCGCAGGCGCGCAGCCGGCTGAACCAGGCGATCTCGATCCTCGACTCCTACGCCTATCCGAACTGGGTCTGGGGCCTGTTCGTCGAGCGTCGGCGCAAGCCGTTGCGCGGCGCCGTGGCCGATGAGGCAAAGGTGGCGGCCGCCCTGCCGGTGGCGCAGACCTGCTGCGCCGCGCTGGGCGAGATGCTCGGCGACGAGCGGCCGTTTCTCTGCGGCGAGGACCTGACGCTGGCCGACCTGCATGCGGCGCCGATGCTGGCCTGCCTCGTCATGACCGAAGACGGCCGCGCGATGGTCACAGCACGGCCGGCGGTCGCTGCCTGGTGGGAGCGCCTGCGGCTGCGGCCGGCAATGGCGGAAACCCGCGGCATAACCGAGGATTAGCCTGCGGCGAACGGCCTGGACGAGAGCGCCGCCGCGCCTCTTTCGCGTTTTCGGACATCTTGCATTCGGACGACGCTGGCCCCATCTGCCGGCCGAATGTGACGAGTACAGGGATTCTTCCGGAATGATGATCGGCTCTACCAATGCCCTGCAGCCGCATGGCCGCAAGGTTCACGCGCCCGCGGCCGCTCCGGCGCTGCGGGTTCTGATTGTGGAAGACGATGCCGCCGTCGCAGAGGCCCTGGCCGATATGGTGACCGATCTCGGCCACCGGGTCGTGGCGACCGAGCGCAGCCGCGACGCCGCGCTGGATGCCGCGGCGCAGGTCGAGGCGGATATCGCCATCCTCGACATCAATCTGGGCGGCCGGCCGGCCTTCCCGGTGGCCGACCGCCTGCAGGCGCGCGGCGTGCCGGTGATCTTCGCGACCGGTTTCGGCATCCTGGAACTCACCGGCAAATATGCCGACGCGCCGCTGCTGAAAAAGCCGTTCGACAGCGCCGCGCTGGCGGTGATGCTGCAACGCTTCCGGCGCGCCGCCTGATAAGCGGGGCTTTCAGCGGTCCTGCTGATGGCCCTGGTGATGGGTGTTCTGGCTGATATTGTCGTGACGGCCCTTGCGCGCCGAGGGATCGGCGGACTTCTTGCCGGCATCTTTCGGCGACGCGCCGGAACCCTGATCGAGATCGCGGGCTTTCTGCGGCTGGTTCTCGGGCGGGACGGGCGGCGGACGGGTCATGATACGCTCCTCGCAACGGTCTTCCCGCAACCGGATGCGATGGCGATTGTTCCTTATCCCTTGCCGTCCTCGCCGGTGCGGCCATAGCGCCGGTCCTTCGGCCGCGTGGTCGGGCGGTCATTCTCGGGCTGCTCGCGCTCCAGGCCCTCGGGCTGCGGCACTTCGTCGTCCACCGACTGGTAATGCACGGCGTCGAACTGGTCGTTGCCATAGGTGCCCGGGCCGTAATGCCGCTGCGCGGCGGCATCGCGGCTCAGCGGCTCGTGATGCGCCGGCCCGGTGGGGGCGCCGGGAAGACCGGCGCGGTCGGTGCGCTGGCGCGGCATGTCCGGCGTGCGCGGTTTCTCGGGTTGCGGCATGGCGTCCTCCTGCATCGATGCAGGAGAAACCCGCGGCGGGGAGGGGCGGTTCCGGCCCTCACCCTCCCATCCCATGCGTGATGGGCCCCTCCCTCTCCCGCTGATGCGGGCGAGGGGCAAATTGCCCTCTCCCTTCGGGAGAGGGAGGGGCCCGCGAAGCGGGAGGGTGAGGGGCTTACGCCCCCGCCGCGACGATGCGGTCGTAGGCCGGCAGGGTGAGGAATTCGGTGAAATCCTCGGCCAGCGCCAGCTCGCGGAAGATCTCGGCGGCCTCAGTGTATTTGCCGCCGTCGAATTTCGCCGCGCCGACCATCTGCTTCGTCTTCTCGAGCTCTTCCTCGATGGTCTTCTCGATCAGGGTGGCGTCGACCAGGCGGCCGTCGTCCAGCTTTGCCTTGTGGTGGCGCCATTGCCAGACCTGCGCGCGGCTGATCTCGGCGGTGGCGGCATCCTCCATCAGGTTGTAGAGCGGCACGCAGCCGATGCCGCGCAGCCAGGCCTCGAGATAGCCGATCGAGACATTCACGTTCTGCCGCAGGCCGGCCTCGGTGATCGTGCCCTTCGGCATCTCCAGCAGGTCCTTGGCCTCGACATGCACGTCCTGGCGCTGGCGGGCGATCTGGTTCGCCTCCTTCATCACCGCGTCGAACTCGGCTTTGGCGATCGGCACCAGGCCCGGATGCGCCACCCAGGTGCCGTCATGGCCGTCGGTCGCCTCGCGCTGCTTGTCGGCGCCGACCTTGGCCATGGCCTCGGCATTGGCCTTCTCGTCATTCTTGATCGGAATCAGCGCCGCCATGCCGTCCATGGCATGCACCTGACGGCGGTGGCAGGTCTTGATTGCCAGCAGCGAGTAATTGCGCATGAAGGGCACCGTCATGGTGACCTGGGCGCGGTCGGGCAGCACGGCCCAGGGCTGCCGGGCGAATTTCTTGATGAAGCTGAAGATGTAGTCCCAGCGGCCGCAATTGAGGCCGGCCGAATGCGTGCGCAGCTCGTAGAGGATCTCGTCCATCTCGAAGGCGGCGACGATGGTCTCGAT
>CAYSCA010000260.1:0-4301 GCA_964429465.1 uncultured Rhodospirillaceae bacterium
GATCCGCTCCTATGTGCTGCATCCCTACCAGATGGTGAAGGACCTGCGCACCGAGCTGGAGACCAGCGACACCCAGGGCGTGCTCGACGGCGAGCTCGATCCCTTCATGGCGGCCCAGCTCGCTGCCCGCGTCGGCGGCGGCGACCAGGCGGCATGAAAAAGGGGCCCCGAAGGGCCCCTTGCTCCTTGCCGTCCCGCGGCGGAAGCCGTGACGATCAGCCCGACTTGCCGAGCGCCGCGGTGAAGGCCTTCAGCGTCTCGGAACCGGGCTTGCCGCGCCGGTCGAGATCGGCGGCCCATTTCGGCGCGATGCCCTTGACCTTGGCATCGATCGCCTTCTGATCCTCCGCGTTGAACTTCACCATGGTGACGCCGCCCTTGCGCAGCTTTTCCGCCGAGGCATCGGCGTCGCGGTCCATATACTGGCAGGCATACTCGATCCCCGCCGGGCCGGCCTTCTCGAGCGCGTCCTTCACCTTCTGCGGCAGCGACTTCCATTTCCGCTCGTTCATCACGTAGTTCAGCGCCACGCTGCCGAAATTCTGCCCCGTGGTGGCGAACTTCACCTGGTCCTGCAGGCGGTACGAGAAGACGCTGGCATAGGGCAGCACCACGCCGTCCAGCGTGCCGCGTGTGACGGCCTCGTACATCTCGGGCGCCGGCATGCGCACCGGAACGGCGCCGAGGTCCTTCAGCGCGGTATCCTGGTGGCCGCCATAGGAGCGCAGCTTCTGCCCCGACAGACTGGCCAGGCCGTCGAACTGCTTGGTCGAGATGATCTGGTAGGGCGCGCCCAGGCCGGTCATCACGAGGCGGACGCCGTTCGGCTGCATCTCGCGCTTGGCGATGATGCCGTCGCCCGTCGCCAGCTTCCAGTAGGCCCGCGTCCCCTCGCAGGAGGTCGCGAAACCGCCCGGCAGCTCGGCAACCGACGACAGCGGCATCTTCTCCGAGACATAGGAGGGCGCGACATAGGCGACATCGGTCACCCCGGTCTGCACCAGCGTGAGCATGTCCTTGGCCTTGCCGAGCTGCTCGGCGCCGTAATACTCGAATTCCACCATCCCGCCGCTCGCGGCGGTGACTTCCTCCATCCACTTCTTGATGAAGCCCGGCACATAATGGGTCGTGGGGAAGGAATCAGCCACCTTGAGCTTGACCTTGTCCTGCGCCACGGCCTCGTGGCCGGCGGTGAGTGCCAGGCCCATTGCGGCCAGTGCCAGTGTCGTGCGTATCCTCATCGTTTCCTCCTGTTTTATGAAACTCTTCAGCGCATCGTCGATGGCAGCCACAGCACCAGGGCCGGAAAGGCGCAGAGCAGGGCGACCAGGACCAGATGCGCGATCACATGCGGCCAGATGCCGGCGAAGATCTCCTCCAGCGGCCGCCCGGTGAACCGCGCGACGACGAAGACGTTCAGGCCCACCGGGGGCGTCACCATGCCGACCTCGGCCAGCACGATGACGACAACGCCGAACCAGATCGGATCGAAGCCCAGCCCGGTGATCACCGGCAGGACGACGGGCACGGTGAGGATCAGGATCGCGATCTGGTCCATCATGCAGCCCAGGACCAGGTAGATGAAAAGGATCAGCAGCAGGATCAGCCAGCGCGACAGGCCGGAATCCTGGATCGACGCGATGATGAACTGCGTCGTCTGCGTCAGCGTGAGGAAATAGCCGAAGATCTTCGCGCCGATGATGATCATCAGGATCATGCAGGTGGTGGAGGCGGCGGCGACCAGCGAGGCGCGTAGCGCCTTCACGCTCAGGCGGCGCTGCCACACGGTCAGCAGGAAGGCGCCGAATGCCCCGATGGCGGCCGCCTCGGTCGGCGTCGCGACGCCGAGATAGATCACGCCGGTGACCGCCAGCAGCAGGAAGATCATCGGGCCGGAGACGCGCGAGGATTCCAGCTTCTCGCGCAGGGTATAGCTCTTGCCGCGCGGCGCCCGCGCCGGGTCCTGCCAGATCAGGAACTGGATCGTCAGGGCGATCGTCAGCGTGACCAGCAGGCCGGGAATCACGCCGCCGATCAGCAGCGCGCCGATATCCAGGTCGGCGATCAGGCCGAACAGGACCAGCGCGATGCTGGGCGGGATGAGCATCGCCAGGGTGCCGGAGATCGCCACCACGCCGCAGGCCAGCTGCGGCTCGTAGCCGGCGCGCAGCATGGCCGGAATCGAGGTGGCGGAAAGCGTCGCCGCCGATGCGGTGCTGGAGCCCGAGATCGCGCCGAAGCCGGCGCCGGCCAGCGCCGTCGCGAGGCCGAGGCCGCCGCGCGTGCGGCCGACCCAGGTGGCGGCGGCGCGGAACAGGTCGTCGGCGACCCCGCTCATGATGACGAATTCCGCCATCAGCAGGAACATCGGCACGGTGATCAGCTCGTAGGACGAGACCGAGCTGAGCGGCGTCGCGTCGAGGATGCCGATCACCAGCGGCGGTCCGCCGAGCAGGTAGAGGCCGATGGTTCCCGCCACCGCCAGGCTGAAGCCGACCGGCACGCCGATGGCGAGCAGGACCAGCAGCAGCGTGATGATCCCGAGCGCCAGCATCAGGGCTGCTCCCGGTGCAGGGCTTCGTCGTCGCTGCTGCCGCTGCCGGGGGACAGCGTGGCGCCGTGCGCGATGGCGAGCAGGCCGGCGATGCAGCGGATCAGGAACAGCGCCGCGCCCGCGGCCAGCAGGGCAGGGCCGATCCAGACCGGCCAGGGGATCGGTCCGGAGACGATTTCGTCGGCGGCAAAGGACAGCCAGGCCTTGGCGGCGGCGAGGCTGCCGATGATCGCCAGCACGCCGCCGGCGCAGACCAGGCTGACGGCGGATGCCAGCCGCTGCCGCCCCGGCGACATCCTGAGATAGACGATGTCGACATTCACGTGATGCCCCTGCCGCTGCACCAGCGCGACGGGCAGGAAGACGATCGCCGGCAGCAGGTACATCGAGACCAGTTCATACGACCACGAGAGCGGCGCGTTCAGGCTGTAGCGCATCACCACGTCGAGCGTGACGCAGAACACCATCGCGAACATCACCAGGCCCGCGAGATCCGCGGCACGGTCTTCCAGCCATGTCAGCGCGGCGGGCAGGCGATTCATCCCGCGGCCCCCTTCTTTTGCGGCGGCACGGCAGCGGCCGCGCCGGCCGGTCCGGAAAGAATCGCGGCGGTATGCTCGCCCAGCAGCGGCACGTTTCCGGCGCGCGGTTCCATCTCCGAGATGCGGACCGGATTCCGGATGAAGGGCACCGCGCCCAGCGCCGGGTGCTGGCGCCGGCCGAGCAGCCCGTTGAGCTTCACCTGGGCATCGGCGGCCACCGCGGCATAGTCGTTCACCGGCGCGCAGGGCACGTCGCAGGCGCGCAGCCGGCGCAGCACCTCGGCCGTGCTCTCCGAGGCGAATAGCGGCCGCAGGATCGCCATCAGCGCAGCGCGGTTGGCGATCCGGTCGGCATTGCGCGCGAAGGCGACGTCATGCGCCAGGTTGGGCACGCCGAAGAACCTGCAGAAATTCTCCCACTGATGCTCCAGCACGGAGAACACGACGGCGGAATCGGCCGTTTTGAACAGGCCCGACGGCGCCATCAGCGGATGATTGTTGCCGGTGCGTGGCGGCGGGCGGCCGGTGGTGAGATATTCCGCAAAGGCCGGCGCCTGGAAGGCGATGATGGAATCGAGCAGGGCGACATGCACCTCGCTGCCCTTGCCGGTCTGCGCGCGCTTCATCAGCGCCAGCAGCGCGCCCTGGAACAGGTTCATGCCGGCCAGCATGTCGGAGACCACGTTGCCCACCCGGGTCGGGTCGTCCTCGGCATCGCCGATGATGCTCATCAGCCCGCCCCAGGCCTGCATGGTGGAATCGCCGGCGGGCAGATCGGCGGCCGGGCCGGCCGGGCCGAAGCCGGAGACCGAGCAGTAGATCAGGCGCGGATGCAGCGGGGCCAGGCTGCGGTAGTCCAGCCCGTAGCGCGCCATGACGCTGGGCCGGAAGCTCTGCACGAGGATATCGGCCCCGGCGATCAGGTCGCGCGCCGCCGCGATCCCCTCCGGACGGGTGAGATCGAGCACCACGCTGCGCTTGTTGCGGTTCACGGCGACGAACGTGGCGCTCTCGGTCTCGCCGATACGGGTGCCGAGCGTTCTCGCCCAGTCGCCCCGCGGCGGCTCGATCTTGATGACGTCCGCGCCGTAATCGCCCAGCAGCATCGCACCATAGGGGCCGGCAACGCCCTGACCGAAATCGACGACCTTTATGCCATCAAGCGGAAGCATTTCAGAACTGGCCCTTCCGCATGAGGAACGAGC
>CAYSCA010000261.1:0-4279 GCA_964429465.1 uncultured Rhodospirillaceae bacterium
GACGTTGAAGCCCAGCATCACATAGGGCTGCGCCAGATGCTCCGACGGCTTGAAGCGTTCGCGGTAGATCGCGATCGCCGGCATCATCTGCTGCGGGGCGAAATGCGAGGCGAAGGCGTAGGGCAGGCCGAGCATGGCGGCGAGCTGGGCACCGAACAGGCTGGAGCCGAGAATCCAGACCGGCACGTCCAGCCCGGCGCCCGGCACGGCGCGGATCGCCTGGCCCGGCTCGGCCGGCGCGAAATAGTTCATCAGCTCGACCACGTCGCGCGGGAACTCATCCTCGTCGGAGGTCAGGTTGCGGCGCAGGGCATAGGCCGTGCGCTGGTCGGTGCCGGGTGCCCGGCCGAGCCCGAGATCGATGCGGCCGGGATAGAGCGAGGCCAGCGTGCCGAACTGCTCGGCGATCACCAGCGGCGAATGGTTCGGCAGCATGATGCCGCCGGCGCCGACCCGGATGGTCGATGTGCCGCCGGCAACATGGCCGATCAGGATCGAGGTCGCCGCCGAGGCGATGCCGGGCATGTTGTGATGCTCGGCCAGCCAGTAGCGCTTGTAGCCCCAGCGTTCGGCATGCCGCGCGATATCGAGGCTGTTTTTGAAAGACTGGGCGGCGTCGCTGCCCTGGGTGATGGGGGAGAGGTCGAGGACCGAGAAGATTGGCATTGGCGGAATATGGCGCAGTGGAGAGGAAAGAGAAGTCAGCTGAACAGCCAGTCGCGGAAGGCCCGGATCGCCGGTTCGCGCTCGCGGCCGGGCAGGTGCAGCAGATAATAGCCGCCCTTGCGGGCCACGCGATGGCGCGGCAGCGGCTCGACCAGGCGTCCGTCGGCCAGCTCGGCCTGCACGAAGATATCGGGCACCAGGGCCAGGCCCAGCCCACTCACGGCGGCTTCGATGGACATGAAGAAATGCTCGAAGGCCGGGCCGCGCGGCGGTTTCGCCTGCTTCAGCCCCGCCACCGCGAACCATTCCCGCCAGGCATCCGGCCGGGTGGAATGGGTCAGCAGCACATGATGGCGGATATCGGCCGGCTGCTTCACCGGCTTTGCCTTCAGGAGCGCCGGGCTGGCGACCAGGATCACCGTTTCGGTCATGAGGAATTCGGCGGTGACGCCGGGCCAGTTGCCTGAAGACCCTCCCGGGCCATGCTGGATGCCGACATCGATCGGCTCGGCCTGGAAGTCGATCGGCCGGTCCGCGCTGGTGACGTCCACCGTGATGCCGGGATGCAGGCGCTGGAAGTCGGCCAGCCGCGGCATGAACCAGCGCATGGCGAAGGTCGGCAGCATGGCGATGGCGAGGTGGCTCGATTGCCGCGACGGTCGCCGCACCAGCCGCGTTGCCGCGCCGAGCCGCTCGAAAGCATCGCTCAGGGCCGGCAGCAGGCTCGCGCCGGCCGGCGTCAGCGCGAGCCCGCGGGCCGAGCGCCGGAACAGGCTGACGCCGAGATCGTCTTCCAGCTGTTTTACCAAGCGGCTCACCGCGCCCTGGGTGACATTCAGCTCGGCGGCGGCGCGGGTGAAGCTCAGGTGACGGCCGGCGACCGCGAAGGCGCGCAGCGCGTTCAGCGAGGGCAGGCGATCCACTCCATGAGGAAAACTCATAATGCGGCGAGTTTAATTCCCTTGCCGCGCCAGCGCCAGCCGCTATGGTCACCGGCATCCAGCCATGAGGTTTACGCCATGAACGCCCTGACCCCGGCCAAGTCGGCCGCCACAGCCATCCGCCCCTTCCATCTCGCCTTCCCGGTGCGCGACATTGCCGAAGCGCGCAGGTTCTACGGCGAGTTGCTCGGCTGCTCGGAAGGCCGCTCGGCCGAGAACTGGGTCGATTTCGACTTCTACGGCCACCAGCTCGTCGCGCATCTGGCGCCCGAGGAATGCGGCCACAAATCCACCAGCGCGGTGGACGACCATGACGTGCCGGTGAAGCATTTCGGCGTCATCCTCACCATCCCGGACTGGAAGGCGCTGGCCGACAAGCTGGTCAAGGCCGGCATCAAATTCGTCATCGAGCCTTATGTGCGCTTCGAGGGCGAGGTGGGTGAGCAGCACACGATGTTCTTCCTCGACCCGTCGGGCAACGCGCTCGAATTCAAGGCTTTTGCCAACGACGAGATGATCTTCGCGAAGTGACGGCGGTTTGCTGCCGTCATCCCGGGCTTTGACCCGGGATCCCATTCAGGGTCGCGAAGAAATGGGACTCCGGCTCAAGGCCGGGGTGACGATTGAAGCGGTTACAGCCGGGCGAGCGCTTCCTGCGCCACGCGCTCGCCCCATTCCTGCACGAAATGGCCCGCTTCGGGCAGTTCCAGCGGCTCGGGGCAGTTGCGGATCACTTTCCGCAGGCCGTACATCACCGGCGGACCGAGCACCGGGTCGGTCATGCCGATGGCCATCAGGCTCCTGCCGTTCCAGTCATTCTTCCAGAATTGCAGCGCGCGGCGCGACAGCTCGGTGCCCGGCGCATCCGGATTGTCCGGCACCAGATTGGGGAAGCGCCGCACGCCGCCCTTGTAGGCCATGTCGGGATAGGGCGCCTCGTAGGCGGCGGCTTCGGCGTCGCTCAGATGCGGGCAGCTGCGCTTCATCAGCTTGGCGATCGCCATGTCGGGATTCTTGTTGTTCCAGGCGCGCCAGTCGAGAAAGCCCTGGGTCAGCGGCCGGTCGCCGGTGGCGAGCGAAGTGTTCATCACCAGCAGGCCGGAAAACCGCTCGGGCATCTTCATCGGGATGGTCAGCCCGAGCAGTCCGCCCCAATCCTGGCAGACCAGCACGACGTCGCGCAGGTCGAGCGCGCGGATCAGCGCGATCAGACTGTCGCGGTGGAAATCGAAGGTATAGACCGCATCCTCGCGCGGCTTGTCGGACTTGCCGAAGCCGAACAGGTCCGGCGCCACGACGCGATGCCCCGCCGCGGTGAAGACCGGGATCATGCGGCGGTAGAGATAGCTCCAGGTCGGCTGGCCGTGCAGGCAGAGGAAGGTGCGGCCGCCATGCCTGCCCTCGTCGAGGTAATGCATGCGCAGGCCGTTCGCCTGCGTCAGGTAATGCGGCCGGAAATCGTAGCCGGGCAGGTTGCTGAAGCGCTCGTCCGGCGTGCGCAGGGCCTCGATCATGGCGTCTCTCCCTTTCTGGGAAAAAGGAGAGGCCGCCGTCACGCCGCTGTCAACGCTTCTTCTTCGCCTTGGGCTTAGGCGCCGCCGGCTTCTTCGCGGCGGCCTTCTTCGCTTTCCCCTGCGTCACGCCGTCCTTGCCAAAGACGCGGGCGAAGATGGTGTCGACATGCTTGAGGTGATAGCCGAGATCGAACAGGGCGGTGAGCTGCGCGGGCTTCAGCCGGTCGGTCACCTCCTTCTCGCCGAGCAGGGCCTGCAGGAAATCGCCGCCCTGCTGCCAGATGCGCAGCGCGTGGCGCTGCACCAGCCGGTAGGAATCCTCGCGGCTCAGCCCCGCCTGGGTCAGCGCCAGCAGCACGCGCTGGGAATGCACCAGGCCGCCGAAGCGGTCGAGATTCTTCATCATGTTGTCGGGATAGACGACCAGCTTCTCGATCACGCCGGCCAGCCGATGCAGCGCGAAATCGAGATGGATGGTGGCGTCGGGCCCGATGCCGCGCTCGACGGAAGAATGGCTGATATCGCGCTCATGCCAGAGCGCGACATTCTCCAGCGCCGGCACCACGGCCGAGCGCACGAGACGTGCAAGCCCGGTGAGATTCTCGGTCAGCACCGGATTGCGCTTGTGCGGCATCGCGGAGCTGCCCTTCTGGCCGGGCGAGAAGAATTCCTCGGCCTCCATCACTTCCGAGCGCTGCAGAGGGCGGATCTCGATGGCAAGCCGCTCGACGGAAGAGGCGACCACCGCGAGATGCGCGAAATAGGCCGCATGGCGGTCGCGCGGGATCACCTGGGTGGAGACCGGCTCGGGCTGCAGGCCGAGCTTCTTCGCCACCCATTCCTCGACGAAGGGATCGATATTGGCGAAGGTGCCGACCGCGCCGGAAATGGCGCAGGTGGCGACTTCCTCGCGGGCGGCGAGCAGGCGCTTGCGCGCGCGCTGGAACTCGGCGTGGAAGCCGGCCAGCTTGAGGCCGAAGGTGACCGGTTCGGCATGGATGCCATGGCTGCGGCCGATGCAGGGCAGCAGCTTGAACTCGAAGGCGCGCTCCCGCAGCGCGGCCAGCACGCGGTCGACGCCCTCGATCAGCAGGTCGGCGGCACGCACGAGCTGGACGTTGAAGCAGGTATCCAGCACATCCGACGAGGTCATGCCCT
>CAYSCA010000262.1:0-4241 GCA_964429465.1 uncultured Rhodospirillaceae bacterium
TCTCCGTCCGCTGCGCCAGGTCCTGGCTGCCAGACGAAATCTCGCCCGAGGCATCCCGCACCGTGCGCGCGGTTTCGATCAGCCTGGTGGCGATGCCGGTCAGCTTCTCGGCCATGCCGTTGGCATCATTCTGGATGCGCGCGAACACGCCAGCGAAATCGCCCTTGATCCGCTGCGACAGATCGCCATGGGCCATGCCGGCCAGCATGGCGCTGATCTGCTGCAGCGAGCGGTCGGTAATATCGAGCAGGCGGTTGATGCCGCCGCCGATACGCTGCGCGGCGCCGCCGAGACTGGCGGTGTCGATACGGTTGCCGAGGTCGCCGCCGATGGCGGCCTCCAGGATCCGGGCCACCGAGCGGTCGA
Source organism: uncultured Rhodospirillaceae bacterium (assembly GCA_964429465.1). Lineage (GTDB taxonomy): Bacteria > Pseudomonadota > Alphaproteobacteria > Ferrovibrionales > Ferrovibrionaceae > Ferrovibrio. Next base: position 367 of record CAYSCA010000262.1, read on the forward strand.
GCTCGTCTTCCTGGCGCTGGCGCTCGGCTTCGTTGCGCTCGCGCTCGGCCAGCTGCTCTGCCTGGCTCGCCGCGCGTTCGCGCTGCAGCGCCTGGTTCTGGGCGATCTGCTCCTTGAAGACATCGAGGCTGCGGGCAATGTCGCCCACCTCGTCGCCGCGATGGAGGCTGGGGATGCTGACATCCTGTTTGCCGGCGACCAGATCGCTGATCGTCGCAGTGATGCGCCGCAGCGGCCGGCTGACCAGGATCTGCGTTCCCACCACCAGCGCGATCAACAGGGCGGCGAGAAGCCCGCCACCGAGCATAACCGCGCGCTCGGAGGATTCGGCATTGATGGCATTCAGGACTTCGAGACTGAGCGCCACCGCCAGTGCGCCGACATATTCCTTGTCCTTCCCCGCCACCACGGGGACAATCATGATGTAATGGTCGCTGCCGTCGGACCAGGCCTGCACCTGGCCCGCCTTTACCGCCTGCTCCCTCGCGGGCGTGAGTTCCTGCGCCAGTTCCTCGTGAACGCCGAAACGCTTGCCTTCGAAAGACGCGATCGGCTTGCGCTGCGCATCGAAGACCACCGCATTGGCGAGCGCGCTGCCTTCGAATCCGGCAACCCCTTCCAGGGTCGGGGTGATCGTCTCCGGCTTGTTCCAGCGCACGCCACCCGAAATCTGCTGCGCCATCAGGTTGATGACCTGAAGGTTGCTGCTGCGGAATTCCTCGATGGCCGCGACGCGGCGCATCTGCAGCTGCGCGAATACCGTGCCGCCGACCCCGGCGCAGAGGATGATGGCGATCAGAAAGCCAAGTTTCTGCGAGATGGAAAGCCGCAATCCGCCTGGCTTTTTAGCGGCGGTGGACGGGGCTGAGATCGACGATTCATTCTGCATCATGACCTCCTTGCGGCTTCTGGCGCGCAATCCTCACATATCCATCAGCATTTCAACATCGAGGCCGACCGTGACGGCGCCGATGGCGGCGCCGGCAGCATCAACGATCGAGATGCTGACCTGGGTCTGGAATTTCTGCGTCGATTCATCCTGCTCGACCTTGTCGACGAAGACGGCATTCGGGCCGACGGAGAAGGTTTTCTGCCACTTCGCCTCATCACCCTGCCAGTAATCCGACGTCACGTCGCTCTGGCCGACATTGAGGCCCTTGTTGTCCATGACAAAGATCTCGGTAACCAGACCCTTGCTCTCGGCTTCCTTCTTCTTGAGGTATGCCGAAAGCGGATTGCCCGTGACCTCGTTGATCAGCGGCTTCGCCGAGGCCTTGGTTTCGGCGCGCCACTGCTTGTCCAGTTCGATGATCTTTTCAGGCGTGAGGGCGGCATGCTTGGCGTTCTGCGCCTTCACCGCCTCGATCACCGCGGGATCCTTCATCCAGCCCCGCAGCGTCTTTTCCGCCCAGGCCTGCGCTTTCGGCACATGCTTTTCCTGTGCCGCCACCGGGGCCGCTGCAAACAGAGCCATGACCGAGACTGCGAACAGCGAGGCAAGAAGCTTGCGGTCAAATTTCATGACGTATCCCCCTTCAAAATCGTACGGAGCCGGATCAGCCCGGCATCTTTCTTATTCTGATTGTGAGCATGCCATGCCCTAAAGAAACGGTAACTGCGGAAAATTCCCCCTCCGGATAATGTTACCCTGGCCAAAGTTGCGATTCAGGGTTGTAGAACGCCTGGGAGCAGGGATTGCAGGTAGCCCTACACCGTGGCGCCTTACACCGTGGCGATCGGCGAGGCCGGCGATCCTACGGCGCCGGTCAGCCGGAGGGGCGGCGCGGTCAGCAGGAAGCGGCTGCGGCCCTGCTGCTTCAGATAGGCGGCGAGTTCCGAAAGGTACCAGAGTTCGCCGAGCGGAATGCCAAGCTTGAACAGGCAATGCTCGTGCAGCGGCAGCATGGCATGACTGCCATCGGCCGGCTTGGCCGGCAGGCCTTCGACGGCGTAATTGTCGGCGATCAGGCAGCTCACCCCGCTGTCGGTGATCCATTTGAGCAGGGCTCCGTCGCGGCCATCCAGCACGGCGCAGGAATTTTCCAGCTTGTGCAGATCCGGCTTGCGCTGCATGCCAAGGACGACGTCGCCGAAGCCCGTGTACAGGCAGAGCATGTCGCCCTTTTCGATCTCCACCTTCTGCGTCTCCATCGCGCGCCTCAGCAGGTCATAGCCGACCCAGGTGCGCGTCTCGCCGCACTCATCCTTCAGGTTGACCAGAACGCCGCGGCCCTGCATGCCGTGGCGGGCGAAGTTATGGATGCCCAGCGCTTCCGTGCCTGTGGAGGGGAAGCGCTCGAGCCGCGGTTCGCCCACACCGCGATCCGACACGTCGGGGATATCGCTGCCGCCGCGCCAGCCATTGTAGAAAACCCGCTCCGGCTTGCCGTCGCCATCGGCGTCGAACATCGAGCCGATATGAGCGAAGCTGTCCCACTGCGTCGAATACTGCAGATAGAGCAAAGCCGCATCGTCGCTGGAGACGTCGGTCACACGGGGATCGAACAGGCCGAGCGGCAGCGCCATGTTCGGCCGCCCCTCGCGCACCACGGCGAATAACTGAGGCGGAAAGCGACGCGGGTTGAGCAGGTTGCCGCCCGGATATTCCAGCGGCAGCGACAGGCAGAAGGTGCGCCCCTCGCGCACTTCGGCGATGCCCTGCTTCACTTTCTCCGGCGTGATCCAGTTGACGCGGCCGAGCCGGTCATCCGGTCCGAAGTCGCCCCAGTTCGCCCCCTCGGGCCGATTCTTCCAGCGCTGCGTCATTCTCGCAAATATCCCCCAACCAGTGCTCGTTCAGGCCGCATGTTCGCGCATCGCGCCGACCGAGTAATGCTTCCAGCGCGCCTCGACGGCGTCGTGCAGTTCCTTCTTGATGCCCATGGCGAACACGGCTTCGGCCACCAGGAACATCGGGCCGATCAGCGCCTGCAGCAGGTTGTCGGCCAAAGCGGGGCGGCGCCCCTCGAAGACATGCCCGACCAGCTGGAAGATCCAGCCCCCGACGAAGAACACGGCAAAGGCAGTCCATCCGATCAGGCTGCCCTGGGCTGCCACCCATTGGGCCAGCAGCATCAGGGCAAACGACACGAGGACCATCAGGCCGCCGATGGTGCGGTCGAGCCACAGGTAAAAGGCGCCGGTCACCACCCAGAGAATGACCGACAGCGTCACCGTATTGTCGCCGCTGGTGAAGAGCGGCACCCAATGCAGGGGAATGAAGATGGCGAACACGATGGCGGGGATGCCGATGAAATGGGTGGCCCGGTTGCGGGCATCCCGGTGATAGGCCGAATACATCGCCATCTGCTCGATGAAGAACGGATTCATGGCGGTTCCCTTCCCGGCTGGCGACCCGCTTCCGAGTCGCTTGCGTTTCCTGCTCCTGTGGATAAGCCTAGACGCCGATAAAGCATTGTCAATCGGGGCTGTTTCGGGTTTCCGCAAGGTCACCGGAAATCCCGTTGACTAATATACTGCCCAGCCTATTCTCGCGGCGTCGCATTCAGTCCGGCGGGAGAGCCGCGAGCCTCGAAGTCACGGGTGCCGCGCGCCGAAGGAGCAACCGCCCCGGAAACTCTCAGGCCAAAGGACCGACCGGGCTGGCGACACTCTGGAAAGCGGATCGGGAGTCCAACCCCGGTCCCACCGAAGGAGTAAGCAGGGCGACAGCTTCTGCGAATCTCTCAGGTCCCGGGACAGAGGGGGCGAACGGCGAAACCACCCGCCGGTTCGACTCTGACTCTGTTCGCAAAGGGACCCTGCTTGGGCGACACGGCCGAAAACCTCAAAGTCACGCCGCTGAATGCACTCCATCGGGAGCTTGGCGCCCGCATGGTGCCGTTCGCCGGCTACGACATGCCGGTGCAGTATCC
>CAYSCA010000263.1:0-4201 GCA_964429465.1 uncultured Rhodospirillaceae bacterium
CGCGCGGCGACCAGACCGGCGTGGAATAGCGGCCCTGCTGGAAGCTGATGCTGCGCTGATCCGAACCGTCGGAATTCATCACGTAGATCTGCTTCGAGCCGCCGCGGTCGGAATTGAAGGTGATCTTGCGGCCATCGGGCGAGAAGGACGGCGAGGTGTCGATGCCCGGATCGGAGGTCAGCCGCGTGCGCTGCCGCGTGCGCAGATCCATCATGTAGACATCGGAATTGCCGTTCACGGCGAGCGACATGATCACGCGGTTGCCGTCGGGCGAGAAGCGCTGCGCGAAGGTCATGCCGGGGAAATCGCCGACCAGCTCCTGCTGCCCGGTATCGATGTTGAACAGATACACGCGCGGGCGGTCGTTGAAATAGCTGAGATAGGTGATCTCCTGCTGGCTGGGCGAGAAGCGCGGCGTCAGCACGAGATAGCGGCCATCGGTGAGAAAGCGGTGGTTTTCGCCATCCTGGTCCATGATGGCGAGCCGCTTGATGCGGCGATCGGCCGGACCGCTTTCGGCGACATAGACGATGCGGGTATCGAAATAGCCGTCCTCGCCGGTGACCCGCTTGTAGATCGCGTCCGAGATCAGATGCGCGAGCCGGCGCCAGTTGTCGGGCGTGGTGAACAGCGCGAGGCCCGTCATCTGCTGCTCGGCGGCAACGTCCCAGAGACGGAACTCGCCTCGCAGGCGGCCATCGCCCTGGATCTCGATGCGGCCGTTGACCAGCGCATCGACGTTGATCACGCGCCAGTCCTGGAAACGCGGCTGCACCCGCATGGCGGCGGGCGTCTGCGTATGGGCGCGCGGATCGACCGGCTTGAACAGGCCGGAGCGTTCGAGATTGGCGCGGATGACGCGGGCGACATCCTGGCCCAGCCGCGTCGCCTGCGGATTATCGGCATCGAAATCGGAGATGGCGATCGGCACCGGGCGGAAATTGCCGCGCGTGATATCGATCTCGACAGCGGCGGAGGCCTGCTGCGCCAGCGAAGCGATGAGCAGCAAGGCCGCCCCGAACGCCGGCAGCAGCCGCCAGCGCCTGATTGTCGTCTGCATCATTTTTTACCCACCCAGCATCTGTCGCGGATCGAAATTCAGAATGATCTCCTGTGCCCATTTTTCCCGGTCGCCCGGGGGAAGCTGGAACGGCGCCGCCTTGAGCACGGCCCGCCGCGCCGATTCAGCCGCCGAACGATAGCTGTCCTGGCCCGGCATGAACATCCGTGCCTGATCGACGATTTCGGGCTGGGTGCGCAGGGTGCCGTCCGGATTGAGGCTGAAGCGGATGCGCACGATCAGGTCCTGCGCGTTCCGCGCGCCGATATCGAACTGCCATTTATCCTCGACCTGCTTGCGGATGAAATCCTTCTCGCTCATCGAGACGGGCAGATTCGGATTCGACGGTCCCTCCGCACGCGGAGCAGACGCCGGCGGCGTGCGCGAGGCGGTCTGCGGCGCCTGGTTCGGCTGGCTGGCCGGCGGCGCCTTCATCTTGTTCACCAGGGCCGCGACATCGGCGAAATCGGGCTGCTTGGTCTTCTCCGGCGGACGCTGCACTTCCTTGCGCTTGGGCGGCGCCGGCTTGGGCTCGGGCTTCTTCGCCTCCACCTTCGGCGGCTCGGGCTTTTCCGCCACTTCGGGCTTCGGCGCGGGTTTCGGAGCGGGCTCGGGCACGGGGGCCGGGGCCGGCTTGGGCGCCTCGGCCTGCTTCGGCGGCTCAGGTGCAGGCGGCGGAGGCGGAGGCGGCGGGGCGACCGCCTGCGGCGGCGGCTTCGGCGGTTCCGGCTTCGGCTCGGGCTTGGCCTCGGGCTTCGGCTCTTCCTTCGGCGGCGCCTTGGTCTCGACCACCTTCGGCTGCGGCTTCGGCACGTTGGTCTTTTCGGCGATCGGCGCGAATTCAGCCAGGATCACCGGCGGCTCGGCATCCTTGGGCACGTCGAAAAGATGCGGCAGCCCGTAGATGCCGAGCGCGAGAACGCCGGCATGCAGGCTAGCCGAGAATATGTACGACGACCGTTGCACCGTTACACCCAACCCAATCCACTCGCGAGGCCACCATCCCTGACGGCCCCGTCCTTACGCTTGCCCGCCCCCGAAAGTCCCGGCCGCCTATTTCGGCGCCGGCGGATTGCCGACCAGCGCCACCTTGGTGAAGCCGGCGGAGTTGATCACCCCCATCACCTCCAGGACCTTGCCGTAATTGATCGCCTGGTCGCCGCGCACGAAGATGCGGCGATCCGCGGCGCCCTGGGCAATCGCCTGCAGGCGCGGCACCAACTGCTCTAGCTCGACGGTCGTTTCCTGAAGGTAAATGGCGCCCTTGGAATCGATCGTCACGCTCAAGGGCTCGTCCTGGCCCTGGATCGCGGCTGCCTGCGTCTTCGGCAGGTCGACCTGCACGCCCACGGTGAGCAGCGGCGCCGCCACCATGAAGACGATCAGCAGCACCAGCATCACGTCGACCAGCGGCGTGACGTTGATCTCCGACATCGGCCGGCGCTTCATCCGGCCGGCGCGGCTGCCGCCCTGCAGCTGGACCGCCATTTACGCCGCCTCCTCGTCGAGCTGGCGCGACATCAGCGCCGAGAACTCGCCGGCGAAGCCCTCCAGCCGCACATTGAGACGGCCGAGGTCGTTGGAGAACTTGTTGTAGGCCATCACCGCCGGGATCGCCGCCAGCAGGCCGAGAGCGGTCGCAAACAGCGCTTCGGCGATGCCCGGCGCCACCACGGCCAGCGAGGTGTTCTTGCTGGAGGCGATGGCGTGGAAGGAATTCATGATGCCCCAGACGGTGCCGAACAGGCCGACGAAGGGCGCCACCGAACCGACCGAGGCGAGGAAGCCGAGATAGCGTTCCAGCCGCTCCATCTCGCGGTCGATGGAGACGCGCATCACCTGGCCGATGCGGACCTGCAGCGAGCCGAGCCCCTGCTTGCCGCGCACCACGCCGCGCTCGGTGGAGCGGCGCCATTCGCGCATCGCCGCCAGGAACAGCACCGCCATCGGATGGCCGGGGCCGGCCAGCGAGATGCGGTCGTAGAGCGCGTCGAGCGAACCGCCCGACCAGAAATCGGTTTCGAACTTGTCGGTTTCGCTGCTGACTTTGCGGATCTTGATCAGCTTGTCGAAGATGATCGCCCACGACCAGAAGGACGCCAGGATCAGCAACAGCATGACAGCCTTCACGATCCAGTCTGCCTGGAGGAAAAGCGCCCATAGCGAGAGGTCGGCGGCGGCCGACGAGCCCCCGAGCGGCATGGCGCTGACGGTCCTGTCCATAAGTTCGAATCCTTCCTTAACCGGTTAGCAGATCAACGCGATAAATTTGGTGAAAGTGTGGCGAGTATTGCAGCCACAGCGGGCGGGACGCGCCGCGCCCGGCCGCCCTTGTCGATGCAGGCCAGCCTGACCTCGGCCCGGACCAGCAGCGCCTCGCCGCGCCGGACCTCCTGGGCCAGGGCGACGCTGGCCCCGCGCAGTTCGAGCAGCGTGGTGACGACGGTCAGCTCCTCATGCAGCCGGGCCGGCTTCAGATATTCGACATTGCAGGACCGGACGGCGAAGGCGACGCCGCCCTCCATAGCCATCAGCGCCTGCTGGTCGATGCCATGCTGGAGCAGCAGGTCGGAGCGGCCGCGCTCGATGAACCGCAGGTAATTGGCGTAGTAGACGATGCCGGCCGCGTCGGTATCCTCCCACTGCACCCGCAGCGGATAGCGATGCCCGCCGCCAGCCGGGATGCTCCCAGCCCGCATACTCACTGGCCCGCCTCGTCATCGGACAGCAGGTCGAGCTGGTTGAGGTTCGCGCGGTTTGCCGGCACGGCGAGCCCGAGATGGCCGAAGGCCTGCGGGGTGAGCAGCCGGCCGCGCGGCGTGCGCTGCAGGAAGCCCTGCTGGATCAGGTAGGGCTCGATGATGTCCTCGATCGCGTCGCGCGGCTCGCTGAGCGCCGCGGCGATCGTCTCGACGCCGACCGGGCCGCCCTGGAAGTCGCGGGCGATGACGCCGAGATAGCGCCGGTCCATCGCATCCAGGCCGCGCTCGTCGACTTCGAGGCGCTGCAGCGCCGCATCGGCTTTCGCCGCATCACATCGGCTCCGGCCACCGCGGCGAAGTCGCGCACCCGGCGCAGCAGGCGGTTGGCCACGCGCGGCGTGCCGCGGGCGCGGCGGGCGATCTCGCGCGCGCCGGACGC
>CAYSCA010000264.1:0-4198 GCA_964429465.1 uncultured Rhodospirillaceae bacterium
ACCGTGCCGTAGTTGATCCCGAAGACGGGCACCCCGGTGCCCGCGTAGCGGCGCGACAGCGAGCTCTCCACCTGCCCGAACGGCGAGAACGCCGCGCCCAGATCCTCCGGGCGCATGCCGATGCCGGTGTCCTCGATGGCGATGGTCATGGCGCCGTCCGCCTCGACCGTGGCCGCGATCGTGACCGAGCCGCCGGGCGGCGTGAACTTGACCGCGTTGGACACCAGGTTGAGCAGGATCTGGCGGACCTTGCGCTGGTCCGCCCACAGGCGCGGCAGGCGGTCCGGTAGCGTCGCCTCGATCGAGACCTCTGCCTCCGCCGCCTGCTCGGCGAACAGACGCGCGGTGAGGCGGATTTCGCCTACCACATCTACCGGCTGCTCGTTGAGCTCGAGCTTGCCGGCCTCTGACTTGGCGACGTCGAGGATGTCGTTGATGACGCCGAGCAGGTGATGGGCGCTGCGGCTGATATCCTCGGCATATTCGAAATATTTCGGCGATTGCACGCCCAGAACCCGGCCGGCGATCATGTCGGCGAAGCCGATCACGGCGTTGAGCGGCGTGCGCAGCTCATGGCTCATATGCGCCATGAACTCGCTCTTGGCGCGGTTGGCGGTTTCGGCCGCCTCGCGCTGGCGCGCATAATCCTCGGCCAGCGTCTCGCGCTCGGCGGCATGCTCGCGCAGCGCCTCTTCCAGCTGCTTGCGCTCGGTGATGTCCAGCGCGATGCCGCCGAAGGCCAGCAGGTCGCCGCCGCTGCCATAGATCGGAAACCGGAACAGCGCATAATGCCGCAGCGCGCCGTTCAGGTCGTGGTTGCGCATGTCGAACAGCAGCGGCCGGCCGGCCGCCGCGGTCTCGCGGATCTGGCGGTTATACTGGTCGGCGATATGGCGCGGGAAAACCTCGTCGGCATTGCGGCCGATGAGCTCCTGTTCGGTCTTGCCGAGCAGGTCGCAATAGAAGCGGTTGGCCATCAGGTAGCGCCCGTCGCGGTCGAGCAAAGCCATGATGAGCGGCGGATTGTCCATCATGCCGCGCAGCAGCGCTTCGGAGGCGGCGCGCCGGCGCAGCTGGCGCCAGGCGCTCCACAGGGCCGCCGCGGCGCCGGCCGTCAGGACGACGAGCAGCAGGCCGAAGCCGGCGGCGACGCGCTGCCATTCGCCATCGGCGCCGGGCGGCGCCACGCGCAGCAGCACATTGACCGGGAAATCGGCGACGCGCGCCCAGTAGATCGGCCCGTCGGCGGTGTCCGCGCTGCCCATCGCGCGGCCGTCGATGAAGGGAGTGAAGCCCGCAACCTGGCCTGCGGCATCGTCGGGCCATCCGATGATCAGGCGGCCTTCCTCATGCAGCAGGGCGACCACCTGCACCGGAACGGTGATGTAATCCTTGTCGATCAGCTGGTCGATGCCGATATCCAGCGAGGCGACCATGACGCCGCCGAATTTTCCGTCCGGCAGGTCGATGCGCCGGCTCAGCCACAGGCTCGCGGCGTTGGCGCCTTCGCCGGCCGTCACCTGCATGGCAAGGCCCTGCTGATGCAGCGCGAAGCCGGGATGCCAGGAGATGTCCAGCGGCATCGGCGCGTTGCCGGCGAGAAACCAGAGCTGGCCGGATTCATTGTAGATGTGAATGGCCCGGATATGGGTGACGCGCGCGACGCGCTGCGACAGCAGGGTGGCCAGCGCCTCGCCCGGCACCAGCCGGCGCATGACGCGCTCGCTGATCTCGGCGGCGGTGAATTGCAGCAGCAGGTCGGCGGCATCGATCTGCCGGCGGGCATTCTCGGCCATCGTGCCGACCAGCCCGATCGCCTGGGCCGTATGCTGCTCGCGCTCGGCCTCGCGCAGGCTGAGCAGCAGCCAGAGCGACACCCCGCCCGTGACGACAAGCAGCAGCAGGACGGCGGCAGCGACGGCGAGGAACCCGCCGGGAATGCCGCGTGCCCGTCCGCCTGCGAGGATCGGACTTGCCATGCCCCGCCATACCTCCCGGTTCAGTCTGGCACAGCCGGGCGTTCGGCCACAAAGCCTTTTGCAGAGCGGCGGTTCAGCGCGGGCAGTCGGGGAACCAGGCGGGATCGGCTTCGGCGCCCAGGGCCGCCAGCGCCGGCTGCGTCATCCGGTAGGGCAGCCAGGTTTCCTTATGGTGGATGCCGATGCGGTGATAGAACGCGCGGGTCGGATTCCAGTCCAGCACGTTGAGATCGAGCCGGCGGCAGCCGCGCGCATCCGCGATGGCGGCCAGCGCGGTGATCAGCTGGCGGCCCAGGCCGTGGCCGCGGGCGCGCTCCAGCACGAACAGGTCTTCGACGAACAGCCCGGCGCGGCCTTCCCAGGTCGAGTAGTTGTGGAAGAACAGCGCCAGGCCGACCGGCTCGCCGTCCAGCTCGGCGATCAGCGCCTCGAAGCGCCGCTCGGCGCCGAAGCCGTCGCGCCGCACATCGGCCGGCGTGATCTTGACGCTGCTCAAAGGCTCCTTCTCGTAGATGGCCAGCGCCTGCACCAGCGCGATGATGGTTTCGGCATCCTCCGGCTTTGCCGGGCGGATCAATGTGCGGGACATGCGATCACTCTTTCCTGCTGGGTGACTCGGGTCTGGTGGGCGGTTCGGCCCTGGCCGGCTGGCGCAGCGCGGCGACCAGCGCCTCGCCGAACAGCGTGAATTCCCTGGCGCGCTGGGTGCCGCGCCGCCAGGCCAGGCCGATCTGCCGCGCGGTCTCGTGCGCGTCGTCTTTTCCGGCGCCTTTCGCGGCGTTTTTCGCCGTGGCGAGCGGCCGCGTCGTCACCTCGGTGCCGCGCAGGATGCCGGCATCCAGCGCCAGCTGCGGCAGCAGCGTCACGCCCAGGCCGCTGTCGACCATCTGCACCAGCGTGTGCAGCGAGGTGGCGGCAAAGCCGTCGCGGCGCGGCGAGGGCGGCAGGCGGCAGGCGGCCAGCGCATGGTCGCGCAGGCAATGGCCGTCTTCCAGCAGCAGCAGGTTGGCCTCGGCGAGATCGTCCAGCTTCACCTGGTTGCGCCGCGCCAGCGCATGGTCGCTGCGGCAGGCGAGCAGGAATTCGTCGTCGAACAGCGCCAGCGTATCCATCGAGCTGCCTTCGAAGGGCAGGGCGATCAGCAGCAGGTCGAGCTTGCCGGCCTGCAGCAGGTCGATCAGCCGCAGCGTCAGATCCTCGCGCAGAAACAGCTTCAGCTCGGGGAAGCGGCGCCGCAGGGCGGGCAGCACGCGCGGCAGCAGGAAGGGCGAGATGGTGGGGATCACGCCGAGCCGCAGCGGGCCGGTCAGCGGCGCCTGGGCGGCGCGCGCCAGCAGCACCATGTCTTCCGCCTCGCGCAGCAATTCGCGCGCCCGGCCGGCCAGCTCCTCGCCCAAAGGGGTGAGCACGACTTTTCTTTTGGTGCGGTCGACCAAAGGGGCGCCCAGCTGTGTTTCCAGCTCCTGTATGCCGGCCGAGAGCGTCGACTGGGTCACGAAGCAGGCCTGAGCTGCCCTGCCGAAATGGCGGTTTTCCGCCAAGGTCACCAGGTAGCGCCATTGCCGGAGCGTCGGGGTGTTGAGCATGCCGCAGTGTAATCGGCGGGCTCGATTAGTTTCAACGGAATTATCCGTTAGAACGATTATAAAAAACACCCTATCTACAGGGTCGGCGGGACCGAAGACCAGCCCGCCCTGCCCCGGATTTGAACAACAAGAGAGGAGCTTTTTCCAATGCTGACCATCGGCGACAAGTTTCCGGCCTTCAATCTCAAGGCCGTCGTCTCCACCGACCCGAAGAAGGCCTTCGCTGACGTGAACAACGAGAGCGACAAGGGCAAGTGGAAGGTCGTGTTCTTCTGGCCGAAGGACTTCACCTTCGTCTGTCCGACCGAGATCGCCGCCTTCGGCAAGCTGAACGGCGACTTCAACGACCGCGACACCGTGGTCTACGGCGTCTCCATCGACAGCGAATATGTCCACCTGGCCTGGCGCAACAACCATGCCGACCTGAAGGACCTGCCCTTCCCGATGCTGGCCGACATCAAGCGCGAGCTGAGCCAGCAGCTCGGCATCCTCGACAAGGCCGAAGGCGTCGCGCTCCGCGCCACCTTCATCGTCGACCCCGAGGGCATCATCCGCTTCGTCTCGGTGAACGACCTCAGCGTCGGCCGCAACCCGCAGGAAGTGCTGCGCGTGCTCGATGCGCTGCAGACCGAC
>CAYSCA010000265.1:0-4161 GCA_964429465.1 uncultured Rhodospirillaceae bacterium
GGCGTTGACCGCATCGTCATGCTGCTGGCCGACGAGCCGAACATCCGCGAGGTCGTGCTCTTCCCGATGAACCAGCAGGCGCAGGACCTGATGATGCAGGCGCCGAGCGAGGTAACCATGAAGCAGCTGCGTGAACTGCATATCCGTGTCGTGGCGCCCGACACGGAAAAGAAGGGGTAGCCTTCGGGTAGGGCGGCCATGCTCGATATCCTGGAATATCCCCGCTTCGCCGCCACCATCTTCTTCATCCTCGATCCGTTCGCGGCAATTCCGCTTTTCCTGATGCTGACCGAGGGCGCGTCGAAGTCGCGCGCCGGCACGGCGCGGACGGCGGCATTGGCGGTCTTTGCCGTCCTTGTCGTGGCGGGGCTGTCAGGCGACTTCATCCTGCGCCTGATCGGCGCCAGCCTGCCGGCCTTCCAGGTCGGCGGCAGCATCGTGCTGCTTTTGATGGCGCTCAGCATGATCAACGCCAAGCTGAGCCCGCAGCAGCAGACCCCGGAAGAGGAGGCGGAGGCTACCGGCCGCGACGCCATCGGCGTGGTGCCGATCGCCATGCCCCTGCTGGTCGGTCCCGGCACCATTTCCGCCACCATTATCCATATGGAACGGGGCGGTACGCTGCTGCATAAGGGCGTCAGTATCGGCGTGCTGGCGGTCATCTGCCTTTCGGTCTGGCTGGTGCTGAAGATGGCGGAACCGATCGGTAAACGGCTTGGCCAGACCGGCCTGAACATCCTGAACCGCATTTTCGGCTTGCTGCTGGCCGCGCTCGCTGTTCAAATCTTTGCCAATGGCCTGAAAGGGCTGTTCCCTGCCTTAGGCTGAAAAGAGACAAGCCTCCATGCTGGACAAAGAAGCCAAGGATTTTCTGGACGCCGTCCGGCTGGCCAACCGGCCGGATTACTCGACCATGAGTCCGGCCGAGGCGCGCAAGCTCTACAAGACGACGCGCGGCGCCGTCACCCCGGAACCGCCGCAGATGTCGGAGATCGACAATATCGCGGCGCCCGGCCCGCATGGTCCGATCCCGCTGCGCTACTACCGCCCGGCCGGCGTCGGGAAGCGGGAGGTGCTTCCGGTGCTGGTCTTCTACCATGGCGGCGGCTGGGTGATCGGCGATCTGGATACCCATGACGTGGTCTGCCGGACGATCAGCAACGAAGGCCGCTGCGCCGTCGTCTCGGTCGACTACCGCATGGGCCCGGAATACAAGTTTCCGATCGCCATCGATGACGCCTACGCTGCGTTGAAATGGGTGGTGGAAGAGGCGAAGACCCTGCGGGTCGATCGGGAGCGGGTGGCGGTCGGCGGCGATTCCGCCGGCGGCAACCTTGCCGCCGTGGTCAGCCTGCTGGCCCGCGACGTGGAGGAGGCGCCGAAGATCGCCTATCAGCTGCTGATCTATCCGGCCACCGACATGCATATGAATACGGAATCGCATCGCAGGTTCGGCGAGGGACACCTGCTCACCCGCCCGAGCATGGACTGGTTCCAGGAGCAGTATCTGAACGGCCCAGAGGATCGCGACGACTGGCGCGCCTCGCCCTTGCTCGCGGAAAGCCTTGCCGGCCTGCCGCCGGCCTATGTGCTGGTCGCCGGCAATGATCCGCTGCGCGACGAAGGTGAGGCTTACGCGATGGCGCTCAAGGCCGCCGGCGTCAGCGTCGTGCTGCGCGAATTCGAAGGCCAGATCCACGGCTTCATCACCCTGGGCAAGGTGGTGCCGCAGGCTGGCCAGGCGATGGCGGAAATGGGCGTGGCGCTCAAATTGGCCTTCGGCCAGGGGTAGCAGTTCCGATCGTCGCCAGGCCGCATAACAGCATTCCGGCCAGGAACGCCCAGGCTTGAATCGGGGTTGAGGGATCGCGATCCCGCAGACCCGGAGGCCACCCAGGCATGTTCGATGCGAAATCCCTGCTGAACCAGTTCCTCGGCGACATGGGCGGCGGGCAGAAGCTCGCGGCCGGCGGTCTGCTCGCCATGCTGATCGGCAACAGGAAAGGCCGCAGGATGATGGGCAGTCTCGTCGCCTATGGCGGCGCTGCGGCTTTGGGCCTGCTGGCCTATCGTGCCTTCCGCAACTGGCAGGAGGGGCAGCGGCCGGCAACCGCGCCGGTCGCCAGCGAGGCGGAAATCAGCAATGTTGAGCCGCAATATCTGCCGTCGGCGGCGCCGGCTGCCACCGGCGAAGCCTTCGAGTTGTCGCTGGTGCGCGCGATGATCGCAGCGGCCAAGGCGGACGGTCATATGGATGCGGTAGAGCAGGGGAGGCTGTTCGCCGAGATCGACAATATGGGCATGGATGCGCAGGCCAAAGGCTTCGTCTTCGACCTGCTGGCTAGGCCGGTATCGCTGGATGACGTCGTCAGAACGGCGCAATCGCCCGCGCAGGGCGCCGAGCTTTATCTCGCCTCGCGTCTTGCCATCGACCCTGACGATCCGGCCGAGAAGGCTTATCTCGAAAAGCTGGCGGCAAAGCTCAGGCTGCCACCCGAACTGGTGGCGCATCTCGATCGGCAAGTGGCGGCGACCCTGGCGCAGGCCGACGACGCTGCGCCATAGGCCGACCGGAAAATAAAAACCCCGACGCCTGTTCTGGGCGCCGGGGCTTCTCCTGGAGGAGAGAACTTTTGCGCTTCAGCTGCAGCCCGTCGTGCTGCCGCAGCTGTCGCATTTCAGGCAGGTGCCGTTGCGCACCAGGGTGAAGTTTCCGCATTCGGGGCAGGCATCGCCTTCATAGCCCTTCATGCGCGCCTCGGCGATGCGCTCCAGCCGCGTCGATCCGGCGGCAGCGGTGGCATAGCTCTCCGTCGGGACGGCCATCGCCGGGCCATCGGTGCCGGTGGCCTGCAGCTGCGCGGTGGTTTCGCGATTCTGGCCGCCCTTCAGCACGTAGAGGTTCGAGCGGATATAGCCGGTCGAGGCAACCTTGATCGTTTCTTCCACCTGCTCGACCTGCCTGGCCAGCGTCTGCTTGGCGCCGAGCGCGTCATGGCGCAGGTCGTCGGGCTGCACATGGGCGAGGTCGGTACGGCCGAGATAGCTGACCGCCAGCTCGCGGAAGACATAGTCGAGAATCGAAGTCGACATCTTGATGACGTCGTTGCCTTCCACCATGCCCGAGGGTTCGAAACGGGTGAAGGTGAAGGCGTCGACGAATTCCTCCAGCGGAACGCCATATTGCAGGCCGATCGAGATCGCGATGGCGAAATTGTTCATCAGGCTGCGGAAAGCGGCGCCTTCCTTGTGCATGTCGATGAAGATCTCGCCCAGCTTGCCCTCGTCATACTCGCCGGTGCGCAGGTAAACCTTATGCCCGCCGACGATGGCCTTCTGGGTATAGCCCTTGCGCCGCAGCGGCAGCTTCTGCCGGCCGGCGATGCGCTTCTCCACGATGCGCTCGGCGATGATCTGGGCGCGGGCGGCCTGGGGGGCTTCCGCCACCTGCTCGGCAACGCTCTCGGCCTCGTCGCTGTCGTCCTCCAGCATCTGGGTCTGCAGCGGCTGGCTCAGCTTCGAGCCGTCGCGGTAGAGCGCGATCGCCTTGCAGCCGAGCTTCCACGACAGCAGGTAGGCCTGCTTGCAATCCTCCACCGAGGCGAGGTTCGGCATGTTGATCGTCTTGGAGATCGCGCCGGTAATGAAGGGCTGGGCCGCCGCCATGATGCGGATATGGCTCTCGGCCGGCAGGAAGCGGGTGCCGTCCTTGCCGCAGGGATTGGCGCAGTCGAAGACCGGCAGATGCTGTTCCAGCAGGCCCGGCGCGCCTTCCACCGTCATGGCGCCGCAGCAATAGAGATTCGCGGCGGCGATCTCGGCGGCCGAGAAGCCCAGACCGGCCAGCAGGTCGAAGCCGGGATCGTCAAGCTGCGCATCCGTGAAGCCGAGGCTCTTGCAGAATTCGGCGCCGAGCGTCCAGCGATTCAGCACGAACTTGATGTCGAAGGCGCCGCGCAGGCCTTTCTCCGCCTTGGCGATCGCCTCGTCGGTGAAGCCTTTCGCCTTCAGCGTCTCATGGTTGATGCCGGGGGCATCCGCCAGCGTGCCGTGGCCGACGGCATAGTCGACGATCGCCTTGATCTGCGCATCGTCATAACCCAGTGTCTTCAGCGCCAGCGGGACAGTGCGGTTGATGATCTTGAAATAGCCGCCGCCGGC
>CAYSCA010000266.1:0-4150 GCA_964429465.1 uncultured Rhodospirillaceae bacterium
TGAACGTGGTCGGCGACCTGTTCGGCGCCGGCAAGATGTTCCTGCCCCAGGTGGTGAAATCGGCCCGCGTGATGAAGAAGGCGGTCGCCTATCTGCTGCCCTTCATCGAGGCCGAGAAAAGCCAGGGCCCGGCCCAGACCAACGGCAAGGTCCTGATGGCGACCGTGAAGGGCGACGTGCACGATATCGGCAAGAACATCGTCGGCGTCGTGCTCCAGTGCAACAATTATGAAGTGGTCGATCTCGGCGTCATGGTACCGGCCGCCCGCATCCTGGAGGAGGCGAAGAAGATCGGCGCCGACATCATCGGGCTCTCGGGCCTGATCACGCCGAGCCTCGACGAGATGTGCTATGTCGCCAGCGAAATGCAGCGCGAGGGCTTCAAGCTGCCGCTGCTGATCGGCGGCGCCACTACCTCGAAGGTGCATACCGCCGTGAAGATCGCGCCCAACTACAAGGGACCCGTGGTCTACGTCACCGATGCCTCGCGCGCGGTCGGCATCGCCGGCAAGCTGGTCTCGCCCAACGAGGCGCCGGTCTTCGCCGCCGAGATCGCCAGCGAATACGACAAAATCCGCGACATCCATTCGCGCGAACGCAATACTGGCCCGCGCCAGACCATCGCGGATGCGCGCCGCAACAAGGCGAAGATCGCCTGGGACGAGTATGCGCCTCCGAAGCCGACATTCCTCGGCCTGAAGGCCTTCGAGGATTATCCGCTCGGCGAACTGGTCGAGCGCATCGACTGGACGCCGTTCTTCCAGACCTGGGAGTTGCGCGGCAAATACCCCAACATCCTGGAGGACGCGGTGGTGGGCGAGGCGGCCCGCAACCTGTTCCGCGACGCCCAGGCCATGCTGAAGCGCATCGTCGAGGAAAAGCCGATCCGGGCCTCCGCGGTGATCGGCTTCTGGCCGGCGAACCAGACCGGCGATGACGATATCGCGGTCTATGTGGATGATACCCGCAAAAACGAAGCCGCGAAGCTGCATATGCTGCGCCAGCAGATGAAGCGCGATGGCAGCCGGGCCAATTTCTGCCTAGCCGATTTCGTCGCGCCGAAGGAAAGCGGCCTGGCCGATTATGTCGGCGCCTTTGCCGTCACGGCGGGGATCGGGCTGGATGAATGGATCCAGCGCGAGTTCAAGGCGAAACACGATGATTATTCCGCGATCCTGGCGCAGGCGCTGGCCGACCGGCTGGCCGAAGCCTTCGCCGAACGCATGCATGAGCGCGTGCGCAAGGAATTCTGGGGCTATGCCGCCGACGAGAGCCTGAGCAACGACGAACTGATTGACGAGGCCTATCGCGGCATCCGTCCGGCGCCCGGGTATCCGGCCTGTCCGGACCATACCGAGAAGGCGACGCTGTTCAGGCTCCTCGATGCCACGAGCAAGGCCGGCATCACGCTGACCGAGCATTTTGCCATGTGGCCATCGGCGGCAGTGAGCGGCTGGTATTTCAGCCATCCCGATGCGCGCTACTTCGGCATCGGACGCATCGAACGCGACCAGGTGGCCGATTACGCCAAACGCAAGGGCGTGGGGCTGGACCAGATGGAGCGCTGGCTCGCATCCAACCTCGCCTATAATCCGTCGCAGGCCGAAGCGGCGGAGTGATGGCGGCGCCGCAACTCACCTTCCGCACCGCGACGACAGCCGACCTGCCGGCCATCGTCCGTCTGCTGGCCGACGATCATCTGGGCGCCGTGCGCGAGCGTTACAGCGACCCGCTGCCCGAAAGCTATGGCCGGGCTTTCGAGCAGATCCGGCGGATCGGCAGCGAAGTGATCCTCGCCCTCGACGAGCAGGGAACCATTATCGGCAGCCTGCAGCTGATGATCCTTCCCGGTCTCGGGCAGCAGGGCAAATGGCGCGCCCAGATCGAGGCCGTGCGCATCGCCAGCCATCTGCGCGGACAGGGGCTCGGCTCGCAGCTGATCCGCCATGCCGTCGAGCGGGCGCGCGAGAAGGGCTGCAAGCTGGTGCAGCTCACCTCCGACAACAGCCGCCAGGGTGCGCACCGTCTGTACGAGCGGCTGGGCTTCAAGGCCAGCCATGTCGGGATGAAATTGCCGCTGGAATGAGGCGGCGGCCTTTTGCCTGCCCGGCATTTCGGCCATATTGGCCGCAGCATTGCCGGAGCCAGCATGACCTATACCCGCGAAAATCCCAGCCCGCGCTTCCGTGAGCTTCTGGGCTTCTACGCCCAGATGCACAGCGAAGGCGACCAGGCGATCGACATCCCTGCGGAAAAGATGTTCGACGGCCGCAGCCTCGGCACCCATATCTCGACGATCCGGTCGCTGCTGAAGAGATTCCAGGCGCGCACCCTGCTCGATTACGGTGCCGGCAAGGCCAAGCATTACGACAAGACGGAATTCATCCTGCCCGATGGCGGCAAGGTGACCGGCCTGCGCGAATTATGGAACCTGCAGGACGTCAGGCTTTACGATCCGGGCTACGAGCCGCATGCCGAGTATCCCACCGGGCGCTTCGATGCAGTGATCTGCACCGATGTGCTCGAGCATATCCCGGAGCCGGATCTCGACTGGGTGATCGGGGATCTGTTCGGTTTCGCGCGCAGCGTCGTCTATGCCGGCGTCGCCATTTATCCGGCCGGCAAGCTGCTGCCCGACGGCACCAACGCCCATGTCACCCTGAAGCCCGCGGGCTGGTGGCACGAGAAGTTCAACGCCTGCCGCGCGGCGGCTGGCTCGCCCGCGGAATTCGCCCTCGTCGTCGAGCGGATGCACAACGACGCGGCGCCGGTGGTCTATACATCCTTCCAGGTTGGCTAGCGCCCGCCGCCGATATCGATCATCGACCCGGTGACGTAGGAGGACGTGTCGTCCAGCAGCCACAGGATGGCCTCGGCGACCTCATCGGCCTGTCCGGCGCGGCCGAGCGGGGTGCCGGCCCCCAGCCTTGCCGCGCGGTCGGGCTGGCCGCCGCTGGCATGGATGTCGGTATCGATCAGGCCCGGACGCAGCGAGTTGACCCGGATGCCTTCCGGCCCGAGTTCCTTCGCCAGCCCCAGGGTCATGGAATCCATGGCGCCCTTCGATCCGGCATAATCGACATATTCGCCGGGCGAGCCCAGCCGCGCGGCGATCGACGAGACGTTGACGATGCTGCCGCCCTGGCCGCCGCGCGACCGCGACATCCGCCGGGCCGCCTCGCGCGCGCAAAGATAGGCGCCCAGCACATTGATCTCGAAGATGCGCTGCATCCGCTCCAGGCTGTAATCGACGAAGGCCTGCTTGTGGCCGACGATGCCGGCATTGTTGACGAAGCCGCCGAGCCGGCCGAACGCCTTCTCCGTCGCCTCGAACATGGCGATCACATCGGTTTCACGGGAAACGTCGCCGCGGATTGCCACCGCCTTGCCGCCGGCCTGCTGCACGGCCTGCACCGTGTCCTGCGCCGCCGCGGCGTTGCCGGCGTAATTCACGCCTACCGACCAGCCGCGTTTGCCGGCCATGATGGCGGCGGCGCGGCCGATGCCTCTGCTGCCACCGGTGATCAGGATCGTCTTGCCCATGCTTCCCCCTCTTTCTCCGCTTACCAGGGAATCTCGCTGCCGTCGTAATTGAAGAACCTGCCGGTATCGGCAAGGGTGGTCCGCTCGATCACGGCCTTGATGCCCGCGGCACTGACCTGCGGCGTGATATCGGCGCCCTGGCCGCCCATATCGGTCTTCACCCAGCCCGGATGCAGCAGGATGCAGGCGATGCCGCTCGGCCTCAGGTCGAGCGCGAAACTGTGCATGGCCGCGTTGATGGCGGCTTTCGAGGCCCGGTAGACATAGGCGCCGCTGCCGTTGCTGCCCATCGAGCCCATGCGGCTGGAGACGGTGGCGATCTTCGCATTCTTCGCCAGCTTCAGCGACGGCAGCAGGGTGAGCGCCACCTTCATCGGCGCCACTGCATTGACCTGCAACACCTTCAGATACTCGTCGAAGTCTTCAATGACGAGTGCCGGGTTGCGGCGGCCGTAGATGCCGGCATTGTTGATCAGGAGGTCGATCAGCCGGGCGGCGTATTTCTCCGCCAGCCGGTCCACGGCGGCGTAGTCGGTCACGTCGAGCGCCTCGACCGTGATCTTGCCGGGCAGCGATTTCAGCGCCTCGGCTTCGGCCGGCTGGCGGC
>CAYSCA010000267.1:0-4116 GCA_964429465.1 uncultured Rhodospirillaceae bacterium
GGCCGACCCGGCCCTTGCCGTCGCCGACCACCACCAAGGCGGCGAAGCCGAAGCGCCGGCCGCCCTTCACCACCTTGGCGACGCGATTGATGCTGACCAGCTTGTCGACGAGTTCGTTCTCGCCGCGCTCGCGGTCGCCACCGCGCTCACCGCGATGCTCACCCCGTTCAGCTCGTTGAGTAGCAGCCATTGTACCCAAACCTTTCTCAGAAACTCAGACCGTTTTCGCGAGCCGCCTCGGCGAGCGCCTTGATGCGCCCGTGATAGAGGTAGGCTCCGCGGTCGAAGATCACTTCGGTGACACCGGCGGCCTTGGCGCGCTCGGCGATCAGCTTGCCGACTTCGGAAGCCGCCTTGGTATCGGCACCCGTCTTCAGCGAGCCGCGCAGGCCGGATTCCAGCGACGAGGCGGAAGCCAGGGTCACGCCCTTCGTATCGTCGATCACCTGTGCGTAGATATAACGCGAGGAGCGATGCACGCTGAGACGCATACGACCATGCGCGGAAGCGCGGATCTTGGTCCGGTTGCGGTCCTTGCGGCGCTCGTTCAGAGCGTTCATGCGAGTCTTCATGCTCATAACCGCGATCCTTACTTCTTCTTGCCTTCTTTGCGCAGAATGGTCTCGTCGCTGTACTTGATGCCCTTGCCCTTGTAGGGCTCGGGCGGCTTGATCGCGCGGATTTCCGCCGCGACCTGGCCGACAAGATGGCGGTCCGCGCCGGAAATCTTGATCGAGGTCGGCTTCTCGACCTTGATCTCGATGCCGGCCGGGATCGGATAGATCACTTCGTGGCTGAAGTCCATGTTCAGCTGCAGGTTCTTGCCCTGCAGCGCAGCACGCAGGCCGACGCCGTTGATGTCCAGCTCGCGGGTGAAGCCGTCCTTGACTCCCTTCACCAGGTTGCTGACCAGGGTACGCTGCATGCCCCACATGGAGCGCGAGCGGCGGTTCACCTGGCGCGGCTTGACGCTGATCTTGCTGTCGGCCACCTCGACCGAAAGGTCATCCACCACGGTGAGCTTGAGCTCGCCTTTCGGCCCCTTGGCCGTCAGGGTCTGCCCGGCCAGTTGGACCTGGACGCCCTGCGGCACCGGAACCGGATGCTTGCCGATACGCGACATGGTCAAACTCCTTAGAACACGCGGCAGAGGACTTCGCCGCCGACATTGGCGTTGCGAGCCTCGCTGTCCGACATCACGCCGCGGGGGGTCGACAGGATCGAAATGCCCATCCCGCCGCGCACCTTGCCGAGATCGGCAATCGCCGAGTAGACGCGACGGCCCGGCTTCGACACACGGTCGATGGCCTTGATGACCGGCTCGCCTTCGTAATACTTCAGCTCGATGCTGATGTTGCGCTTGTTGCCGTCTTCCTGCAGCTCGTAGCCGCGGATGTAACCTTCCTTCTTCAGCACCTCGAGCACGTTCATACGCAGCTTCGAGGCCGGGCAAGCGATGGTGTTCTTGCCTGCCTGCTGACCGTTGCGGATGCGGGTCAGCATATCGCCAAGGGGATCGGTGAGAGCCATGCCCCTGTCCTCCTTACCAGCTCGACTTGACCATGCCGGGGATCTGACCGTTCGAGGCCAGCTCACGCAGCATGTTGCGCGACAGTTTCAGCTTGCGATAGGTGCCGCGGGGGCGGCCCGTCAGCTCGCAGCGGTTACGCACGCGGATCTTGGCGGAATTGCGGGGCAGTTCAGCCAGCTTCAGGGCGGCCTCGAAACGCTCTTCCGGGGTCGCGGTCTTGCTCATGACCGTGGCCTTCAGCTTGCCGCGCTTGCCTGCCATCTGCGTCGCCATCTTCTGGCGCCGCTTGTTCTTCTCGACAGCACTCGTCTTCGCCATCTAAGCGATCCTTTCTCGGCTCAGTTCTGGAACGGCATACGGAAACCGGCCAGCAGGGCCTTGGCTTCCTCGTCCGTCTTCGCCGTCGTGCAGATGATGATATCCATGCCGCGCACGGTATCGACCTTGTCGTAGTTGATCTCGGGGAAGATCAGCTGTTCCTTGAGGCCGAGCGCGTAATTACCGCGGCCGTCGAAGCTCTTGCCGTTCACGCCGCGGAAGTCGCGCACGCGCGGCAGCGCGATGTTGATCAGGCGATCGAGGAACTCATACATCTGCTCGCGGCGCAGCGTGACCTTGCAGCCGATCGCCTGGCCTTCACGCAACTTGAAGTTGGCAATCGCCTTGCGGGCCCGGGTCGTCACCGGCTTCTGGCCGGTGATCGCGGCCAGCTCGGTCACCGCAGCCTGAACCTTCTTGGAATCCTGGGCGGCTTCGCCGACGCCCATATTGACGACGATCTTGTCGATCTTCGGCACTTCCATCTGGTTCTTGTAGCCGAACTTCTCCATCAGCTGCTTGCGAACCTGGTTCTCGTAGATTTCTTTCATGCGGGGGGTGGGCATCCCAGCCTCCATCAACGATCGATGACTTCGCCGGAGCGCTTGGCAAAGCGCACCTTGCGGCCGTCATCGAGAAATTTGAAACCGACGCGCGTGGGCTTGCCGTCCTTCGGATCGGCATGCATCACGTTCGACATATGGATCGGCGCCTCGCGCTCTTCGATGCCACCGGCGCCGGTGCGGCTCGGCTTGACATGCTTGGTCACCTTGTTGGCGCCCTGGACGACGACGCGGTCAGTGACGCGGTCGACGCGCAGCACTTCCCCCGTCGCTCCCTTGGAGCGGCCGGTGACGACGACAACCTTGTCGCCCTTCCTGATCTTAAGCTTCTCGGCCATGGCTCAGAGCACCTCCGGCGCCAGCGAAATGATTTTCATATGGCCCTTGGAGCGCAGCTCGCGGGTCACCGGGCCAAAAATGCGGGTGCCGATCGGCTCCTGCTGCTTGTTGATAAGCACGGCGGCGTTGGTGTCGAAGCGGATCGCGCTGCCATCGGCGCGGCGGATTTCCTTCGCCGTGCGGACGATCACGGCGCGATGCACGTCGCCCTTCTTCACACGGCCGCGCGGAATCGCGTCCTTGACGGACACGACGATCACGTCGCCGACCTGCGCAGTCTTGCGCTTGGAGCCGCCCAGCACCTTGATGCACTGGACTCGGCGTGCACCGGAGTTATCGGCGACGTCGAGATTGGTTTCCACCTGGATCATTGGACCTGTACCTCGCTACTATCCGGTGTCGTCTCAGGAGGCAGCGCTATCGAGAACGACCCAGCGCTTCAGCTTTGAAATCGGCCGCGCCTCCTCGATCCGAACGATATCGCCTTCCTTGTGGGCATTCTTCTCATCATGGGCGTGATACTTCTTCGAACGCCGGATGAACTTCTTGTAGACAGGGTCCATGATCCGGCGCTCGACCTTCACGACGACGGTCTTGTCACCCTTGCTGCTGACCACGACGCCCTGCAATACGCGCTTAGACATCTTGCTCTCCTTACGACCGCTTCACGCCGGCCTGCTGGCGCAGGGCGGAGCGTACACGGGCGATGTCGCGGCGGACGACCGTCACGCGCGCGGTATTCTCCAACTGACCAGTCGCCTTCTGGAAGCGCAGATTGAACTGCTCCTTCTTCAGATCGGCGAGCTTGGTGGTCAGCTCATCCTTGGTCTTACCGACCAGCTCGGTGCCCTTCATGGTTATGCTCCCTCACCCAGACGGGTGACGATCTTGGTGCGGATCGGCAGCTTGGCGGCGCCGAGCAGGAAAGCCTCCTTGGCGAGCGCAGCCGGGATGCCGTCCAGCTCGAACATGACGCGGCCCGGCTTGACCCGGCACACCCACAATTCGGGCGAGCCCTTGCCCGAGCCCATGCGGACTTCGGCCGGATTCTTCGACACCGGCACATCCGGGAACACACGGATCCACATGCGCCCCTGGCGCTTGACGTGACGGGTGATGGCACGGCGGGCGGCCTCGATCTGGCGGGCGGTAACGCGCGCCGGCTCCATCGCCTTCAGGCCGAAGGCGCCGAAATTGAGGTCGGTGCCGCCCTTGGCGACGCCCTTGATGCGGCCCTTAAAGGCCTTGCGGAACTTGGTACGCTTGGGTTGCAACATCTCTCGTTACTCCCGGATCAGCCCTGACGGCCGCCCTGATGGCCCTGGGCCTGATCGGCCAGGCGCTTGTCCTGCGCCATCGGGTCAT
>CAYSCA010000268.1:0-2465 GCA_964429465.1 uncultured Rhodospirillaceae bacterium
ACGCCGCGAGCAAATGGCGTGACCGGGAGGTGCGTGCAAAATTCATCGACCTGGCGGCGGCGCTCGGCGAGGTAGGCGCCTGGGTGCGGCTGCACTACGTCTATCCCTATCCGCATGTCGACGAAGTCATCCCGCTGATGGCCGAGGGCAAGCTGCTGCCCTATCGCGCCATTCCCTTCCAGCATGCCGAGCCGCGCGTGCTGAAGACGATGCGGCGCCCGGGCAACCAGGAGAAGGTGCTGCAGCGCATCCGTGCCTGGCGCCAGACCTGCGCCGACCTCGCCATCCGCTCGACCTTCATCGTCGGCTTCCCCGGCGAGACCGATGCCGATTTCGAGTTCCTGCTGCAATGGATGCAGGAAGCCGAGCTCGACCGCGTCGGCTGTTTTAAATACGAGAATGTCGAGGGCGCCGCCGCCAATGATCTGCCCGGCCATGTGCCCGACGCGGTCAAGCAGGAGCGCTGGGAGCGCTTCATGGCGGCACAGCAGAAGATCAGCGCGAGGCGGCTGAAACGCTTCGTCGGCCGGACGCTGGATGTGCTGGTCGACGGGACGAAGCGCACGACGGCCGTGGGCCGCTCCTTCGCCGATGCGCCGGAGATCGACGGCCTGGTGAAGATCAGGAATGCCGCCGGCGCCCAGGTCGGCGACATGATCAAGGTCAGGATCGAGAAGGCCGGCGCCTACGACCTGAGCGGCAGCCGCATCAGCTAGGCCGTCATCCGTCCGGTCACCGGATAGACCGGATCGGTGAAACCCGGCGTCGAGGGATGCCCGGCGGGCACGAGGCTGTCGATCAGCGCCTCGTCTTCGGCCGTGAAGGGCCGGCCCAGCGCACCCAGATATTCCTGCCATTGCGCCAGCGTACGCGGCCCGGCCAGCACCGAGGTAATCAGCCGGTTGTTCAGCACCCAGTTGACCGCGAACTGGCCCGCGCTCATGCCGCGGGCCTGGGCATGCCGGGCGATTTTCTGCGCCATCAGCAGCGACTCGCGGCGGAACTCGGTCTGCATCATGCGCGTGTCGCTGCGGCCGGCCCTTGTATCGGCCGAAGGCGCGGCATCCGGATCGTATTTGCCGGTCAGCACGCCGCGCGCCAGCGGGCTGTAGGGGACGACGCCAAGGCCATGGGCGTCGCAGGCCGGCAGCACCTCGACCTCGGGCATGCGGTTCATCGCGTTGTAATAGGGCTGGCAGACCACGGGCAGCGGCGCGCCCATCGCCCTGCATTGCGCCACGAAGGCGGCAATGCGCCAGGCGCGGAAATTCGACAGCCCGACATAGCGGATCTTGCCGGCGCGGACCAGGTCGGCCAGCGCGCCGATCACCTCTTCCTGCGGCGTCTCGTAATCGTCGCGGTGAAGGTAATAGATATCGATATAGTCGGTGCCGAGCCGCTCGAGGCTCATCTCGCAGCCGCGGATCAGCCAGCGTCGCGACAGGCCGCGGTCGTTCGGATCGTCACCCATGGGATTGGCGATCTTGGTGGCGAGAATCCAGCGCGGACGGTCGGCGGCGATCAGCTTTCCGGTGATCCGTTCGGACTCGCCCCTGGCATAGACGTCGGCGGTATCGATGAAATTGACGCCCGCCTCGCGCGCCGCCGCCACGATGCGGCCGGCTTCGGCGGCATCGGTCCGGTCGCCGAACATCATGGTGCCGAGACAGAGCGGCGACACCCTGATGCCCGATTTGCCCAGCCTGCGGTATTCCATTCCGTCCCCCTGTTGAGCGGCCGATGGTAATCCAGCTTCGGCGGCGTCTCTACGGCTTCTGCAGCCGGAATATCTGGCCGTCCCAGTGCCGCAGCCCGCAGCCGCCCAGCTGCAGGATGGTCAACCCCGCTGCCGCGGCATGGCGCCGGACATCCGCGCGATCCCGGGCGAGGTCGCCGCGATAGGAATAGTTGAGAATAAGCAGTTGCCCGCCCGGCCGCAGAACCCGGAAGGCCTCTCCAAAATGGGTGGACGCGAGGTCTTCGCCGGTCATCACGAGATAGGGGAAAGCGTCGACGGCGTAGAGCGTGTCGATGCAGCTATCCCTGAAAGCGCCAAGATCGCGGCCGCTCCCCTGGAGCAGGGCGGCCGCGGGGACCTGGCGACGGGCCTCGCGCAGCATGCCAAGCGAAATATCGCTGCCGACGACCAGCCGCACCGCGCGGGCCAGCGGCGGCAGGAAGCGGCCGCTGCCGCAGCCGATCTCGAGCAGGACACGGTCCGGGCCAAGGCAGCCCCATTGCCGCATCCGCTCGACGATTTCGGCAGTCGCCCGGTCCAGGAGATCGCGGCGGCCGAGCGAATACAAGGCGACGCCGGCTTCCGGCGAGATCGCAGCCAGCCGGTCGAAGGCCGCCGACCAGCGGCCGATGCCGTCGGATGCCGCTTCCTCGCCGCCGACCGCGTCCAGGGCGGCGCGCAGGATATCCCAGGCCCGGGGCGTCTCGTCCCAGAGCCGGCGGGCGGC
>CAYSCA010000268.1:2565-4098 GCA_964429465.1 uncultured Rhodospirillaceae bacterium
TTCCGGCGCGGCTCCGCGCCCCAGTCGTATTTGTAGGTTTCCTCGCCGCGCAGGAAATCGAATTCCGCGGCCCCTTCGGCCAGGGCCGTTCCGATGGCATGTTCGAGCAGGATGCTGCCCGGGCTTTCATAGGCATGGCCGGCATCGAATCCCGACAGATAGGCGTAGGCGCGATGTCGCCAATGCAGGCCGTAATGGACCGCCACCATCTCGGGGCCGAACAACAATCCACTCAGCCGCAGCAGACCGGCGGCCAGCAGGCGCGGTGCCGCCAGGTGATGGAAGGCCGCCACCCGGTCGTCCTCGAACACACCGGGCCCCTCATCGCCGGCATGACGCCCATGATTGAGGCGCACCAGTTCGTCGATCAGTGCGGCGACATTCAGGTGATCCGCCGGCAGGATGCCGGGCTCCTGCCGGCGCGCGATGCGCCGGTGCGCCATGCGGAGTTTCCGCTGCCGCGTCCTGGGCAGCACCGTGTCGACCCCGGCATGGCCGGCCAAGGTGAGGACCGGGCAGATGCTGGCCTCGGTCAGCGCCTCGCGGCAGCGCTCCGGACAGGGCAGGTGCCGGGCCGTTGCCGCCGTGGCGAGTTCGGGAATCTCCCACTCGCTCCAGGTCGCCATCTGCGAGAGACAGCGGCTGAGAGCCATTCCGGCGTCGCGGACATCCGGATCGATCAACACGTCGAGATAGTCGCTGATGCCGACGCCGAGCGGCAGCAGGCGCCGTCCCGCTTCCGAAACCTCGAGATAAAGCGGCGCCAGCCCGACCAGGCGACCGGATTGCCGGATCGTCACGACACAAAGCTCTCCCGGCTGGAATATCTCCCACCAGGGCAGCAGCCAGGCCGGCGACTGGAATGGCGTGGCCTCGGGGCAGCGCCCCCACAGGCTCCACCATTCGGGCTCGAGCGCCGTGAGCATGGCCGGATCGTGCGTCGTGGCGACGTCGAGGGCCGGAACCATGTCACGTCTCCGCCGCGATGCGGTAAGGCCGCGCCAGGCCGTCATACAAGGCCAGATACTGCCCGATCATGGCCGCCGCGCTGAAATGCTGCCGCGCATGGTCCTGGCACACCCCTGCCGTGATGGCATCGACCCGGTGCAGCGCCGCTGCCATCTCTTCGGCCGTTGCGACGAGATAGCCGGTCTCGCCATGCCGCACGGTATCCGGCAAGGCGCCGCGTGCGAATGCGATCACAGGCGTACCGGCGGCAGCGGCTTCGCGCGCCACCAGCGAACTGGTTTCCTCGGCCAGGGAGGGGATCAGGAGACAGCGCGCCGCCGCCAGCAGCAACCGCTTGGCGCGACCGCCGACCGGCCCGAGGTAGCGGCGGCGGCGATCGAGCAAGGGCGTCACCTCGGCCTCGAAATACGCCCGGTGCCAGGCGTAAGGAAATAGCTCGCCCGCGATCAGCAGCGAAAGATCGGCCCGCCTGGCGGCCTGCAGTGCCAGGTGGACGCCCTTCTCGGGGCAGATCCGCGTCAGCATCAGGGCATAGCCACGGCGCCGGCGCGGCTGGGCGAAGCT
>CAYSCA010000269.1:0-4091 GCA_964429465.1 uncultured Rhodospirillaceae bacterium
GACATTGACCTTCACATCGACGGTGACTTCCGGATGCAGCACGACGGCCACATTGGTGACGCCGACGGTCTTGATCGGCGTGGTGAGGTTCACCTGGCCGCGGCTGATCGTGAAACCGGCCGCGGTGACGGCTTCCGCGATGTCGCGGGCGCTGACCGAGCCGTAGAGCTGGCCGCTGTCGCCGGCCTGGCGCAGCAGGGCGACGCTCAGGCCCTGCATCTTGGCGGCGACCTTCTCGGCCTCGCCCTTCTTGGCCAGGTTCTGCGCCTCAAGCTGCGCGCGCTGCTTCTCGAACACCGCCTTGTTGGCGACGGTGGCGCGCAGGGCCTTCTTGCGCGGCAGCAGGAAATTGCGGGCGTAGCCGTCTTTCACCTTCACGACGTCGCCCATCTGGCCGAGCTTTTCGACTCGTTCGAGCAGGATCACTTCCATCATTCATTCTCCCGGCTGGCTCCGGCCCCGGCGAGGCGCCGGCGGAAACCCGCCCATTCTTCGATCAAACCCAGGATGAGCACCAGTCCACCGACCAATGCGCCAGCCACCACCAAGGCCGCGTAGAAGGCGGCCAAAACCAATCCCGATGCGGCAGCCCTGGCTGCCAGCACATGCACCACGGCCAGTCCCTGCAGGAAGAAGGGAATGACCAGGACCGCCGCCACGGTCAGCGCGGCAAACCGCGTCTGATCCGACGACACGGCGCCTGCCACGCTCGCTGCGGCCAGCGATATGACAAGAAACCGCGGCAGGGTCAACGCGCGATACTGCGGGCCCGGCCTGCGGTTCTGCCGGATCATGCCGGCGAGTCCCTGGGCCAGCGTGCCGTTGATCACCATCATCACCAGCCAGGCGACGCAGAACACCGCCGGCATCATCAGCGCCAGGCGATGCGCCACCGCCGCGATGTCGAGGCCTTCGGTGCCGAGCCGCTGGCTCTGGGCGCCCAGGGCGTCGGGCGGCAGCGCCGTCAGGAACTGCGTCAGCAGCGGCTCCAGCGCCCCGGTCAGGCCGCCCTCGCTATCCGCCGTCACCAGCAGAGCGAGCGCGAACAGGCCGAGCGACCAGCCGACCAGCCAGGCCAGCAGGCGGCCGGGCGGATACCATTCCAGGTCGCCGCTGATCTCCGCGCCCCTGATCGCGGCGTCGGGGCCGGCCTCGGCCGCCGGCCGCGCCAGCAGCGCCTGCCGGACCACCAGGGTCACCGGGGCGGCGAACATCAGGAGGTAGACGCCGCCGGCCAGCAACCCGTCCAGCGCGCTCAGGCCTGCGCCGACCGCGCCGGCCATCGCCACGGCGGGAACGCCATGGGTCAGTCCGGCGAAGAACAGCGGCATCGGCGCCAGGTAGCCCAGCAGGAAGCCGAGCGGACCCGTGGCGGTCGCCATCACCAGCAATGCGCTGGCGGCGCCGGCAAGGCTGCCGAAGATCAGGCTGCGCGACATGGCAATTCCCGCCGGTCTCCCTTGCGGGAGACCGGTGAGCCTTACTTGATGACGAAAGGCAGCAGGGCCAGGTTGCGCGCGCGCTTGATGGCCTGTGCCAGTTCACGCTGCTTCTTGGCCGAGACTGCGGTGATGCGCGACGGCACGATCTTGCCGCGCTCGGAAATGAAGCGCGACAGCAGCTTCACGTCCTTGTAGTCGATCTTCGGCGCGTTCGCGCCCGAGAACGGGCAGGTCTTGCGACGGCGGAAGAAGGGACGGCGGGCCGGGCCGCCACGGCCGGCGGCGGGCTTGGTACCAGTGCTCGACATTATGCACCCTCCGGAGCAGCAGCAGCGGTTTCTTCACGCTCGAAACGCGGGCGACGCTCGCCGCGATCGCCACCGCGGTCGCCACGGTCGCCGCCGAAGCCGCCACCGCCGAAGCCGCGGTCACGGTCGCCGAAGCGGGGCCGATCGCTGCGGTCGCCGCGATCCTTGTTCAGCAGCATGGCCGACTGGCCTTCCTCGAGGGCGTCCACGCGCACGGTGAGATAGCGCAGGATGTCCTCATGGATGCGCATGTTGCGCTCCAGTTCGGCGATCGCCGCGCCGGACGCGGTGATGTTCATCAGGACGTAATGTCCCTTCTTATTCTTCTTGATGCGGTAGGTGAGATTGCGCAGACCCCACTGCTCGGTCTTGCCGACCGTGCCGCCCTGGCTGGTGATGATCTCGCTGAATTGCGCAACCATGGCCTCGACCTGGGCGGTCGAGATGTCCTGGCGCGCGATGAAAACGTTCTCGTAGAACGCCATCGGCAGCTCTCCTTCTGGCTTTTACGGCCCGGCGGCGACGCCCCATGCGTTCGACGGATCGGGCCTGGCCGGGACGGGTAAGTCCCAGCAAGGAGCTATGTAAGGGCGCGGACTATAGCGATTTCGGGCCGGGGTGCAAGCTGTATGAGGTTGGCGTTTATACCATTTTTGTTCATAAAGATAAAGTAAAAATTCCTTTGACACTGGCATAAATAGAACATACCTTGAGAGGAAGGCTTAGGGAGTAATCCGTTCGCTGACTAGCTGGGTGTGCCGGAGGAACATCTGTATGTCGGCATCCGCATAGCCGAGCAGGCGACCGATCTCGATCTCGACAGCTTCCGTGGTGCGCTGTCCGGCATGGAAAGCGAATTGAAGCCTGTGCATGGCATTCATCCGCCATGCCTCCGAGGGCAGGGCATCATAAAGATACCGGCTGGTATCGCCGGTGCGGACAGATGTGTAGATCTCCTCCCGCATCACGATCCGTCCGCTGGCGACATGAGGAGCGAAGTCGGCTTCGGGCAGGTCGAAGCTGGCGGGTATCACATCGTAGAACATCGCCAGCGGTTTCTGGCCCGCCAGCATGAGTTCCAGTTCCCGGCCTTCGTGAGGTCCGACACCTGGGGGCAGATCGGGTTCGTCAATCATGGAGTGAGTTTAGCAAGCGCTCCACCGTGTGAAATCAGATTATTAAAGAAGTGCGAGAACGCCGAGTAATCAGAATAAGCAAAAATAAGCGCGTTTAAGCATCACATAAGCATCGGGTAAGCGCGAATAAGCCTCGGATAAGCACGGAATAAGAAAAAATAGAACATGAATAACGCCAAAAAACGCACCGGGTGAGTAGGGCATGACTCATACTGCCTATCTCGCGCCGGAGGGATTCGAAACGCAGCTGCGCGAGGAACTCGGGCCGCGCCTCTCGTCGGAACACGGGCGGCTGTTTATTGCCGCGGGCGACGAGCCGGCCGCCTGGGCTGCCAATATCTGGTTCGATGTGCAGGAGGTGCAGATCGAATCGATCGGCGATGCGGCGGCGAAACTGAAAGCCATCCAGCGCAACTGGGCGGCCTATGCGCCGGTCAATCACCGCCGCGCCAAGCTGATCACCGAAAAGCTGCCGCATGTCTCGGCGAAGCCGCTGACCTTCGGACAACCGCTGCCGTCGGCGCCGCTGGGCTCGTTCACTTTGCTGGCGCCGGACCGCATGCTGTTCGCCGCGCGCTGCTCCAGCCCGATGCCGCATGGCGAGTTCGTGTTCAACGAAGATCGTGAGGGTCCGCCCAGCCGGGCCTATCTGAAGCTCTGGGAGGCGCTCACCCGCTTCGGCAACATGCCGCAGCCCGGCGACGTCTGCCTCGACCTCGGTGCCTCGCCCGGCGGCTGGACCTGGGTGCTGGGCCAGACGGGGGCAACGGTGACCGCCATCGACAAGGCGCCGCTGGCGTCGAATATGGTGGCAATGCGCAATGTAAGCTGGCGGCAGGGCAGCGCGTTTGCGCTCGATCCGAACGAATTCGACCGCGTCGACTGGCTCTGTTCCGATGTGATCTGCTATCCGGCCCGGCTGCTGAAACTGGTCGAACGCTGGCTGGCGGCGGGCAGGGTGCGCAACGCCATCTGCACGCTGAAATTCCAGGGCGAAACCGATCATGAGACGGCGCGTGCCTTTGCTGCCATCCCCGGCAGCCGGCTGCTGCACCTGCATCACAACAAGCATGAACTGACCTGGCTGTGGTCGCGGCCTTAACTTCGCGATGATGCGCCCCATCTGATGAGGACGGAGGTTCATATGACGAGCAAGACCAGAACCGAGCGCGATGCCTTCGGCGAAGTGCAGGTGCCGGCCGATC
>CAYSCA010000270.1:0-3999 GCA_964429465.1 uncultured Rhodospirillaceae bacterium
GAGCTTGGCGATCTTCAGCTCCGGATCGCCGATCAGCGGATAATCGGGCTTGAAGCCGGTGACATCCCTGATGTCGTCGGCCCAGCGGTGATGGTCGTCGACCGGATCGACGGACAGGCCCAGCACCTTGACGTTGCGCTTGTCGAATTCCGGCTTCAGCTTGGCCACGGCGCCGAGCTCGGTGGTGCAGACCGGGGTGAAATCCTTCGGATGGCTGAACAGCACGGCCCAGCCATTGCCGACGAAATCGTGGAATTTCACGCGGCCCTCGGTGGTGTCGGCCTCGAAATCCGGCGCAATGCTGCCGATGCGCAATGACATGATCGCCTCCCTTTGACTCTGCGGATGGAATCTGCGGACCGTGCTGAGATAGGACGCAAAAGCGCGGGAAACAGACCTTCGGAATGTGTGGAATTGGGCGAACCTTTGCGCCGGCTCCGGGTTCCCTTCCAACAGAGCAGCAGGCAACAGAGCAGCAGGAGGCCGCCATGCCCGGACGCCACAGCGAACCCGTCACCCGCACGCCCCAGCAGCAGCCCGCAGAAGGCGAGCGCGCCGCCATCGAGCAGGAGCTGAAGCGCCAGACCGAGCAGCGCCGGGAGCATGAGAAACCCGAAGTCAATGCCGACCGGCCGCGCGACCGGCGGCTGAAGCCCGAGCGCAAGGGCGTGATATGAATTGGGGCGTGATATGAATGCGTGACGTGAACGGCCGCGAACCGCCGCAGCGGCCCGGCATCCCGCCGCCCGCCCCGGACAGGCCAGTCCCGGAGAAGCCGGCGCCGGAGAAACCCGGCGACGAGACCGCGCCGGGCAGCCGCCAGGCCGGCGAGACCACCTGTCCGCGCTGCGGCGGCACGGGCAGCCTGGGCCAGGTGCGCTGTCCCGACTGCGCCGGCAGCGGCCGGATCACCGCGCTGGTCGGCGATGCCTAGGCCGGACCGGCCCGGCATGCTACAGCGGCAGCCAGGAGACGCAGGAAACCGCCATGCCGCAGGATGACCGCACGCCGCCCCGGCCCGCCATCGCCCGCATCTGGCGCGGCCGCGTGCGCCGCGAACGCGCCGACGAATATGCCGCCTATCTCTACGAGCATGGCATCCGCCCGCTGGAGCAGAAGGCGCTCGGCGTGGCCATGCTGCGCGAGGATCGCGAGACGGACTCCGAGTTCGTCACCATCTCCTACTGGGAATCGGTGGCGGCGATGTCGCGCTTCGCCGGGCCGGACCCGACGCGCATCCATCATCTGGCGCGCGATGCGGAATTCCTGATCGAACTGCCCGAGGGCGTGCAGGTGCTGGACTTCCTGCACAGCTTCGGCCGGACCGCCCGGCATGAGGGATGAGGCGGATTACATCATCCCAGACCTGCTGGCGCCGGGACTGAAGCTGGTCTTCTGCGGCTCCGCCCTGGGCGCGGCCTCGGCGCGGGCGCGGGCCTTCTACGCCAAGCCCGGCAACAAGTTCTGGCCGACCCTGCATGCGGTCGGCCTCACGCCGCGCCGCCTGGCGCCGGGGGAGTATCCCGCGCTGCTGGAGTTCGGCATCGGGCTGACCGACCTGAACAAGACGCAGTCGGGCAACGATATCGAGCTCTCGCCCGCGCATGACGACCCGCAGGGCCTGGCCGCCAAGATCGCGGCGTATCGCCCGGCCATCCTCGCCTTCACCGCCAAGCGGCCGGCGCAGGTCTTCCTGCGCGCGCAGTTCGGCGATGCCGCGCCGCCGCCCTATGGCTTGCAGCCGCGGCGGTTTGCCGGCACGACGCTGTTCGTCCTGCCCTCGCCGTCCGGCCGCGCCGGCAGCTTCTGGGATATCCAGCCCTGGCAGGCGCTGAAGCAGCTTTACGATGCCGTTGCAGAAGGAGAATTCCATGGCCGAGGCGAAGACGCATAAGGGGAGCTGTCATTGCGGCAGGGTGCGCTACGAGGTGACGGCGGATTTCAGCCAGCCGGCGCTGTCCTGCAACTGCTCGATCTGCCGGCGCAAGGGCACGCTGCTCAGCTTCGTGCCGGCCGAGGCCTTCCGGCTGCTCGCCGGCAAGGATGCGGTCACCGATTACCAGTTCAACACGAAGAACATCCATCACCTGTTCTGTTCGACCTGCGGCGTGACCTCGTTCGCCACCGGCACGGCGCCGGACGGCAGCCGCATGGTGGCGATCAACATGCGCTGCCTGGAGGATGTCGACCTCAAGGCGCTGCCGGTGATGGAATTCGACGGCGCCAGCCAGTGAGGCGGCGGCAGGCTCAAAGGCCGAAATGCCGGCGCGCTGCGCGGCAGGCATCGTCGCCGGGCTGGCAGTCGCGGCAGACATCGGGCCGCGCGTCATAGACGGCGCAGGCGACGGCGCGGCCCACCTCGCCGGTCAGCGCCGAACAGCGACTCCCCTCGCAGCGCATGCGGCCGCGCTCGTCGTCGCGGAAGCGCGCCGGGATGGCCGAAAGCCGCGCCGCGCTTTCCAGCGCAAAGCGCGGCCAGTCGTCCGAATAGGAACAGCAGGCGCCGCAGCGCCGGCAGTCGAAAGACGCGGCGGCGCGCTGCGGTTCCGGGGTCACTTGCGCTTCTTGCGGGCGGCGTAGCGCGCGTCGCGGGCGGCCTTGTCGGCAACCAGCTTGGCAGCGGCGGCTTCGGCCGCGCGGGCCGCGGCGGCAGCCTGTTCGGCGGCCTGCAGCTTGGCCGCTTCGGCGGCGGCGATGTCCTGCAATCGGCGTTCTTCGGCCTGGCGGGCCGCTTCGGCCTCGCGGGCCGCCTTGCGTTCGGCCTGGCGGCGCTCGCGTTCGGCGGCGGCAGCCTCGCGCTGGGCGCGGCGGGCCTGAATGGCGGGGTCGTTGGGATCGGGCTGGGCCCGGAACTTCTCGAGGGCTGCCCGGCGCGCGCTGTTGGCCAGCGCCAGACGGTCGGTAAAATTCTGTTCCTTGAATCCGCTCATGTATTCCTTCCGGGGTTGGTTGCAGAGACCGGAGGCTGCGCGGACAGCGGCCCGCGCGGCTTCCTGTAGTCAGTCGGTCAGGCGGCCTGCAGGCTGCGCACGGCGACCTTGCCCGAGCGGCGATCCATCTCGGTGTCGAAGCTGACCTTCTGGCCGTCCGAGAGGCCCGGGATGCCGGCGCGCTCGAGCGCGGTGGCATGCACGAATACGTCCTTGCCGCCGTCTTCCGGCTGGATGAAACCAAAGCCCTTCTGGGCGTTGAAGAATTTTACAATACCATTCTGCATGGGAATGCCTTTTCGTCAGTTGAATGCGGGCATGCGCGACCATTCGCGCCCGGTCATCCGGAATGCGCCCGGTTCTCGAAGATTTGGAAAGAAAGTCAGAGGCGCGAGCGGCCTTGCCGCGCGAACAGCCAGAATGTCCGGCCAAAAATCGATGGCCGTTATATAGGCCGCGCCGGGGCCTATAGCAAGACATGTGATTCAGCCGCCCTTCAGCAGCGCCTTGAGCTGGTAGAGCAGGTCGAGCGCCTGTTTCGGCGAGAGCGCATCGATATCGGCGGTTTTCAGCGCCGCCTCGACCTCGGATGGTGCGGCGATCGCCTTCGGCGGCGGCGCCATCGAGAAAAGCGGCAAATCGTCGACGAGTTTTGCCGATGAGCCGGTCTGGCCGGATTTCTCCAGCGTGTGCAGCACATCGGCGGCGCGTTTGAGCACCGCATCGGGCAGGCCGGCCAGCTTGGCCACCTGGATGCCGTAGGAGCGGTCGGCGGCTCCCGGCCCGACTTCATGCAGGAAGACCAGCTCGCCGTCCCATTCCTTCACTTTCAAGGTGTGATTGCTGAGCTGCGGCAGCTTTTCCGCCAGCGCCGTGAGTTCGTGATAATGCGTGGCGAACAGGCCGCGGCAGCGGCTTTTCTCGTGCAGGTATTCCACCACCGCCCAGGCGATCGAGAGGCCGTCGAAGGTGGCCGTGCCGCGGCCGATCTCGTCGAGGATGACCAGCGCGCGGGCGCCCGCCTGATGCAGGATGGCGGCGGTCTCCACCATCTCGACCATGAAGGTAC
>CAYSCA010000271.1:0-3992 GCA_964429465.1 uncultured Rhodospirillaceae bacterium
GACCGACTTGGCGCCGGTATCCTCGTCCACCTCGAATACGATCAGGCGCAGCGTGACGCGCAGCGGCGCGGCAAAGGTCATGCCGCGCTGCATGCATTCGTCGACGTCGTATTTCGGCGCCTCGAACTCGTACTTGACGAATTCCAGCGACGAGGTCTCGGAGAAATCCTTGATCGGGAAGACCGACTTGAAGACGCCCTGCAGGCCGACATCGGGCCGGCTCTCCGGGGCGTCAGCCATCATCAGGAAACTGTCGTAGGAGCTTTTCTGCACCTCGATGAGGTTGGGCATCGAGGCAATGCTCGGGATGCGCCCGAAGCTTTTGCGAACGCGCTTGCGGCCGGTGAACGACAAGGTCATGTCTGTCCCAAATCTTTCTGCTGGCGGCGCCGATATGCGCCGCGGACGAACCGGATAGCGATGAGTTTCGCGGGCCCATTATCCCGCCGGGCGATCGCCGCGCCCCGATCCGGTTCGTCTGTCGGTCCGCCGAATCCCCGCGGCGGCCGGAATGTGGAGGTCGTCAGATAGAGCGGTATCGGGGCAGGTCCACATCCCTGCCCCGACCCGTACGCGATTACTTGACCTCGACCTTGGCGCCAGCAGCTTCCAGCTGGGCCTTGATCTTGGCGGCGTCGTCCTTGCTGACGCCTTCCTTGACCGCCTTCGGCGCACCCTCGACCAGATCCTTGGCTTCCTTGAGGCCAAGGCCGGTGATGGCGCGCACTTCCTTGATCACGTTGATCTTGTTCGCGCCGGCATCGGCGAGGACCACGTTGAACTCGGTCTTTTCCTCAGCGGCGGCAGCGCCACCGGCGGCCGCGCCGCCAGCAGCGGCAACGGCAACCGGCGCAGCGGCCGACACGCCCCACTTCTCTTCGAGAAGCTTGGCGAGCTCGGCGGCCTCGAGGACGGTCAGGGTCGACAGCTCGTCGACGATCTTCTGCAAATCAGCCATTTCAGTTCACTCCGATATAGGTTCGATACCTGGTTGGTTACGGTGGCTTGCGGCCTTAACCCTTGGTGGCATAGGCGTTGAGCAGGCGGGCCAACTGGCCGGCCGGCGCCTGCACGACACCGGCGACCTTGGTCGCAGGTGCATTGAGCAGGCCGATGATCTTGCCGCGCAGCTCATCGAGCGACGGCAGGCTCGCCAACGACTTCACACCCTCAGCGTTCAGCACGGTTTCGCCCATGGCGCCGCCGATCACGACAAGCTTGTCGTTCTTCTTGGCGAACTCCACGGCGACCTTCGCTGCGGCGACCGGATCATTCGCATAAGCGATGCCGGTCGGCCCCTTGAAGAGGTTCTTCAGGGGCGCGTAGGGGGTACCCTCGAGGGCAAGGCAGACAAGCCGGTTTTTCGCGACCTTGAAGCTGGCGCCAGCGGCGCGCATCTGACGGCGCAGCTCAGTTACCTGAGCGACGGTCAGACCGCTATTCTGGGTGACCACCACAACCTCGGTCTTCTTGAAGACCTGGTTGAGAGTGTCGACCAGCTCCTGTTTTTGAGCACGATCCACTGCTCGTCTCCCTTACAAGGATGGATTGCTCCATCCCGCTTGGCACTTGAGCGACCGACCCGTCGCGTCCGGCATTGCTGCCATCGGCGGCGAACCGATCACCCGGTTCGCCTGTCCCAGGGCTCGAACCTTCTTCGGCCCGCTCGCGCAGGCCTTGGAAAATTCTCTTCCCCGTCTATGCAGGTGGCTACCCATTAGACCTTCGGGGCGAACCCCTCCGGTGCCTGCAGTCTCGGACAGGATGCGGACATTCCGCGCCATATACTCCGGCCCGGAACGCCGCTTCACCGCCTCACAGGAGGCGGTGAAACTCGTTACTTCACTCAGGCAGCAGCCTTCTCGTTGCCGCCCAGAGCGTCAGACAATTCGATGCGCACGCCCGGACCCATGGTCGAGCTGAGCGCGATCTTCTTGACGTAATGACCCTTCACGCCGGTCGGCTTGGCCTTCAGCACGGCATCGATGAACGCCTTCACGTTGGCCAGGATCTGGTCCTCGGTGAACGACGCCTTGGCGATGCCGGCATGCAGCAGGCCGGCCTTCTCGGCGCGGAACTCGACCTGACCGCCCTTCGCGGCCTTGACCGCGCCGGCGACATCCATGGTCACCGAGCCGAGCTTCGGGTTCGGCATCAGGCCGCGCGGGCCCAGCACCTTACCCAGCTTGCCGACCACGGCCATCATGTCCGGCGTGGCGATGCAGCGATCGAACTCGATCTTGCCGCCATTGATGATCTCGGCCAGATCGTCGGCGCCGACCAGATCGGCGCCCGCCTTCTTGGCCTCCTCGGCCTTCGGGCCCTTGGCGAAGACGGCGACGCGCACGGTCTTGCCGGTGCCCGACGGCATGGTGACGACACCGCGCACCATCTGGTCGGCATGACGCGGATCGACGCCGAGATTCATCGCGATCTCGATGGTTTCGTCGAACTTCGCCTTGGCGTTGGACTTCACCAGCTTGACGGCCGCTTCCAGGCCGTAACGCTGATCGGGATTCACGGTCTTGGCGGCCGCAGTGAAACGCTTGCCCTTGTTTGCCATGATGCTGCGCTCCCCTTATTCGCCGCGGACGTCCAGGCCCATCGAGCGGGCCGAACCGACGATCATGCGGGCAGCCGCATCGATGTCATGGGCATTGAGATCCTTCATCTTCTGCTTGGCGATCTCGCGCACCTGGTCCATCGTCACCGAGCCCACCTTCTCGCCGCGGCCGGTCAGCTTGGCGCCGGACTTGATGTTGGCGGCCTTCTTCAGGAAGTAGGTCACCGGCGGGGTCTTGGTGATGAAGGTGAACGAGCGGTCCGAATACACGGTGATCACCACCGGGATCGGCATGTCCTGCTCGAGATCCTTGGTCTGCGCGTTGAAGGCCTTGCAGAATTCCATGATGTTGACGCCGCGCTGGCCGAGCGCGGGGCCGATCGGGGGCGACGGGTTGGCCTTGCCGGCCGGAACCTGCAGCTTGATGTAACCGTCAATCTTCTTCGCCATTACTCTGTCCTTTCCTGCCTGGGAGAGACGCTGCTCTCCGCCTAAGCATTGCGCGGTGCGGCAGGGTCGGTCCGGCGATAGACCTTAGCTGCCTCCCACGCGGTGAACCGGGCGATATCCTGCCCGGCTAAGCGATCAGGTCACTGCTTCTCGACCTGACCGTATTCCAGCTCCACCGGGGTGGCGCGGCCGAAGATCGACACCGCCACCTTCAGGCGGGCGCGCTCCTCGTCCACTTCCTCCACCACGCCGGAGAACGACGTGAACGGGCCGTCAGCGACGCGCACCTGTTCGCCCACCTCGAAGGTGATCGACGGCTTCGGATGCTCGACGCCTTCCTTCACCTGGTTGGCGATGCGCTGCGCCTCGGCTTCGGTGATCGGGGCCGGCTTGCCGCCCGAGCTCAGGAAGCCCGTGACCTTCGGCGTATTCTTGACGAGATGGTAGGTCTCGTCG
Source organism: uncultured Rhodospirillaceae bacterium (assembly GCA_964429465.1). Taxonomy (GTDB): domain Bacteria; phylum Pseudomonadota; class Alphaproteobacteria; order Ferrovibrionales; family Ferrovibrionaceae; genus Ferrovibrio. The sequence continues at coordinate 3,470 of CAYSCA010000271.1, forward strand.
GTCATCTCCATCTTCACCAGCACATAGCCGGGGAAGAACTTGCGCTCGGCATTGACCTTCTGGCCGCGGCGGACTTCCACCACTTCCTCGGTCGGCACCAGAACCTCCTCGAAATGGTCGGCCATGCCCTTCTGGGCGGCGCCATCACGGATGGACTGCGCAACCTTCTTCTCGAAATTCGAATAGACGTGGACGATGTACCAGCGCATTGCCATCGTCTTCAGCTCCCGAGGCCGAGAATCGCCTGCACGCCGAAGCGCAGGATCGAGTCGACCAGAAAAAAGAACAGCGCGGCGATCACCGCCATCAGGAACACCATCGCGGTGGTGACCATGGTCTCCTTCCGGCTGGGCCAGGTGACCTTGGAGGTCTCCTGCCGGACCTGCCGGAAAAACTCGATCGGACTGACTTTGGCCATCGCCTGGATTACCTGCCTGAACCTGTACTGTCTGCCGCACGCTGGCAGGGGCGGAGGGACTTGAACCCCCAACCCCCGGTTTTGGAGACCGGTGCTCTAGCCAAT
>CAYSCA010000272.1:0-3963 GCA_964429465.1 uncultured Rhodospirillaceae bacterium
CCGGCGACCGGCCACAGGCCGGTGAGGCTCGGCACCGGGGTTTCCTCGTCGGTCGTCACCTTGAGCCGGATGCGGTGGTTATGGGTGACCGACAGCAGGTGGTAGTTGACCTCGAACCGCTCCGCCCGCTGGGGATAGTCGACCCCGGCAATTTCCATCAGCTGCTGGTAGCCGAACTGGTCGCGAGCGACGCGGCACGCTTCCACCAGCCCCTCGCGCGAAACGGTGAAGGTGAGCTCGTCGACGGCGTCGGTAAGCGCGATGAACGCGTCGCCGATCGCCGACTTGTAAGCGTCGGCAAAGCCCTCGCGGGGCCGGATCACGGGCGCGGGCATCCTCACCGTTCGATCGTCCCTTCGCGACGGATTTTCCGCTGGAGCTGCATGATCCCGTAGACCAGCGCCTCGGCGGTCGGCGGGCAGCCCGGCACGTAGACGTCGACCGGCACGATCCGGTCGCAGCCGCGGACGACCGAGTAGCTGTAGTGGTAATAACCGCCGCCATTGGCGCAGCTGCCCATCGAGATGACGTAGCGCGGCTCGGCCATCTGGTCGTAGAGCTTGCGCAGGGCTGGCGCCATCTTGTTGGTCAGCGTGCCGGCGACGATCATCACGTCGGATTGCCGGGGCGAGGCCCGCGGCATCGAGCCGAAGCGGTCGAGATCGTAGCGCGCCATATAGGCATGGATCATCTCGACGCCGCAGCAGGCCAGGCCGAAGGTCATCGGCCAGAGCGAGCCGGTGCGGGCCCAGTTGGCCAGCTTGTCGAGCGTGGAGATCACCACGCCCTTGTCGGCCAACTCGTCCGACAGGCTCTTGAAGAATTCGTCCTGCGAGGCGCCCGGCGCCGGCGCGAGGCCGGCCGACAGGCCGGTGGCGGCGGGCGACGTGCCGGCGGGTTTCACCGTCGACGTTGCGCTGCTTGTTACTCCCATTCCAGCGCCCCTTTCTTCCACTCATACACAAAGCCGACGGTCAGCACGCCAAGGAACACGACCATCGACCAGAAACCGTAGACCCCGATCTCGCCCAGCGAGATCGCCCAGGGAAACAGGAAGGCGACTTCGAGGTCGAAGATGATGAACAGGATGGCGACCAGGTAGAAGCGCACATCGAACTGGGTGCGCGAATCGCCGAACGGCTCGAAGCCGCATTCGTAGGTGGAATTCTTCTCCGGATCGGGCGCGCGTTTCGCCGTGACGAACGGCAGCAGCGCCAGAACCGCGGCCAGCACGATGGCCAGGCCGAGGAAAAGCAGGATCGGCAGATATTCCCGCAGCAGGGCGTCCACGGTCATTCCCCTCCGAAAAAACACAATTCGCCCGGGCGGTCCCACCCTGCCCGAGGTCGGGGCTGTTTCTAGCGGTTTATCTTCCGCCCCGCAACACGCGGCCAGGCCCAAAAAACCGCGCAAGTTCCGGCACAAACATCGATTTTCGGCGGACCGGCCGGGTCCGGAGGGATGCGTTCACGGTCTCCGGGGCGCGAATCACGCCGGGGCCGGAACGCAGGTGCGCGGCCACCGTGATACGGTGAGGCCGGCTTGTTATAAAGATGGATGCGAAATGCCGCGGAAGTGGCGAGAGTGACGGGACTTGAACCCGCGACCTCCGGCGTGACAGGCCGGCGCTCTAACCAACTGAGCTACACCCCCGCGGCAGGCGGCGGTATTACCCCCCGCCTCCCGTGAAGTCAAGCATATCCGCCCTTATGCGGGTGCGCAGCAGCCGAAATTTTCCAGCTTCGCAGTCAGCCGTTCGCTGGCCTGCTTGGAGCGCCGCAAAACATGGTTCTGCAGCTTGCGAAACGCCTTGGTTTCGATCTGCCGGACCCGCTCCTTGGTCACGCCCAGCCGGCCGCCCAGTTCCTCCAGGGTGGCCTTGTCGTCGTTGAGCATGCGCTCGACGATGATCAGCTGCTCGCGCGAGCTGAGCTCCTTCAGCGATTCCGTCAGCCATTCCCGACGCAGGCCGCCATCCATCTTGTCGGAGACGATCTCTTCCGGATTCGGGCCGGGATCGGGCAGGAAATCCTGGAAGGCCTCGCCGCCCTCCTCGCCGCCGATCGGCTCGTTCAGCGAATGGTCGCGGCCGCCGAGCCGCTGGGCCATCGCCGTCACATCGGCCGGCGACACCTTCAGGGCAGTGGCGATCTCGTCGCGGTTGGCATCGGTCAGCGTCAGCGTGCCGCCGCCCGCTCGCTCCAGCTTGGCGCGCAGCCAGCGAAGGTTGAAAAACAGCGCCTTCTGGCCGGCCGAAGTGCCTGAGCGCACGATCGACCAGTTGCGCAGCACGTATTCCTGGATCGAGGAGCGGATCCACCAGGACGCATACGTGGAAAAGCGCACGCCGCGCTCGGGATCGAAACGGTTCACCGCCAGCATCAGGCCGATATTGCCTTCCTGGATCAGGTCGGGCATCGGCAGGCCGTAATTGCGGAACCGGGTCGCCGTGGCGACCACCAGCCGCAGATAGGCCGAAACCAGCTTCTGCATGGCGCGCTGGTCGCCGCCATTGCGCCAGCGCCGGGCGAGGTCGAGTTCCTCCTCCTCGCTGAGCATGGCTTTGCTCATGACGGTGGAAAGATAACGCCGGTCGGCGTTGTCCAAAGTCCGGGTTGCACGTTCGAGGGCCATGTCTTTTTCCCTCCATCGACTTTTGCCCGTCGCTGTCCTAGTTTGACCGGAACAGCGGTCGGGCGGGGCTGGCCATTGGTATCGTGTCGCTACGATCCTAGAGTAGCCCTCGTCGCTTTCGGGCCGCAAGAGGTAATTTCGAGTCGACACCAAACTGTGATGCCGCTCACATCTCTCCCATCCGCCACGCCCGACAGCGAAAAAACCGCGCTGGCGCAAAGGGTTATTCTTCTCCTCGACCGTCTGTCGCGGCTCAGCCGCGAGTTGCAGTTCGTCGACGGGCTCAATCCGGCCCAGTGGGAGGCCCTGCGCTTCGTTGCCCAGGCCAATAAGTATTCCCGCACCCCGACCGCCCTGGCCGAATATCTCGGTTCTACCAAGGGCACAGTGTCGCAGACGCTGATCGCCCTGGAAAACAAGGGCCTGATCACCCGCTGCAAGAAGACCTGCGACCGCCGGCAGGTCGAGCTCTGCCTTACCGATGCCGGCGAGGCGATGCTGGCCAAGGACCCGATGCAGACGCTGGAGCGCGCCGCCGCGGCGATGGCCGACGATCTCGGGCCCCATCTGGTGAAGGGGCTGTCACGCCTGCTGCACGATCTGCAGAACCGGCATCAGGTGCTGGAATTCGGCGTCTGCCAGGATTGCTCCCTGTTCTGCGTCAACGCGGCCCAGAACAGCGGCGGCGCCAAGATTGGCGAATGCGGCGCCACCGGCGAGGCGATCCCCACCCCCGAGACGAAGAAGATCTGCGTCAATTACAAAGCGGCGGGCTGAACCGGCTGCATCGTCCGTTGACGCAACGTCACGGCTTGCGTTGCCGCAGGCCCCGCCATAGCGTTTAGCGCTCTCCTCGCGCAAGAAAATATCTGGGACATCGCATGAAGTTCACCGGTACCGAGTCTTACGTCGCCACCACCGACCTGAACGTGGCGGTCAACGCCGCCATCGCGCTCGAGCGCCCGCTGCTGGTGAAAGGCGAGCCCGGCACCGGCAAGACCGTGCTGGCCATCGAGATCGCTAAGGCGCTGAAGGCGCCGCTGCTGACCTGGCACGTGAAATCCACCACCAAGGCCCAGCAGGGCCTGTATGAATATGACGCCGTCTCCCGCCTGCGCGACAGCCAGCTTGGCGACGAGCGGGTGAAGGATATCCGCAACTACATCAAGCGCGGCAAGCTGTGGGAGGCCTTCACGGCCGACACCCGCCCTGTCCTGCTGATCGACGAGATCGACAAGGCCGATATCGAATTCCCGAACGACCTGCTGCTCGAACTCGACCGCATGGAATTCTTCGTCTACGAGACCGGCGAGACGGTGAAGGCGAAGG
>CAYSCA010000273.1:0-3956 GCA_964429465.1 uncultured Rhodospirillaceae bacterium
GGCGCCGGCGGCGCCGACGCAGGCCGAGCCGATGCCGAAGGTGAGCGCGTAGAGATGCCTGACGTTGAGGCCGACGACCAGGGCGCCGAGATGGTTGTCGGCGCAGGCGCGGATGGCGCGCCCGGTGCGGGTCAGCTTGAAGAAGGCGAACAGGCCGGTTGCGATGGCCATCGCCAGGATGGCGGTGATGACGCGGACCTTGTCGACCAGCAGGGGGCCGATCTCGATCGAATCGAGCGAATAGTCGACCAGCACGCTGTGCGCATCGGGCCCGAAGATCATCAGCAGTGCATTGACGAAGATGATCGCGACGGCGGCCAGCAGGATGAACTGGCTGTGTTCCGGCCGGTTGATGAAGGGATTGATCAGCAGGGACTGCATGACATAGCCCAGCGCGAACAGGATCACGGCCAGCGGCACCATGGCGACCAGCGGGTCGATGTTCCAGGCGCCGAAGGCGACGATCGCCCCGTAGGAGGCGATCGTCATCATCTCGCCATGGGCGAAATTGACCACGCGCACGACGCCGAAGATCACCGAAAGCCCGAGCGCCATCAGGCCGTAGACCAGCCCGGTCAGGATGCCCTGCAGGGCGACATTGGCAACTAGCTCGATCGGCATCGGTGATCTTCGGTCGTCGTTACGCGGTGCTTCGCCTCAGCTCAGCGCTTGCTCCAGCTCTGCAGCGGCAGGGCCAGGTTGTCCTCGGCGATGTTGAGCGGCAGCACCACCTTCGGCCGCTGGTCGAGATTCTGCAGCGTCACCGACTTGACGTTGACGTTCTGGCCCTTCTCGTTGAACTGCAGCGTGCCGCCGGCCATGACATGGTTTTCGATCTTGGTCTGGCGGATCGCGTCGGCCAGGGCCTTGCCGTCGGTGCTCTTCGCCCGGTTGAAGGCATCGGCGGCGATCATGACGGCCTCGAAGGAGAAGCCGACATTCAGCTCGAACAGCTCGTTCTTGTAGCTCTTGGTGAACTCGTCGAGCAGCTTCTGGGTGATCGGCGAGCGCGGATTGTACCACGGCACGTTGGTGATCAGGCCGTTCGAGAACTTGCCCAGCGTCCGGTAGAACTGGTTCTCGTAGAAGCCCGGCGCGCCGGGGCTCATGACGATCTTCGGCTCCCACCGCTGCTTGACCATCTCGCGCACCATCAGGATGGCGTCGTTCAGGCGGGTCACCGGCATCAGCATCTCGGCGCCGGTCGCCTTGGCCTTGGCGATCTCGACCGACAGGTCCTTGGCCTGCGGATCGTAGGCGATGGTCTCGACGATCTTGAAGGGCAGGTTGAATTTCGGCGCCATCGCCGTGATGGCGCGCTGCATCGCCTGGCCGAAGGTGTCGTTGACATGCATGAAGACGGCGGTCTTCGGCGTGATGCCGCTCTGCTCGAACACCGCCTTCATCAGGTTGAGGCCGTCGCCGACCAGCATCGGCGCGGTCGGGAAGTTGCGGAACACGAACTTGTAGCCCTGCTCGGTGATCTGCGGCGCCGCGGCGACGTTGATCACGTAGGGCACGCCCTTCTGCTCGGCGACCTGGGCGATGGCCGAGGACTGGCCGCTGTCGAAGGCGCCGATCAGCACGTTGGCGCCGTCATTGATCAGCTTCTCGGCGCGGCTGCGGGCGACATCGACGTTGGATTCGGTGTCGGCGCTCATGATCTCGATATCGGCGCCCATGCCGAGCTGCTTCAGCACCTTCGGCGCGATGTCGATGCCGCGCTGGCAGGCGATGCCGAGCTGGGCCTGGAAGCCGGAGCGCGGATGGATCGAGCCGATCTTCAGGGTCTTGCCCTGGGCGCGGACGATGTTGAATTTCGCGCTGCCGGCGAGCAGGGCGGCGCTGGCGGCAGTGCCGGCAGCGAACTGGCGACGGGTAATCTTTGTCATGACGTTTCCTCCCGGTGGTCTTTCCTGTGGTCTTTTGCGGTGTTTACCTGGCCAGGGCGGCGGAGCGCTTCTGGCGCGATGGTAGCGGATCGTCGTCCGGCGCGGAATGGACGCCGGGCTCCGGCGCCTTGGCCGAGATGAATTTCTGCAGCAGCTGCATCAGGCTGCGATGTTCGTCGGGAGTCAGCACCGCGTTGATAAGCCGGTCATGCTCGGCGACGCGGGCGGTGATGTCGGTCATGCGGCGCTGCCCGTCGGCGCTGAGAAACAGCCCATAGGCGCGGCGGTCGGCGGGATCGGCGCGGCGTTCCACCAGGCCCAGCCGCTCCAGGCGGTCGACCATGGTCATCGCGCCGGAGCGCGCGACGCCGAGCGCCTCGCCCAGCCGGCTCTGCTGCAGGCCGGGATTGCGTTCGACCAGGATCAGGGCCGAGAACAGCGACGGGCTGATGCCGGTTTCGCCCATGCGGCCGTAGAAATCGTACCAGACGCGCAGCTGCGCCAGCCGCAGCAGATAGCCGACATGGCGGGGCAGGCTGCCGTAATCGACGGCGCGCGCGGCGCCGGCGGCGCGCGGCGCGCGGACGGCTTTCGCTCCCCTGACCCCGGTTTCCCTGACTCGGGTTTCCTTGGGCTTGGCCGATGCTGATGCCGGCATCGCTGACCCGCTCTCCCTGCCTGCGCGGCGCTGCCTGCAAGAGGCGCCGCCCGATAAGGCCGCGATTGTAGAGAAGCGTAATTGTAATGCAAGCGTACAAACTGCACGGCACGCCGGATGGAGCGCTTATTCCGGCCGGCGGCGATCCTTGCCGAGGCGGCGGGTCGAGCGCTGCCGCCGTTCGGCTCCCGTTGCCGCCGGCGGATGGGTCCGCCGCTCAAGGCGCCGCCGCTCGCCCAGCCGCCGCCGGTCGGGACCGATAAAGCTCTCGACCCGGATGAATCGCCGCGGCAGCTGCAGGGCATGCGCCAGCCGCTTGACCAGGGCCTCGACCGAGATCGGCTTGACCACGATCTCGCTGACGCCGGCATCGCGGGCGGCCGCCACCAGGGCGGCGTCCGGCGCTTCGGCCATCAGGATGATCGGGATCTGGCCATGCGATATGTCGCGGCGCAGGCGGCGGGTGAAGCTCACACCGTCGCCGCCGGGCAGCCGGTTGTCGAGCAGGATGACGCTCGGGCTCTGCTGCAGCACATGACGCTGCGTCTCGGCCATCGTGCCGGAAACGAAGATGACGGGAAAGCCCATGCCGAGCAGCACGTCGCGCAGCGCGCGGCGCAGGCCCCGGTCGCCCTCGGCCACCAGGATGGTGGCGCGGCGGAAGCTGTTCGGGTCGAGGCGGAGGAGTTTGGTCATGGGCGGGTCCGAATCGCCCAGAAGTCTCGCCGCCAGCCCTTAACGAAAGGTGTTCAGTCGCGGAGAAGCTCGTTGATCGAGGTCTTCGAGCGCGTCTGGGCATCCACGCGCTTGACGATCACCGCGCAGTAGAGCGACGGGCCGGGGGTGCCGTCGGGCAGGGGCTTGCCGGGGATGTTGCCCGAGACCACCACCGAATAGGCCGGCACGCGGCCGATGAAGACCTCGCCCGTGGCGCGATCGATGATCTTGGTCGTCGCGCCCAGATAGACGCCCATGGAGAGCACGGCGCCTTCTTCCACGATCACGCCCTCGACCACTTCCGAGCGCGCGCCGATGAAGCAGTGGTCCTCGATGATCGTGGGCGCGGCCTGCAGCGGCTCGAGCACGCCGCCGATGCCGGCGCCGCCGGACAGGTGGCAGTGCTTGCCGACCTGCGCGCAGGAGCCGACCGTGGCCCAGGTGTCGACCATGGTGCCCGCCCCCACGTACGCGCCGATGTTGACGAAGCTCGGCATCAGCACCACGTCCTTGCCGATGTGCGCGCCGCGGCGGACGATCGCGCCCGGGACCACGCGCGCGCCGAGCTTGCGGAAGGCGCTCTCGTCGAAGTCGGCGAAGCGCGCGGGGATCTTGTCCCAGAACGGCGCCGGATAGGACTCGACCAGCTCCATGTCCTGGGTGCGGAAGTACAGCAGCACCGCCTTCTT